>CADCPM010000043.1 GCA_902803315.1 uncultured Coriobacteriaceae bacterium
CCCCTTGGCAATACCCGAAAAAGTTCCGTGGGAACGCCCGAAAGAAAGAGATGGTAATTTCCGAAATTCATGCTTGACAAAACACACACAAGGCCAGGCGGAAGGACCCCTTCTACGCCCGCCAGCTCGAGGAGCTGCTGGGCGGGGACGGCTTCCCGGGCGCATCCGGCCTTGCCCTCAAGTTCGAGAGGGTCTCGCAGCGATACTACATGCTCGTCGTCCAGCCAGCGCACAGGGAGGCGGTCGACGAGGCCGTGCGGGGCATGCTCTCCGCCGCTTGGGGCGAGCACTTCCGCTTGCTTCAGCATGCAAGCACTCGGTGATTTGTCACGGGTTCGCGCCTTCGCACCTTTCGCCGGGCGGCGGGGACGGCGAAGGTGCGCCTCGCTTCGAAACCAGGGGTAAATGTTTGAAAATCTCGTGCCAATCGTCCGTACGGGCCGTATGGCACACCGCATGCCCGCAGGTAAAAGGCGACGCGAATGGATTCCGTAGAATCGGCTACCCATATTTCAAACGCATGGCAGGGATCTCGAGGCGAACGGGCCTCTCGCCGTCCCCGCACGAACGGATGGCAGTCGGGGTAAACGCCCTGTCTCCTTTGTCCTCATCCGCAATCCTGGACGCCCTACCAGCTGTATGCGTCACAGAATGATGGCAGAGACACATCGCGTGGGGAGGTCGACATGGGAGAAGAGACAAGCGCCTACATCGGCCGATTCGACGAGGCGGCCCAGGCAGACCTCACGAGGGTCTGCGAGACGATACGCGTCGCACTGCCCGAGGAGCCAGTGCGAATCAGCTGGGGAATGCCCACCTTCGGCAAGAACTTGATTCACTTCGCGGGCGCCAAGGGCGCCATCCAACTCCCCTACGCCGGCGTCCGGCCGGCGCGACCCTTTCGGGGGTCGGGTAGCCCGCCGGCTCACATCTACAAGACTCGCCCTTTCCGCGAGAGCAAAACCGCAGGTCGCGGAGGTGCGTCCCCGACCGTTTTTGTAATTGTGTGCTGTAGCCGATTGCCTACAGTTCACAACTACAAAGCGGATGCATCAAATTCTGTAAAATCCCAGTTGAGCGCGAAACATTTCAAACCATTTTTGTAGATGTGAACTGTGACCAAACGAGCTCGAGTTCACGTCTACAGATTTGGCTCCGCCGGCGTCCCCAGTGCGGGCGGGACGATGCCCCAAAAGACATGGTATCGGGCCACAATGCGCAAGAGCAATCCTGATTCGGCTTGCATCCCCGCGGAAAGCCCCTCCGTCCCCTTTGTCGAATGTGTTCCTTGCACGCAGCGCATGGCGCCTTGCTGCAACACGCTAGCCGGTATAGGCGTCCTCGGCGGAGTTGGAGAAGTCCTGCCGTGCTAGCCACTCCGCCTCCTCCTCGCTCTCCGGAATGTCGATGCGCTCGATCCTAAAGATGACCGGGCGGGTGCCGTCGTTGCAGCAGGCGATCATCACGCGGTCGTCGTTAGTCCAGCCCTTCATTATGGAGCCGCCCTGCAGTGCGGTGTATACGTATCGGCTGACGGCATCCCATGCCTCGCCGCAGAACCTCCCGTCCATCAGATGGTAGAAGTCGTCCTGCCTAGGCGTCCTTTTCAATACGAACTCGTCACCCGGCTTGAAGAACGGGCACGGTCCAGACTTGGGGTCGGCCAGGTACTTCTCTTGATAGTCCTCGAAGCACTTCGTCTCCAGGACGGTGATCTTGCATTCGTGCTGCATGGCGCATCTCCTTCCATGGCTCATTACATCAACATTGTAAGGTATGGGGCTTGCTCGCCGTGGACGGACACCCAACGTATCCCGAGGGAAAAGTTCTTCTTGCAGGCAACATACCGCCAACTGAGGACGAGTATCCCTTCAAGAAATACGACAAACCAAACAAGAAGACAAAGACGCCCACCCTGGCCTAGTTTAGGTAAACAACGAGGTTGTTGCTGCCAAACGTGCTGTAATAGCGAACCTCCTCGGCCATGTTCATCACCATGCGAATCCCAATGTTGCTCGTGGGGTCGTCGTCAGCATGACGCTCGTAAAACAAGGTCGGGTCAAAGTAATCACCCAAGTCCATCATGCTAAAGCAAATGCGCGTACCGTCCATGTACAGGCGGAAGTCAACGCGCACGGGCTTTTTCTTCCTTTGGGCCGACGCGACGATGTTTGTGGCCATCTCCTCCACAAAGAGCGTCATGAGCTTTGCCGATCGCTCGTCCACGCGGTGGTCCATGCAAAAGTGGTAGGTCCTCTCGCATTCCACAACCACGTGTAGATGCCGGCAAGCAGCGGTGCCGCCAGAAGAATTATGGCCGCAGTTCCAGCAGACAGCAGGACGCCAAGGCGCAGCGCATAGGAATAGAGAAACCTCAGGCCCTTGAGATCGTTCGAGCTGTAGTAGATGCCAACCATGGTTACAAGCGCCCGTCCCATACCCGTGGGAATGCAATAGAAGATTTGCATAAAGTCGCTTTGGATGCCGCGAGCGGCAATGGCCACCGTGGTGAGCGCCACCATAATGTTCAGGTAGTTGGTAATGATCTCTTTGGCCGTCGTCGAGAGCTTCTTTACCAACGCCGGCGTTCCGTTGCCCAAAACCACCCCAAGATGGCGGAGACTCATGTACTTGAGCGAGTATCTAAAAAGATGCTTCGGTCGCACAAAGTGCGTTATGAGCATGATCGCCTGCACCCAATAGCTTATGGAGGTGGCAAGCCCCATGCCAAAGGTTCCACCATGGAACACAAAGGCGTTCAGCAGGTCACAAGCTATGTCAACCGCGCACAAAAAGATCGAGGACGTCGAGAAGAGCCCCTTGCCATTGTCCATTACCAAGATCGGGGCAATCACCTGGGCGAGCATGAACGCGGGAAGCCCCACCTTGTAGCCGTCCAGGTAGCCGTACATGTGGGGATTGAGCTCGGGATACTTGCCCAAGGGCACGCCGCAGAGCTGGAGCACGAACGACGGGACCGCAACGCACGCAACAATGACCACAACGGAAAGCAACACCGTAAGGAGCGAGGACAGGTTGAACGCCTCGTTTGCCTCCGCCCTTTTACCTTGTCCCACAAACTGCGAACACACAATTGAGCAACCCGTGGAGAAGATTCCGGCAACAAGCAGCACCAGGCTGGAAAAGGGAGCGAGCAACGATATGCCCGAGTAGGCGTCGGAGCCCAAAAAGCGGCTGGTAACGATACCGTCAATGAGCACGGCAACAACGCCGGTGAGCTCGGTGAATATGAGAGAAGATCGCCGTCGAGCGATACATGGACGCGATGTTGTGGGAGGCTTGGGCTCCCTGTCGCTGCTTGGACTTTGGCTTGCGCACAACATCACCTTCTGTTTAGGCGGGCTATAGCTTTGCGCTAGTATATCTCGCCCCACGCAACTTAGGACCCATGCGCGCAAAGTGTTACATAGGGGAGCACTTCCTTGTGTCCTGCCCCGCTTGCCCGATGGCAGACGTTCCGATTGTTTGGGTCCATCACCTGTTACTATGGAATAGAGGGGAAGGTGCAGTTTCGAGCGTCCCTCCCCCACAAACAGGTCAATCGCGACAAATGCCAAGCAGGGACTTAATCATGAGAAAATCGCTGTCACTCCTTTTAGCCCTAACCATTTGCATGCTTTGTGTGGGCTGCGCGTCAACCAACAGCGCAACACCTGCCCCAGCCGCAATAAAGGAGCCCCTCGAAATCAAGGACGGGATGGCGCAGCCAATGCTCACGTGGAGCGATTACCGAGCCGAAGGCTACACGAATGAGGGTAGCGACATCCTACGCTTTTGCACATACGTGGAAACGGACAAGGACACGGACGGCGACGGCATGGCCGACTTGGTTAAGGCGTTCGTCCAAGTCCCGCGCGCTGCCGCGGAGGGCAAATACAAGGCAGGGGTGATCTATGACCCCTTCCCCTACGACGCCGGATTCAGCGAGAAGCTGGATGCCAAGAACATGTATGAGAAGAAGCCGTTCGACTACAACACGCTATACAAGGACGGAAAGAAGCGAACGCCCGCCTCCTCCAAGTCCTCGTTGGAGGCTGCCGAGGAGGCAAACCCCAAGGACTGGAACTACAGCGTACCAGGAGGGGATACGCAAGCGTACGACAATGCCTCCAGCTACAACTACTTTTTGGTGCGCGGATTCGCCGTGGTAAGCGCCTGCGGCATTGGGACCTATGGGTCGGAGGGCTTCGAGGTGTGCGGCATGGAACCCGAGCGAGACAGTCACAAATGCGTGGTGGAATGGCTCACCGGAGACCGCGCCGCCTATACAGACAAGACAAGCGGAATCCAGATTGCGGCAGACTGGTCCAATGGAAACGTGGCGATGACCGGCACCTCCTACGGCGGAACGCTGCCCTTTGAGGTTGCCACCACGGGCGTAAAGGGGCTAAAGACGATAGTCCCCATCGCCGGAATAGCGAGCTGGTACGACTATACGAGCAGCCAGGGCATCCCCCTTTTGCTGGAAGCCGACTACACCAACCAGCTTGCCGCCGCCAACAGCGGAGGGGTGTTTACGGACGAGGAGTGGACAAAGATCAAACCCGGATACGGCTCCTACCTGTGGCAGGTGCATCAAGACGAGGAAGACGCCAACGGAGACTACGCAGACATTTGGGACGCAATGAACTACGCCGACGACTATGAGGGCATTGCGTGCTCGGCACTCATCGTGCAGGGGCTCAACGACTTTAACGTTGCCGCCAATCACGCGGACTCCATGATGCAAGCCTTCTCGAAATCTGGGCAGACGGCAAAGCTCGTGCTTCACCAAGGGGCTCACATCTCGCTCAACGGAATCAACGTGAACGGGACCCTGTGGGAGGAGATTCTAAACAAGTGGCTTTGTCACTACCTGTACGACGTGCAAAACGGCATAGAGAACATGGCCCAGGTTAGCGTGCAGAGCAACGTGGACAGCTCTTGGAAAACCTACGACAAATGGCGGGATTTCTCGTATGAGCAAGTCAAGGCGACGCCTGTGAGCGAAGAGCAGCAAACCACGCTGAGCTCCGCCGGCGTGGCCGAGTACTCCTCGGAGGTGATGGGAAACCCCAAGGACAAGAGCAGGGCAAACAGCGATCAAGCCTACTACATCTCCTTGGACTCGCAAAAGGCAGCACGCTACACGCTCGACGTTCCTGAAGGCAGAACAATATTCGGCGTGCCGGAGGTGCGCGTAAAGCTGTCCACACAGGACGCTGACAAGGACGGCCTTATGGTAACGGCGGTGCTGGTAGACACCAAGGACGACGCGTCGGACTTCGACGCCTTTACCTCGTCGGAGCCATTGTGCGAAACCATTCCAGACAAAAAGGTGGGAAAACTCGCGATCGGTGGCGGCGTGCCGGATGGCGCGCTGAGAGAGTTCACAAAGCTCCCCACGAACGCGAAGGTCGTCTCGTATGGGTGGACGGACCTTAAAAACCCGGGATGCGGCAGCGACCCCAAGGAGTACGTCACCCAGACGGAAGGCCTCGAGAACGGCGCTCCCTACGACTATACCTTCTACATGCTTCCCACTGCGTATACCTTAGAGCCGGGCCACTCGCTCTCGCTCGTGCTCACCACATGGGACCCGTACCGAGCGTTCCTGGACGAGGACTACAAGGTAAACCCCCAGCGTGACGCGCGGTATTCTTACTACACGTACGGCTACACCATAAACAACGACTCGCTCGAGGTCAGGCTCCCGTTTAAATAGGAATTAGTTGAAATTCGCCCTGCTCGCACAGCAACAGCACCCAAGCGAATACCATGGACCCATTCCAACGTCGACAAAGGAGCGAGCAGTGATTCCGTACTATGTGGTGGACGCCTTCGCAAGCGGGCCGTTTGAGGGGAATCCCGCGGGCGTGTGCGTGCTGGACGAATGGATCGACGACGGGCTCATGCAGCAGATCGCTGCGGAGAACCGCCTGTCGGAGACCGCATTTGTGGTGCAGCAGGCCTCAGGCGCATATCTGCTGCGATGGTTCACCCCCACAAGCGAGATAGACCTCTGCGGGCACGCCACCTTTGGCACCGCGTTCGTGCTGTTTCGTTTTTTCGACCCGGATGCACAGGAGCTGCGCTTCCATGCGCCGTATAAGGGCTACGACCTCGTATGCACGCGCGCGGAAGACCGCATCCAAATGGAGTTCCCTCGCATTGTGCCGCAACCGTTCCCCTTTGGACAGGAGATGGCCGAAGCCGTGGGCTCAACGCCAGCCGAGGTGCTCGCCACCGCCCGAGACCTCGTGCTTGTGTTCGACGACGAGCAGGTTGTAAACAACATGCGGCCAAACATGCACAAAATAGCCCAGCTCGAGCACGGCCAATCTGTGTACGTCACCGCGCCCTCGCAAACGTGGGACTATGTGGCGCGCGCCTTTTGGCCAAAGATCGGCATTCCCGAGGATCCTGTTTGCGGCTCAATGCAATCGGCGCTCGTTCCGTATTGGAGCAAGCGGCTGGGCAAGCGCGAACTCGTGTGCCGCCAGACATCGGAACGCGGCGGCACGGTGTGGTGCGAGGACACGGGAAGCGCCGTGCTCATTTCCGGCACAGGCACCCTCTACTTGCAAGGACACATTCTATAGCGAAAAAGCTGACAAGTGACCTCTCCCCTTGTCAACGACGTACTCCTTGTGGCCATCCGCGTAAAAAAGATACGCCCTCTTTGTACTCGCGTCATACTTGGGCGAAGCCGTTTGTGTTCCCACGCTCATTCCCGCCGTCCTGCTGCCGCCCCGACCGGTTTGAGCGTGAGGCGCGTCGCGGCGAAGCGTCCCTGACGCGGGATTCTTGTAACTGTGTATCAGCGTCTGCGATTGTGTGGCACACAATTACACTACTGGTAATTGACGCAAGTCGTCTAGCTCGGGCTTTGTTAAACTGACACCGTGCGTATTTGTAATTGTGTGCTAGGCAACCGTATCTATGACACACAATTACAAATATCACTCTAAGCGCATGGTACCTGAGCTGGATTTTTGCGTTTTGCTCCCTCAAAAACGCGTAACCGTGTACTACAGCCTGGCAGCGCGGAGACCACGCACCCACCGCAATCCCGGAAAAGGGCGCCTTACGCGCCAACCAGCGAGTCCAACAAACCGTTGACGAGCTTTTGGAAGTTGGGAACCACCCCTTTCATGTTCTCTTCCACCGAGCCCTCGCTAAAACCTTCCTCTTCCATTCCGGCAGCCATGTTGGAAATGCAGTTTATGGCGCATACCTTCATCCCCATGTGCCTTGCGGCTAAAACCTCGTCGGCCATGCTCATGGCAATGGTGTCGGCACCAAGGGAGCGATACATCTTTATTTCTGCAGGAGTCTCGAACTGCGGGCCGGTTACCTGAATGTACACACCGCTGTGCACGGGAATGTTGTTTTGCTCGCCAAGTTTAAGCACCGTATCGTGCATGTTCTTGTCAAACGCATCCGTCATTCCCACAAACCTGCTTCCCAGCTCGTCGTTGTTCTGGCCAATGAGTGGCGACGGAATAAACGAGGATATTTGGTCCTCCACGCATACGAACTCACCCACATGGAAGTCGAGGTTAAGTGATCCGGTTGCATTGGAAAGAATCGCCGTATCTGCGCCCAGCATATGAAGTACGCGCAGGGGCAGCACCACCTCCTGCTCGGAATAGCCTTCGTAGCCATGCAGCCTTCCCTGCATAACGGCGATCTTGAGGCCGCGGTACTCCGCGAACACCAGGTTTCCCGCATGTTCGGGCGCCGTCGACATGGGCCATCCATCTATGTCCTTGTAGGATATGGTCTGCTTCACGTCAAGCGACTTAGCGAAGTCGCCCAGACCAGTGCCCAGAACGATTACGATTTGCGGCTTGAAGTCTGTAATGGCCTCAATCTGCTCCTTGCACTTTTGGAGGCGCTCGGCGTATGACTGCTCAGCGGCATATGACTGCCCAGCGGCAACCTCCTTCTTTTGTGCGGCAGGCGCCGCGCATCCGCCAAGTGGTATGAGCAGGACCGCCATAATGCAGGCCACTATAATGCAACACGCTTTTTTCATGGGTGCTTCCCTTGGTCTCGAAAACCCTAACGATAAACATTATGACAAATTGGAACCGTAGCACAACGATTCTGTAGCCCCGAGTCAAATGACCGCCGACTCACACGCGGTATAGCATCGCACCCCGCAGCTCACACCCTTGTTTGCTTTTGTTAATACGAGAGCAACAGCCGTTCTTTAAAGCCATCCCCTATGAGCATATAAGTAATACATCATATACTTATTCTCGATCGGACCCGAGAAAGGGAGTGGCTATGGATCTGAGAAGCCTGAACTTTAAGTACGCGCTTGTGAGCATCGGCTTCATGCTTGTGGGCAGCGGCTGCATTGGGTTTGCCTACAACTATCTTTCGCAAAGCGGCTTTGACGACGGAACCGTTGAGACGGTCATGTCGCTCATAAGCCTCCTTGGAATCATACTGGGGCCCGCTGCCGACGACCTCATAGACCGATCGCAACGCATCACCCAAGCTGGTCGACGAGGCCGATCAAAACAAAGGGCAGGCGGTATTCGTTACCGCTGGGACCGTTGGGGCGTTGCTTGCAAACTTTATAGGCGGATGGATGTTTACGTTCCTCGACGTAAGACAGGTGCTCATCGTTGGAGTGGTGGCATCCGTAGTTGGAACGGCGGTGATGCTCGCCGCGTTGCGGAATAACCTTTCGCAACAAAAGCTGCATAGCTCCAATAGCGTGCAAAAGGGGCCTGTCCCAGGTTCGGGGACAGGCCCTCAGCTTTGCCCAGCTAGAAACAGGTTGGTCGCTATCCTACTTCCCGATGAACGCACGGCCCGTGGCCTTGCTAGCTTTTAGCCCACGATCTTGAGAAACGCCTCATCCAGGACCGACCACTCGACCCTTTCCGGATGCTCCATGGTGCCGATCTTCTCGCCTAGGAGCCCCTCCTGGGCGATAAGCCATTCGTCCAACTCGGGGATTGCCTCCTGACGATCGCCCTCCAGGCCTCTTCGCTTGGTCTCGACGAGGCTCGCCACCAAGGGTGCGAGTTCGGGCTCCAACTTGGCCTCACACAGTTCCGAGAATGCCAACGGAACAGGCCTGCACTGCTTCTGGCTGTGTTAAGTTTATACATTGAAACTCATATTTCAAGCCCATGCGTGCAATAGTATCGTCTATCACCGAATCATCATTTTCATGCAAAAAAGCTGACAAGTGACCTGTCCCCTTGTCAGCTTGGCGCAGAGTACGAGGGCGGACGCCACCAGGTGCGCATCGACATGCTGGCCCAGATCGAGGAGACGCAGGCGCTTTAGTAGGAGGATGCCAGAGAAGATGCTACTGGCTTCCCGTCTCAGACTCGTCAAGGCAAGGGGACTGGCCCCGCGTTTGCAGCTGGGGGACTGTCCCTTTGTTGTTAGCTAACAACAAAGGGACAGTCCCCCAGTTGCAAACAATCCGCTTTCGCGACTTCGCTAGCTCACGCTGGCGCTCGAGCTGGCACTCGAGCTCGAACTTGAGCCAGGCTTGGTGCCATCCCACTGGAACACGTCGGTATTGAAGTTGTTGAAGAAGTCCTGCGCACCCTGCGACACTTCCTCGGCACTCGGCGTCTTGCCGCCATTGAAGAGTCCGGCAAACCAGTCGGCGATGCTCTTGAAGAAGTTCCCGATGGCCTCAAAGATGCCGCCGGTCTCCTGGGCCTTCTTCGTTACCTCGTCGAGCTTGCTCTGGAAGTCGGCAAGGGTCGTGGAAAACGCATCGGGGTCGTAATTGAGCTCTTGCAGGCGCTTTATGATCTGCATGAGCTTGTCGAGGTCCTCATCGGAAAGGGTTATGCCCTTGGCAGAGGCAGTCTGGCGAATGATGTCGCGAATGTCGTCGTCGGAGAGGTTTCCGCCCTTGGACACGACCTTGTCCTTTACGTCGGAAACGACCTCGGCCACGCCTTCGCCATAGGTCTCGCCAAGCTGCGCGGTGGTAACGAGCTCCTCGGTGGCGACCTTTTCCTTGTTGTCGTCCAGGTTCTGCCCCGAAGCCTCGTAGGCCATAAAGACGCCGGTGAGCGCACCCGTGCCCGAAACTACAAAGGGTGCGGTAACCACCAGGTTGCAGTTCTTCACGCCCGCCGTCTGCAGGGCGTTGTACAGCATGTAGTTGGTAACGTAGTTGAGGTTGGCCGTCTGCACATAGATACCGCCCGAGTTCGTGGGCTGGATGTACGAGCAAGAATAGGTCTTGTTGCCAATGATTCCCAAATCGATGGAATCGGAGAGGTGCGAGCGCTCGTCTTGGTTGGTAACGTTTACCACCGTCATGTTCTTGAGGTCATTCTCGGTGAGGCCAAAGAACTTGAGCACCGTCGCGCGTTGCTCGGCAGACAGATCGGCTCCCATGGTGACCACGCGACTCGAATCGGCGAATGCCGCAGTCGGTAGGCTGGCAAACACGATGCCTATGGCCGCCATAAGCGCGACCATCCGCGTCGCAAGAGAAGAGATACGCTTCATAGACGCTCCTTTCGCTCGGATAGGTGCGCCCATGGTAACCATCCAATGTGTAGACCCGCTGAAAACCGCCCCGAGCACAAAATTCGTCCACAGCATGCAAGTTACGCATGGTCAAGACCGATGTACCCAAACCCAGCGCCCGCGCCGGCCCGCATATGGCGACTCACGAGTGAGCGAGCAAAGCGAGCGCGGAGCCACATGCGGGCCGGCGCGGGCGCTGGGTTTGGGTACAGTCAAGACGTACCGCCCACCTCGCCAAGCGGCTAGCGGCTGCCCTTGATGTAGGGCACGCCGTCGGCCTTAGGCGCCACGGACTTGCCCACAAACAAGATGAGAACGACGATAGTCATCGCATATGGAAGCATGGCAAGGATGGAAGGCGGTATTATGGAAGCCCCTCCGCCGAGGATAATCGTAAGCGCCTGAGTCGCACCAAACAGCAGACAAGCGCCATAGGTCCCAAACGGCGTCCACTTTCCGAATATGACCGCCGCCAGGGCAATAAAGCCCTGCCCGGCAATGGCCGTGGGCGTGAACTGCGAGATGATGCCAATCGTCACCGATGCGCCACCAAAGCCGGCCAACACGCCGCTAACTAGCACGCAGACATAACGGGTCTTATACACGTCGATACCCAGCGTATCGGCTGCAGCGGGATGCTCCCCCACGGCACGCACGCGCAGGCCCCACTTGGTCTTATATAGGACGAACCACATGATGACGCATGCCAAGAACGCGATGAGCGTGCTCACGTTCACATTGAGGTTCGCCCAGGGAGTGTCGGCCATCCAACCGTCACCGAAGACCTTGGGGAGCTTGGTCACGATTGGGGTCGTGGCACCGCCGTCGAAGAAGCGCCGGCAGGAAAAGAGAGCGATGCCAGGCGCAAGAAGGTTGATGGCCACGCCCGAGACCGTTTGATCCGCGGCAAACGAAACGGAGGCCACCGCATGCAGAAGGGCAACAACGGCGCCGGCCGCACCCGCAGCCAGGAAGGCCAGCCAAGGGTTGCCGGTAAAATAGCTCGTGGTAGCAGCCGTTATGGCACCAATTACCATCATGCCTTCGATTCCGATGTTCGTTACGCCCGAGCGCTCCGAGATCACGCCGCCCAAGGCGCCGAACACAAGCGGAGTCGAATACATGAGGGTAATGCCCAAAAGAAGAATGACCACGTCCATCCTATGCCTCCCCTGCATTCGCATCCGTATCTATTGATTGCCTTGCCTTTTTGCGACGCTCGAGCCATGTGGCTATCTTGGGTGCCATTGCGGGAAGCGCCGTGAAGAAGACGATGACACCTATCATGATGTTGATTATCTCCGAAGGCACGCCCATCATCTGCTGCACCGTCATGCCGCCATAGGTAAGACCGCTGAACAGCAAGCTCGCGGGAATGCAGCCCACCGTCGAGCATCCCGCAATAAACGCCACCGAGAGACCGTTGAAGCCATAGCCCTCCTGCGCGGCGAGCGTCGTTATGGTGTGGGGCGAGATGCCCGTAATGTTGAGGGCGCCTGCCAAACCGCAGATGCCACCCGATATGAGCATGCAGGCGACGACGCTTCTCTTTACGCCAATGCCCGTAAAGCGCGCCGCCTCAGGATTGAAGCCAACCGCACGCAACTCATAGCCAAGCTTGGTGCGCGTAAGCAGAATGCCCGCCAACACGGCAACGAATATTGCCACGACAAAGCCAAAATTGAGGTCGGTCTTCAGGAGGATGTCCCTTAGCCAGGGCACTTTGAGTAGATACTCGATGCCCTCGTCCGACATCTTCCACTGTGGAAGCACCATGGTGTAGCTCGAAGGATTAACGGTAAGCGCAGTGTTGGAATTCGGCTTGTGGAATGCCTCGGTAGAGACGACGAAGTTGCAGAGGTACAGCATGATCCAGTTGGTCATGATGGAGGTTATGACCTCATGGATGCCAAAGCGTGCCTTTAGGAAACCAACAAACGCTCCCAGCAACGCCCCGCCTAACGCGCCCGAAAGCACCACCAGCGGAATCTGTATGGGCGCGGGGAAGTTGCACGTCACGCCCACGATAGTGGCGCAAATCGTACCGAGGACGTATTGGCCCTCGGCCCCTATGTTGAAGAGGCCGGTCTGGAACGCAAAGGCCACGGACACGCCCGTGAGCAGGATGGGCGTTGCCTTGATGATGACGTTCGTTATGTACTTTGGCTTACCGAGCGCGCCATAGAACAGGGTGCCAAACGTCTCGAAGGGATTGAAGCCCGTTGTGGCAAGAATTGCTGCGGCCACCGCAAAGCCTAGCAGAATGGCCAACAGCGAGCTTGCGACGGGCCTCTTTAAAAACTTAATTAAGACGTTCACTGGGAACCACCTCCCGCCATGAGCAAGCCGAGCTCGTCCTCGCCCACCGTCCCCTGCTCAAATTCGCCCACAATCTGGCCATGGTAGATGACGGCGATCTTGTCCGACACATCCATCACCTCGTCCAGCTCGTATGAGATGAGCAGGATGGCCACGCCACGATCGCGCTCGGCAATAAGCGTCTTGTGGACAAACTCGATTGCCCCCACGTCCAAGCCACGCGTTGGCTGGAAGGCGATGAGCACGTCAGGCGCATGCGTTACCGAGCGCGCGATAATTACCTTCTGCTGGTTGCCGCCCGAAAGGCCGCTGATGCGCTCCTCCTCACAGCCAGCGGGACGGATGTCAAACTGGCTGACGAGTTCCTCGGTATAGGCGCGGAGTTTGTCGTAGTCGAGCATGATGCCCTTGCCATAGACCTCGTCGCCATGGTGTTCGAGCACTGCGTTCTCCGACACGATCATGGGAAGCACCAAGCCCCAGCGATGGCGGTCGGAGGGAATCGTTGCGACGCCACTGTCGATGACCTTGCGCGGCGAGGTATTCTGCACCTCCACACCCTTTACCTCGATGGTGCCGGCCTGCGCCTTGGCAAGCGACATAATCGCGTCCACCAGCTCGCTCTGGCCGTTGCCATCGATGCCAGCGATGCCCACAATCTCCCCCGAACGCACATCGAGGTTGAGCTTGCGCACCTGCTCTATTCCCCGCTCGTCGCACACGGTGAGGTCTTTGATGGAGAGGCACACGTCCTTCGGATGGGCGGGGGTCTTTTCAACCTTGAGGTTTACGTTTCGGCCCACCATGCGTGCTGCCAGGTCGTTCTCGCTCGACTGCGATACATCGACGGTGCCCATGTACTTGCCACGCCGCACGATGGAGCATTCGTGCGCCGAGCGCATAATCTCCTTGAGCTTGTGCGTGATTATGATGATCGTCTTGCCCTTGGTTACGAGCCCGTCCATGATCTCTATGAGCTTGTCGACCTCCTGAGGGGTAAGGACTGCGGTGGGCTCGTCCAGAATCAGGATCTCTGCACCGCGATACAGCGCCTTGAGGATCTCCACGCGCTGCTGCATACCCACCGAGATGTCTTGGATTCTGGCATCGGGATCAACCTCAAAGCCATATTCTTGGACGAGCTTGGTCACTTCCTCACGCGCTCGCCCCATATCCAGGACGCCGGCCGCGCCGCACACCTCATCGCCCAGGATGATGTTTTCGGTTACCGTGAAGTTCTCCACCAACATAAAATGCTGATGCACCATACCGATGCCACGCTTGATTGCCCCGGTTGGGTTCGCGATATTGACTTCCTCGCCATAGAGATAGGTCTTGCCCTCGTCTGCCTGATAGAGGCCATACAGGATGTTCATGAGCGTCGTCTTACCAGCGCCGTTTTCGCCCAGGATCGCGTGGACCGTTTGCTTGCGCACGTCCAAGTCTATGTGGTCCAGGGCGGTAAAGGCACCAAACCGCTTTACGATGCCGTGCATTTGGACCGCGTACTCGGAGCTTACCTCCATGTGCACCTTCCTCTCTTGCGTAGTGTGGTGTCTTACGCTAAGGACTTCTCGAACTTCTCGTATCCGTCCTTGCTTGCGGGCACCACGATCTCGCCGCTCTTGATCTTCTCCGAAATCTTCAGGGCGTCCTCGTACACGCCCTTGGGCATGAGGTGATGATCTTCGGGAATGCCAAGGAAGTCGCCATCCCTCAGCCTGAGCACCACGTCCTTGCCACCAGTGATCTCCTTCGCAATGAGCTTTGGCGTGAGTTCGTATATGGCCTGGTCCACACGTTTGATGGCAGAGGTCAGCACGTTTTCAGGAGCGAGGAAGGACTGGTCCATGTCCACGCCTATGGCAAACTTACCCGCCTCCTTGGCAGCCTCTATGACGCCAATGCCCACGCTACCAGCGGCGTGATACACGATGTCGGCACCGTCAGAGATCATCTTCTGCGCGATGGATCGCCCCTTGGCGCTGTCGGTAAACGACTCGGCGTATTGGCTGTTCACGTCTATCTTCTTGCCGAGCTCGTGTGCGGCATAGGCAACGCCGCTCAAGTAGCCGTATTCAAAGGCGTAGATGTTGTCGGACTCGATGCCGCCTACGAAGCCCACCTTGTTCGTCTTGGTGGTCCTCCCCGCGATGTAGCCAACTATGAAGGACGGCTCCTCGTTGGCAAACAGCACTCCGGTGAGTTTTTGGTCGCCGTTGGTGCTGGCATCAATTATGCCAAAGTCCACGTCCACGTCGGGGTTTATGCGGGCGGTGAGGTAGGCGGCCTCCGCCATGGCGAAGCCTATTGCCCATACGAAATTCGCGCCGTAGTCGATGGCCTTGTCCAAGTTGGTAAAGTAGTCCGCATCCTGTTTGGACTCTATGTACGAGACGACATAGCCCTTATCGTCACGCAATCGCTTGAGGCCTTCCCATGAGAGCTGACAAAAGCCCTGATCGTTGATACCGCCCGTGTTGGTAACCATGACGACTCGGGGCTCATTCTTTGAGGTGTGGCCTATGTTTCCACATCCCGCAAGCGACAACGCTCCCAGTCCTGCGACCGCCAAGAACGAACGTCGCGTCATTTGGGCATGTTCCATGCCGCTCCCCTTCCCTGTGCCACGCTAAGATGCACTTACGTAGCAATCATAGCGCTAACGACGCGGGTGCAGGTCTCAAAAAGCGAAACGAATCTCTTGGCGGCAAGTGGGGGTGAAGTGCGTATCGCGACGGACGGGACGGTCGGGACGGTCGGGACGGTCGGGACGGTCGGGACGGAGGGAACTCCACGTGCTCAAACAACGCTTCGCGAACTGCGCCGTGGAGTTCCCTCCATCCCGACTGGCGCGTCCTGCGGGCACTGCGCGAGCTCAGCAAACGCCGTTCGCAATGTCGCGCGCCACCTCGAGGGCGATTCGCGCCATGTCCGTGCAGGCCGTCTGGCGCTCTTCTGCCGACAAGCCCTCGCCTCGCAAGGGCGCATCGGAAACGGTGAGGATGCTGAGCGCTCGCTTGTGCGCCTCGGCGGCAATGCAGTAGAGGCCTGAGGTCTCCATCTCGGTGCTCAGAACGCCCATCTTGATCCAGTCCTTGTAGTAGTCCACGTCCCGATAGAACGTGTCGGTGGTGAACACGTTGCCAACGTGATGGGGTATGTTGTACTTCTCGGCCACCTCCACGCCATGGCGGAGAAGCCCAAAGTCGCAGATGGGCGCAATCGTGCCCTTGAGCCTATAATGCGCGGCAAAGTTGGAATCGGTGCAGGCGGCTTGCGCGAATATAACATCGCGAAGCTTGACCTCGGGAGCCAGGGCACCCGTCGTCCCCGTACGAATGATGGCCTGCACGCCGTAATGGTTAAAGAGCTCGTGTGCATAGATCGCTATTGAGGGCACGCCCATCCCGCTCCCCATCACCGACACGGGCATGCCGTCATAGGTGCCAGTAAAGGCAAGCATGCCGCGCACCTCGTTGACGAGCCTCGCGTCTTCCAGATAATTCTCTGCCACATGCTTGGCACGTAAAGGGTCACCCGGCATGAGCACGACCTTTGCGAAGTCACCAAGCTGTGCGGCGTTGTGTGGTGTGGGCATCGTCTTCTCCCATCAAATGTTAAATGCAACGTCCGTCACAAATCTAAGGCATCGCGCCCAGCCATGCAAGTAGCTCATCCCGCTCGTTTGGCACCTCTCCCGCCATGACCACCTGGAGCAGCACCTCCATCTGCATACCCACGGCTGGTCCTGGCGCAATGTTTAGGGCGCGCATAACATCGGACCCGCTTACGGCAAGCTGCCTTGTTCCAAACACCAGGCCACGCTCGATCTCGCTACGCAGGATGCTCGCATAGGCGTCCATATGGTGCGCCCAAGGCGCAGCAGACGGACACTTGGAAACGGCATCCGCGCGTCGCAGGTCAAACAGGTTGAACGCCAGGGGCACCTCGCGACCGGGGCAAGCCTGCGAGAAGCGCCTCAGCAGGCGTCGGACGGCGGGAGCGGTTGCCGGCATGGGCTCGTCGTGCCATCGAATGAGCAGGCAGGCGGCGTCCGCTACCTCAGACGGTATTGCCATGCGACGCAGTATGGCGCGCGCCATGTGCGCGCCCTGACGGGGATGGTCAAAGAAATGCCCGTGGCCGTCCACGTCCTCGCTGTAGGTTGAGGGCTTTGCGACGTCGTGCAGAAGGGCCGCCCAGCGAAGCGCGGCCGTCGCCTGTCCTGCGGTAAAGGCCTCGCACGCGTTGCACACGTGGGCGATGTGCTCATACACGTCGTATATGTGATACACGCTGCGCTGGTCGAACCCACGCGCCGCCGTCAGTTCGGGAATGGCGGCACACATTACCTCGGGGTACGCAAGCAGCGCGGTGCCTGCCTTGCCGCCACACACGATGGCATTGACCTCCTGCCCTATGCGCTCCTGCGCAACCTCGCGCAGCAGGTAGAGCTTGTCTAGCAACGCCTCGTGCGTCTGGCGTTCCACCGCAAACCCAAACCGCACGGCAAATCGCACGGTGCGAAGCACGCGCAGGGCATCCTCGTCAAAGCGAACGGCAGGATCGCCAACCGCGCGAACGATGCCTTGGACAAGGTCGTCCCTGCCGCCAAAGGGGTCGAGCAATCCGCGCGTGGGATGCCAGGCCATGGCGTTGATGGTAAGGTCGCGACGCGCGAGGTCCTCGCGCACGTCCTTAACAAAGCGCACCTCGTCGGGATGGCGATGGTCGCTGTAGCCCGTTTCCACGCGATAGGTGGTAACCTCCACCGCCTCACCTGCGCACACGGCCGTTACAGTGCCATGAGCCGTTCCCGTTTCGTACACCGCCATGCCCACAGCATGCAACGCTCGAGCGGTTTCGGGCCACGGTGCCGAGGTGGTAACGTCCACATCGTGGCTCGCGGCACCCCGTAACGCATCGCGCACCCATCCGCCCACGATCCACGCCTCGTGGCCAGCGCCCTCCAAGGCCTCAATCACGCGACGTGCCGCATCGGGCACATTGGGCGAAAAGGCTTCGTCGCATGCATGCATGGCACACCTCACAATTCGCCAAAGACGGGCTCGCCAACCACGCAAAGCTCTTCCCCGTTGGCAAAGTCGCGCATGGCGTCTACGAACCGCTCCTCCGCGCCCGTCCCAAACAGCGCCGTGAGCTGCACGTCTTCGGCAAAGACGGTGTCTGTTACCTTGCCCTCGCAATCGCTCACCATACGCTGCACACGATCGTACGCCGAGTAGGGCAACACGCAGGTGACCCGCGTTACGAGCGTCTTTGTAACCAGCGACGCGTCGCGCTCTGCCGCCGCGAGCGCCTCTTGCGTCGCGGCCGTGTACGCGCGCTTGAGCCCGCCGGGCCCGAGCAACGTACCTCCGAAATAGCGCGTTACCACGCAGCAGACGTCGGCCAGACCAGCGCCGCGCAACACCTCGAGCACGGGAATGCCGCCAGTGTGAGAGGGTTCACCGTCGTCCGAGCACTTCTCGCGCCCGTCAGACAGGATCCATGCGGGCACGTTGTGACGGGCGTCTCGATGGCGCGCGCGGACCTCGCCCACGAACGCCTGGGCCTCGCGCTCGGAGCCGACGCCTCGTATTTGCGCGATAAAGCGACTACGCCTGTCCTCGAACTCGCCCACGGCCTCATATCCCGTCGCAACGGTTACGTAGTCCTGTCGCCCCTTCGCGTCCATACCCATGGTCCTCCCCATTGCGACGACGCGCCCACACGCGGTGCCGTGCGCATCGGATTTACCTACGGACAAGATAATACCATTGGCAAAATCGAGGGCGTGCAAAAGGCCGCGGGGAGATGAAAGCGTGCGAAGTGGGCCGATGAGCCGGGTTCTGTCGTGGACGATCATTTATCTAGGACCTACGTTACCGCAGGCCTCAAGCGCGCAACCCGAGCGCAGTGCGGGCCACACCATAGCGCTCCTATTTGCGTTTGCTCCAGAAGGGGCTTGCCAAGCCACCCCGTTGCCGGGATGCTGGTGGTCTCTTACACCACCGTTTCAGCTTTTCTCTTACCCGCTAGGCGGGCAGTGGGAGTCTTCTTTTCTGCGGCGCTTTCCGTCGGGTCACCCCGCCCGGCCGTTAGCCGGCTTCCTGCCCTGTGGAGCCCGGACTTTCC
>CADCPM010000044.1 GCA_902803315.1 uncultured Coriobacteriaceae bacterium
ACGAATGCGTCGAACGCAACATTACGTTCTGCTTCATGGAGACGGGGACCACCTTTGTGAAGGACGGTAAGACGTACAGCATCAGAAGCAAACAGCTCCAGAACGAGCAGGCGTTCAAGTCCGGCCTAAGCTATCAGGGCGAAGAGATCCGCTTCGACCTGAAGGACAGCCTCGGCCATCCCATTCCAGAGGAGGAACTGTACGTGCCTCATTTCGTGAGGAAATGCCAGAGCTGCTCGTTCAGAATGCTTTGCAACGGTTGTAGTAGCTGCGGCAGGTGCGACGACTAACGGGCGCCTTGGAGCGTGCGTCACCGGCTTCGTTCCACGCGCACACAACCATACGTTTCACGTAGGATCGCCAATACGAGATTCGTCCCTGAGATCCCGTAGTAGGGCACGTCGTGCCTCCCGATAGTCCCATTCGTTGAGCGATTCGGCCCATATGCACATACTTACGCCCGTCGCTCGCTCGCGGCAACGCGCAAGCGAGCGCGCGACTTGGTCCAGACGAGAGATGTCCTTAAGGTCGAACGCGGTAACGGGAATCACCTGAATTCCTAGATACTGCAGATCTCGTAGGCGCCTGCGATCGGCGTC
Organism: uncultured Coriobacteriaceae bacterium; assembly: GCA_902803315.1. Taxonomy (GTDB): domain Bacteria; phylum Actinomycetota; class Coriobacteriia; order Coriobacteriales; family Atopobiaceae; genus RUG440. The sequence goes on from CADCPM010000044.1 coordinate 600, forward strand.
GGCCTTCGCGATGTATTCACGTCGCCATTCGTCCATCGCATCACCTGCATCGGAGTCACCCGCACGTGCGGCAACGAGAGCCGATGCCGCAACTGGGTCGAGGTGAAAGCTTGTGCTTTCGTACTCCACATCGGCGAAAGCGTCTTGCCAAAATGCGTCAAGGAAGTAAACGTCCTTACCAACATTGTCGTACTCTGCTGACTTCACGTCGAGCCGAGCGTTGAGCGATGGCTTTCCGAGCCCGTATCCCCCCATTTCGCGTGGAAGGCTCAGCATGAGCGCCACGATGGTCTCTGGTGGAGAAGCCGATCCCTCCATCGCAAACCGCAATGCACCGCGAAGCTTCGCAGCACCGCCCCTCACCCTCACGTGCTTGCTGTACCAGCTGATTCGTTCGATGGTGGTCACGGGTTCCAGGTCGAAGGCGCATTTGTCAGCATGCGCTTCATACGATTCTTTGGCCTCTGGAGTATCGACCTCTCCAACTGGGCTTAGTGAGTACGTTCCGCACAGCTCCATGATAAGCTGCGCTAGAGCCGTCTCGTTCAGGCGCGGCGCCATCTGTAGAATAACGAGCTCTGGACATACCATATACGAGCCCGCGTCGATACGCACGATGGAACGCGCCGGAAGCGACTTGGGTATTGTCCTTGCGATGCACTTCTTGTGATGGAACTTCCGGGACTCGTCGAAGACCGCGAGCTCGAGGGGATTCTCCCGCGTGAAGGAATCTACCTCGCCGAGCTTGGAGAGGTCCACGCGCGCATTCGATTTCGTATCGTCAAATCCAAATCCCGTCTCCTCAAGCGACGGGGCAGCATGGAACGTAAGGTCATCGTCGCGCTCGTCAAAGAGGGACTCGCACCTCTCGCTCGGCAGCAATACACGGTCTCGCCACAGCTCGGGAGTGGGCAGCGAGACGCCGATGCTTCTGCTTCGGATGGCGCGAATCGCCCTGAGTGCGCTTGCGGCGGCGAGTATGTGCATTTTTACCCCAAATCCGTCCCGTTAATACATATCTTTTCGTACTATTATAACTTTTTCCTCGGATTTTGTTCGTAGGCATGTTCTTAACGGGACGTTTTTTGGACGCGACCTCGCCCGCACGGGCACATCGGTCCCCGCAAAGCCCGAGGTCAAGGGCATCGTTTTCCAGTGCCGTATCCACCGTGTGTGCAAAAACAGCCCCGTTTTCCAAGCCGTTTAGCTGGGGTTTTGCGGGTGCCGTTTGGCCACCGGCGAAACACCGCACCCCAGTCGGCAATCCGTCCCCGCAGACGGTCCCGCAAAACACACCAATCTAGCTGGGCAAACTCATCAGAGCCGTTCTAAGGACCTTTAGATACCAATAAGGTCTTCTATGTCGTTGACAAGACGAAACAGCGTCCTGTGCCCTCTCTGGGGGTCGGCCGTTTTTGCGCGGCAGCACCAGGCACAAGCGTCGACGGGGTGAAGAGTTGCGAAAGCAAGAGACGGGAATCGAACCCATAGCAACTGGATTACAAGCTTTGCGCGGCAGCACCAGGCACAAGCGTCGACGGGGTGAAGAGTTGCGAAAGCAAGAGACGGGAACCGAGCCCATAGCAACTGGATTACAAGCTGCTCAAGTAGCTAGCGCATGGGTTCCAATTCGGCATATATGATGCCGTTGGCTGCTATATCGGGAGTCATGCGGTCTCGCCGATGAGGTCGCATGTCGAGTTTTGCTGTATCATCTAGTTGGCGACCTGTTGCAGCCCTCGGAGCTGCTGCGCGTCGAGCAATGGGAGAGGCGGTCGGATGCTGGCCCTCAGACACGCCCAAGCGTCAACTTCCGTTCTTGCGGCCAGGAGGCGATGGTTCGATGACGCCTCCCGCTCGGAAGGCTTCGCATGTGCGTCCGCAAGGGTCACGAGGAGGTGGCACACACGATGGCGTGGAGTCAGAACGGTAAGGCCGCGCGTGCACGCGTGATTACGTTCGCAAACCAGAAGGGCGGCGTTGCCAAGTCCACAACTGCCGAGGCGTTCGCCGCCTCGTTTACTGCGCGTGGGTACGCCGTGCTTGTCGTCGACATGGACGCCCAGCCAGGCAACCTCTCCATGCACGTGGGCGCGGACAAGAGCTTACCCGGCACCCTCGAGTTGTTGGCGCTCAGGCGCCCCTTGCGGAAAGAGGTCGTGCGCTGTGTACAGCCGACGCGCTCCTTTGGGGACGTGGTGAGTGCCAACGAAGAGCTCGACGAGGCAGACAGGCGCCTGAACTCCCGTCTGGGGCGCGAACTCGTGCTATCGCGGGCACTCGCGACCATACGCGACGACTACGATTTCGTGGTGGTGGACAC
>CADCPM010000045.1 GCA_902803315.1 uncultured Coriobacteriaceae bacterium
GGCCGCCAGTGACCCAGGACTTGTCCCAACCGCGGTTCTGCACGTGGGTGAGCACCGACACGGAGGGTGCCGCCGCCTCCGCGGACAGCTCGGCGGCCTCCTCCTTAGCCTGTTTCTCCTCAGCCGCGGGGGCCTCCTCCGCAGTGTCCTCCTTCACAGCGTCTTCCTTCGTCTCGACGTCCGTCTCGGCGTCGGCCTGGGGTTTGTCTGCAGGCTCGTTGTCTAGACCATCCTTGGTCTTATCGGTCTGTTCGTCAGGATTCTGCCCCTCTACAAGCTCGTCCTGAGAATTAGTCTCGTCTCCCTCAACTGCCTCCTGATTACCGCCATTGCCTTCGGGGGACTTTTCCTCTTCCATCGACTTCTCGCCGCCGCTCGGAGCAATTTTCTCCGAACTGGTACTCTTCGTGCTGCTTCCGATATCTTCTATTGCTTGCGCGGGTACGCTTGCAAACACGACGCAAAACGTCAAGAAAGCAACGAGCGCACCTCTGAGCATCCGTGATATCGTCTGCGAATCGTCCTTCGCTCCCATTACAGGCTCCTTTCAGCTAGGACCCTACCATAGCACGAATGCTCAAAGAATAGGCTAATTGTCTGCTAAGCGAACTAGTCAACGGACTTCAATGATTCAACCATGTTCACCTTATCCAGCTTGCGACGCATCACAAGCAGGATGATTGCCATAAAGATGAGCGTGATCGCAAATCCATAAATATAGCTCACGGGATGGATCGTACGCCCAAACATAACGTAGTCGACCTCGGCTGTGGTTACCACAAAGGTCTCCAGATACGTTCCCAGTACCATGCCCAACAGGTCTCCCATAAGAACAAGCAGCACGATCTCGCGGTATAAATAGGCGTGCACTTCTCGTCTGGTAAAGCCCAGCACCTTCAAGCTCGCGATCTCACGCACGCGCTCCTCTATATTTATGTTGGTGAGGTTATACAGCACGATGAACGCAAGCAGTCCCGCGCTTACTATAAGCACCACTACCACGAGATCCACCACCGAAAGCATGTTGCGGTACGTCTCTATCGTTTCGTCCGAAAACACGACCGTCAAAACGTCCTCATTATCGTGAAGCACACCCGCGACCCTATCACGCAGTTGCGGGTCTTCGGGCAAGGTGGCAAATGCCGTAGAGAAGACCGGCGGGTCCTGCGAGACCGTCTTCCATGCGTTGCGTCCCACGTACACGGTATTGCCAACGTAGTTCTCGGCGATCCCCGTTACGGTAAGGGGATATCCCTCGCCAACGGCATTGCCTATGTCATCCTGGTCGTAGAGAACCACGGTGTCGCCAACGGACAGGCCGTACTTGAGTGAGATCTTCTCGGTTAGGACTACTGCATCGTCGCCTACGCTCACGTCCTCCCCGCTCTGGCGGTTCCGAAGCCTGAGCACGTGCGCCAAACTCTCATCCGATTGCGGAACCACCACCACGACGCGCAGCAGCTCTGCAGATCGGTCGTCACCGCGTGCCTGCATGTTCTTGGTTTGTACGCACTCTATGTCGTGCGCGTTTCCCACCGTCTCGAGTGTGTGCACCACTTCGTCCGCATCCGACTGTGAGACGCCGTCCTTGAGCCCCACCGTGGTGTTATAGCGAACGATTGGTCCATACTGACAATCGATGATGTCCCAAATGGCATCATGGAGGCCAAATCCCACCAAGAGCAGCGCGGTGCAACCCGAAATCCCCACGACCGTCATCGCAAGACGACGCTTGTAGCGAAACAGGTTCCTGCAAGTGACCTTCCACGAGAACGAGAGTCGCTGCCACAGAGGCTTCATCCGCTCAAGGAATATGCGCTTTCCCGCGGCTGGAGCGCGAGGGAGCATGAGCGTCGCAGGAACCTCACGCAAGCTCGCCAACACGGCCGTATACGTTGCCAGAAGGGTCACCGCCACGCCAACGCCGCCAGACATCAACGCTATGGGTATATCGATGGGAAGCGGCAAGGGGTGCATTGGTATCGTATAGATAATGCCGTAAGACGACACGACCACCATGGGCAATACCTGAGAAAGGGCGACTATGCCAAGTATCGCGCCGGCAGCCGCCGCCGCGCCCGCATAGCACAGATACTTGCTGGCGATCCTTGCCTTGGAGTAGCCCAACGCCTTGTACGTCCCGATCTCAATGCGATCGTCGGCCACCATACGTGTCATCGTCGTGAGCGCCACAAGCGCGGCGACCAAGAAGAACATGAGAGGAAAGACGGTAGCTATGGAATCGATGCGACGAGAGTCCGCCTCATGCGTTGCTATGCCCTCGTTCTGCGTACGATCCAGAACATAGATGTCTGGGGGCTCGAGCTCGTCTATCTTTTTTTGGGCTTCGGCAAGCTCCTTCCTCGCGTCTGCCAGTTTTTCGTCAGCCTCCGCACGCCCCTTTTCAAGCTCCTTGAGTCCATCTTCGTAGGCAGCCTCGCCATCCGCGAGCTCCGCCCGACCCCGCTCGAGCTCGTCCGCAGCGGCATCAAGCTCTGCCTGACCTCGCTCAATCTGTTCGACGCCATCTTTGTACTCACGCTCACCAGCGGCAAGTTCCCGCTCCCCCGCCGCAAGCTCGGCCGCTCCCGAATCGAGTTTCGAACGCGTGGATTCCAGTTGGGCGATGCCGCCGAGCGCCTGATCGAGCTTATCGGTGGAGGGCAGGGCCGCGAGCTGCTGTTCCAATTGCCCGATTGCCGCCTGTCCCTCGTCAATGCGAGCGCGAACCTCAACGAGTTGCGCGGAAAGCGCCTCTCGCTGAGCTACGAGCTCGTCCCTTTGCGGACCTTCGGGCAAAATCGCTATCTGCTCGTCCAGCGATGCGATGCCTGCCTCCAGTTGCACAGCTGCACCCTGCGCCTGCTCGACGCCAGCCTTCGCCTGGGCAATTCCAGCCTCTAGCTGCTCCCTGCCCGAAAGCAGTTCCGCACGTTGCGACTCCAGCTGGGAACGTGCCTCCGCAAGCGAGGCGTTCGGCCCGAGGCCAATGCCCGCCAGCAGCTCCCGCTTGCCCGCTTGCCACGAGGCTTCGCCATCATCCATTTCCTTGTGGCCTTGCGCGAGCTTGGCGCGCGAGGCGTCCAAGGTCTCCCTCGCGTCGGCCAGCTTGGCCTTCGACGCCTCAAGCTCCTGCTTTCCCTCGTCGTAGGAAACCTGCCCGTCTTCCAATTCCTTGCGACCACGCTTGAGTTCTTGGACAGCCTCGTCGAGCTCCTTCTGGGCGTCAGCGAGCTCCCTCTTTGCCTTCGCCTCTTCCTTAGCATATTCCGCCTTGCCCTCGGCGAGCTCTTTCTGAGCCTCTGCGCGAACGTCGTCAAAGCGCATCTGGGAAAGCTCGCCCTCGTATGCCTCAAGTCTTTCGCGCACCGCGCCGACCGTTTGCTCGTATGCATCTGAAGCGCCCTTGAGGTCTTGCGCACCCCGCACGCGCACAAACAGCTCGGTATACGGCGTATCCTCGTCGAACGCCTCCTCACCAACACAGGCATACATGCCTATAGAGCCTGAGCCCAACGTGGTAGACCCATAGCTGCCGGTGTATGGATAGACCGACGAACTCACAGTCCCAACGATTCGCAACGTACGCTCCCGCAGCAGGTCCGCCGAGTCGGACGCGCCATGCAAGATCTCCACCGTATCGCCTACGCCCACGCCCAGTCCCTGATCGTCGGCGCTTACCACGCATTCCTGCGGCCCATTTGGCCAACTTCCCTCGCGTAGGAAAAGGCGATTCATATAGCGATTATCGTCAGCGTCCACCACGCTCTGACCCTTCGCCTCGGACTTCTGCGCGGCTTCCACGTCAAACGAGCTTATGCGCAACGCGAGCTGCTCGGAGCCCATGTGCGCCATCACGTCAGCCGAAATAGACGGCATGACCTCCTCAACGCCTTCCACTTCGCGCACGCGTCCTATGTCGCTCTCGCCAAAGCCCAGCGTCGACACGACCCTCAGGTCATACAGGTACGTGCCATCGTATAGCTCGTCCGCAGCGTCACGCATCGCAGGCCCACACATCTGCAATCCCGCAAAGAAGCCGCAGCCCAAAGCGACGATTCCCACGATGGCGAGGAATCGCCCCAAAGAGCCCCCGATGCCACGCACCACCGTCTTCGTGAAGGCTGAGGCTCCCCGTCTGCGCGCGGACACTCTTACCACTCCAGCGTAGAAGCGCTCACGGGATGCGCGTTTGCCTCTATCTGCGTCGCTCGACCCTCGCGTACGTGAATGACGCGATCGGCAATGCGCGTAAACGCAAGGTTATGCGTTACGATGGCAACGGTTCGGCCGAAAGTCCTGCACGTGTCTTGCAGGAGTGTGAGTATTTGTTTGCCTGTCTGGTAGTCAAGTGCGCCGGTAGGCTCGTCACAGAGCAGGAGCTTGGGATTCTTCGCAAGTGCACGAGCAATGGCAACGCGCTGCTGCTCGCCTCCCGAAAGCTGTGCCGGGAAGTTGTCCATGCGATCCTTAAGCCCAACCTGCTCCAAGGTCTTATCGGCAGGAAGCGGGTCTTCGCATATTTGATTGGCCAGCTCGACGTTTTCCAATGCGGTTAGGTTTTGCACCAGATTGTAAAACTGGAACACGAACCCAATGTCGTGGCGACGGTACCTTGTGAGCTCGGCTTCTCCCAGCGCGCTTACCTCGCACCCATCTAGGATAATGGTTCCCGACGTCGCCGCGTCCATACCGCCAAGCATATTGAGCAATGTCGTCTTTCCCGCGCCCGAGGGGCCCACGATCACGACGAGCTCGCCCTCCTCTATGGTAAAGCTCATGCCATGGACGGCATGCACCTCCACGTCACCCATCTGATATGTCTTGCATACGTCAGTGAACTCGACAAACGCCATGGTGCCCCCGCCAACGCCTTGCCAGTCGTCGCTTTATACATTGTTGCACATAATCGCAGGAGCGCAGGTGCTTGTAGACACACTTTAGACAAACACTACAGGCTAGGCGCTACAGCTCAGACTCCTGCGCCTTCGCCGGTCCCGCATGCGGCTCCGCGCTCGCTTCGCTCGCTCGCTTCGTGAGTCGCCGCTTGCGGTCCGGACAAAGGCGCAGGAGTCTGAGCTGTAGCGCCTAGCAAGGCGTATAGCAGGCTGCTCGACTGGCGACCATATGCTGCCAGCACGCTACACAAGCTCAAAGCGCAAGGGACGACTCGGCCCAAGATACACGATATCGCCCTCTTCCAGGGGATAGGGGTCGGCGGTTCCTAGCATAAGGCGCTCACCGCTCGCCGTGACGACCATCGTGCCGTGATATGCGAAGTTGGTAATGGTCCAACGACCGTCCACGACGCCAATGGCACATTGCTTCGGTTCGACGTAAGGGAAACCATCCGAGTCAAGGCGCACGTTAACCTCGGGAGGACAATCCTCCTCCTCTACCACCGCTCCAATGCAGTCTCCCGACCTCAATTGCAGCCTAAAGCCTTCCCCATCGCTCAAACATGCCTCACCGGCAGTCTTGGCGTCCACAAAGCGCAAGGTGGGGGGCTCTGGGCTTGCGTCACCATCGCCGTCGCTGCGTGTGACGGGCAGCACGGTAGTCTCGGGAGCGGGTTGTTGCTCAAGCACCGTCGGCTCAAGGGGCTCGAACTCCGCCGTCGTTGACGCCGAAGTGACCTCTGTTTCATTCTCCGGCTCCGCAAACTGGCAAATCGCCTCTACCTCGCCGATCTGGACCGCATCGTCCGGCTCCACAAACACCTGCGGCTCTCCTGCAATCCAATAGCCCTTCTCCTGGGCCTTTCCAAGTACGTAGGCCGCAACGCTCGCCTCTTTTCGCGCGGTATCGATACCCCAATACTCATCCCAGTCCTCAGGGCTCACCAAGATCTCGATGAGATTCGCGGCCTCCTTATACTGCGGCCATTCGCGCACGGTATGGCGGACCTCATGCCAAGCGGCATAATTTACCGTCAGCGGGTCGAGCATGCGCCGGTCGTCTGGCCTCGCCCCATTGCCTATGCGCGAGAACACGCTATGCGACCACTTGCGCACACGATGCATAACAGGACCAAGTCCCAATTCGTCTTCCAGTGGAGTTGGCACGGCGGCTCCTTCTCTACGTACGCATGGCCATGCCGAAGCCAGCGCTCACACACCATTGTTCCCGTTTTGGTAAGAGTCTAGACTAATCCTCCGCAGAATTCCTATGTAAGAACCAACATACGCAAAGTGCACCGCAGGAGGAATTGTCTGCCCACTTGCGAACAGTGCAACCGGTTACAGTTCACACCCCCACACCTTCGCCGGTCCCGCATGCGGCTCCGCGCTCGCTTCGCTCGCTCACTTCGTGAGTCGCCGCTTGCGGTCCGGACAAAGGTGCGGGGGGTGTGAACTGTAACCGCTGCCACTGAGCAAACGCCTTCGCAAGACGTGTGGGCAAAACCCACCACCACACTCGCGTATACTTGTGCAGGACACGCCCTCATAGATAGGAGAAGAGAGTAGCATGGACTGTCGCATCGAGCATGACTCCATGGGTGAGGTTCTTGTCCCCGCACACGCATTGTGGGGAGCTCAGACCCAGCGCAGTCATGAGAACTTCCGCATAGGCACCGAACGCATGCCGCAAGAGATCATTCGGGCATTCGCCATTCTTAAGAAGGCGGCGGCTAAGGCAAATAGCGAACTTGGCCATATGGACGACGCCACCTGCGCGCTCGTTGGGCGCGTATGCGACGAGATATTGGCAGGAGAGCACGACGACGCCTTTCCGCTCGTGGTATGGCAAACGGGTTCTGGCACGCAGTCAAACATGAACGTAAACGAAGTGATTGCCAATCGTGCAAACCAACTGCGCGACGAGGGAAGCGCAGCTGCGCCGTTGCACCCCAACGACACCGTGAACATGAGCCAGTCGTCCAACGACACCTTCCCCACCGCTCTCCACATTGCCGCCACGCTCTCCCTCACGGAGCGGCTCATGCCAGCCATCGACGACCTTGTCGCAACGTTCGTGCGGCTCGAAGAGCAGAACCAAGGAATAGTAAAGGCAGGCCGCACGCACCTGCAGGATGCGGTTCCGATTGCCTTTAGCCAGGAGATAAGCGGCTGGCGCACCATGCTCGAGGCCTCACGCTCGCAGATTCAGGCATCGCTACCCTACCTTGCGTGCCTGGCATTGGGGGGTACGGCCGTAGGCACCGGCCTCAACGCGCCCAAGGGTTTTGACGTTGCCGTCGCCCGTCACATTAGCGAGCTGACTGGCCTCGAATTCAAGACCGACCCAAACAAGTTCCACGCCCTCACATCCAAAGATGCCGTCGCCTTCGCGCACGGTGCCGTAAGAACGCTGGCGGCCAACATGATGAAGGTCGCCAACGACGTTCGCTGGCTTGCAAGCGGTCCGCGAGATGGCCTTGGCGAGATTTCCATACCCGAGAACGAACCAGGCAGCTCCATTATGCCCGGCAAGGTAAACCCAACCCAATGCGAGGCGGTCACCATGGTGGCAGTGCAGGTTATGGGCAACGATGCCACCATAGGCTTTGCCGCGAGTCAGGGAAACTTCGAGCTCAACGTATTCATGCCCGTGATCGCGTACGACTTTTTGCAGTCCGTGCGTCTGCTTGCCGACGCCATTGAGTCCTTCAACAGGAACTGCGCTGTGGGAATAGTGGCAAATCGGGAAAAAATGGCACAGAATCTTGATGAATCGCTTATGCTTGTCACCTGTTTGAACCCCCACATCGGGTACGAGAAGGCCGCGGCTGTTGCGCATAAGGCATATAAGGAGGGCACGAGCCTTCGCGATGCCTGCCTCGATCTCGGCTTTCTTTCGGGCGAGCAGTTCGATGAGGTGTTCAAACCAGAGGAAATGGTGTAGCGGAAAAGGACAGATGGCACAAAAGGGGACCGTCCCCTTTTGTGCCAAGGAATCAGAGGAGAGATATGGATACCACACAGGACACGAGCGCGAGAAGCTTGGCGCTGCACGAAAGGCTACATGGGAAGATAGAGGTCGTTGCCCGCGCCAAGGCAAACACCGCCGAGGACCTTGCCCTTCTGTATACGCCTGGTGTGGCGGAGCCCTGCCGCGCCATAGAGGCGGACTACCAAAAGTCCTGGGAGCTCACCCGCCGCTCGAACCTGGTTGCCGTCATTACCGACGGCACCGCCGTACTGGGCCTGGGCGACATCGGACCCGCTGCGGGTATGCCCGTTATGGAGGGAAAGTGCCTGCTTTTTAAGGAGTTCGGCGATGTCGACGCATTTCCCCTATGCATCGACACCCACGACGTGGACGAGGCGGTACGCACCATCTACCTTGTCTCCAAGAGCTTTGGCGGCATTAACCTGGAGGACATTGCCGCTCCACGTTGCTTCGAGATCGAGCAACGCCTCAAGGAGATCTGCGACATTCCCGTATTCCACGACGACCAGCACGGCACGGCCATCGTTACCGCAGCCGGCCTTCTCAACGCCATAAAGCTCACCAAGAAGGAGATGGGCAAGCTCAAGATTGTCATCTCGGGAGCCGGTGCCGCTGGCATCGCAATCGGCACGCTTCTGTTACACATGGGCTTTGGCGACGTAATATGCTGCGACCGGGGTGGCGCGCTCTATGAGGGGCGCAGCAACATGAATGACTCCAAATCCGCGTTCGCCCGCATCTCCAACAGGCAGAAAGAGGCGGGTACCCTTGCCGACGTAATGGCGGGCGCAGACATATTCGTTGGAGTTTCGGGCCCTGGCCTCGTAACGAAGGACATGGTTGCCTCCATGGCACCAAATCCGATCGTCTTCGCGCAGGCCAATCCCATACCGGAGATCATGCCCAACGAGGCAAAGGAAGCAGGGGCCGCCGTCGTTGCCACCGGTCGTTCTGACTTCCCCAATCAGATCAATAACGTACTCGTGTTTCCCGGAATCTTTAAGGGGGCGCTCGCAAGTCGTGCCCCACAGATAACCGAGGAGATGGAAATCGCTGCCACATACGCCATCGCCTCACTCGTAACCGACGACAAGCTCAGCGCCGACTACGTCATTCCCTCCGCGCTCGACAAGACCGTGGCAGACGTCGTGGCCAAGTCGGTTGCCACCATAGCCCTACGCGATCGCTAAACCTGGTGTCGGGTGGCACAGTTACACCTGGTATAAGTGTGCCACCCGCATCTCGCTAGCTTTTCTCTTCGTGCTCCCACGTATCTCGGTTCTGCTCTTCCACCTCGCGCTCCTTCTTCCGCAAGGCCTCACGAAACCCGGCGAGCGGATCGAACGGCGAGAAGATCTTCGCGCGATCCTCGAGCGACATGCTGGGACGACCACCATAGGTTCTCCTATTCGTTTCCACTTGCATGTCCCCCGATCTGCCTGTTTCGCTCCCGCGCCGTGGCCTCTGGAAGTAAGTCCATTCCCTTGAGCAGGGCGTTCTTCCCGAATTTCCGCTTCACCGCACTCACCGCATCCTGACGGCGCAACTCTCGCTCCTCGGACTGTGCATCCGCAAACAGGTCCATCTGCACTCCCGCGGCGTCGTCGTCCACCACGCCATCAAGCGTCACGCTCAGGCGATGGACCAAACGTTCATGCGAAACATGCGCGTCGAAGGAGCGCAGCACTGCCGAAAGGATCTGGCTGCGCGAGCTTGTGGGAGACACGAACCGTGAGGTCCCGCCGTCGGAAGGACCTCCCCAATAGCGCACGTTGCCCTCCTCACGCATGGCCGCACGCTCTTCGGAAGTAAGCCCATATGCGACCCATACCACCACCGAGCTCGCTGCCTTGCGCTTTTCCACCAGCTCCAAGGCCACCGCATCTGCCATCTCCTTTATTACGGTGCGAGCCTCCTCAAAGGTATAGTCGCGCGCCAATACCTGCGCGTTGGTAAGGCAGTGGGTCTGTGGCTTGTATGCCTTTATATGGCGCATCTCCACCGGCTCGATGCCCCACGCATGGTCGATAAGGATCTCGGCATCCACGCCGAGCGCCTTGAATATGGGCTCGGTGGGGGCAAGCGCCAACTCACCCATGGTGTGGATTCCCAATTCCGCAAGACGCCGTTGCGTACCTGGACCCACACGCCAGAAGTCGGTGAGCGGTCTGTGGTTCCAAAGCTGCGTCTTGTACGTCTGCTCGGTAAGCTCCCCAAAGAAATCCTCGCTGTGCTTTGCCGTTATGTCGAGCGCGACCTTTGCAAGGTACAGGTTGGGCCCCACCCCGCAGGTGGCGGGAATGCCCGTGCGCGCCACCACGTCCTCGCGAATGCGTTCTCCCAGCTCACGCGCACCCATGCCATAGAGCGCGAGATAGGGCGTAACGTCAAAGAAAGCCTCGTCAATGGAGTACACGTGAATGTCGTCCTTGCTCATCCAACGCAAGTAGATTCCATAGATCTGTGCCGACACCTCTATGTAACGAGCCATGCGAGGCTTGGCCATCACATAGCGCATGCCCTTGGGTATCTCGAACACGCGACACCGGTTGCGCACGCCCTTGGCTTTGAGCGATGGCGAAACAGCAAGGCATATGGTCTTTTGCGTGCGCGTAGGGTCAGCAACCACCAAGTCCGTGGTCATGGGGTCGAGGCCCCTGTCCACGCACTCCACGCTCGCATAGAAGCTCTTGAGGTCTATGCACAAGTACTGTTTTCTACCGTTCGCCGACATACGAACAATTGTACCACTTTCCATTTTGCTTATTATTCGTCATCATACTTATAATGCTTGGTGGGCATAGCGAGGGAGCCAATGGAAGACCACTCCTCATCCATAAGGAATCGTCTTGAGAGGCGACTTTTGTCACGTTTGCGCAAGGCGTCGCCGCGCATGCGCAAAATTGGCGTCTTCGCTGGCTTGGTCGCGGTGATTCTTGCCGTCCTTACGATCATAGTCTTGGGACAAGTGCTCCTTGCCTATGGACAGGCAGGAGAGAAGGGCGCCTCGTATAACGAGTGCCAAAACGCGGCAAACCAATTTCAGGAGACCTCGGATTTCCTTACCAACAATTCGCGAAAGTTTGCGGATGAGGGCGATCGGCATAGTTTGGATGATTACCTTGCGGAAGTGTACGGGGGCAAGCACCGCGAGGAAGCCATCCAAAAGCTCCAGAAGCATGCCAGCACCGATGAGGCACTAAAGACCCTCAAGCGCGCTCTCGTACTCTCGGACGAACTTGCCCAAACGGAACTCAATGCCCTGCGCCTAGCGGCCGAAGGCTACGGTCTTACCGACTTGCCAGAGTCTCTTTCCCAAGTCCAACTCGCTGCCGACGAACAGGCACTCTCCCCGCAAGAAAAGCTTGAGGCCGCTCATAGGATACTGTTTGGCGACGAATACGGCAGGAAAAAGTTCGCCATACGCGAGCAGGTGCAGTCGTGTTCCAACCTCCTCGTGGATTCACTGCAAAGGGATCTCGACCAAAACAATACGCGTCTCAACCTGCTTCTCACCCTTATGTATATCTTCGTAATCATGCTCGTGCTCGTGGTCCTTTTTGTAATCGTATCGACCAACTACCTGCTTCTTTGGCCCATATCGTTGCACGAGGAGAGCATCCGAAAGGACGAGCCACTTATTTCGGGCGGAGCGCAAGAGCTTCGCTATCTTACCGACACCTACAACCAGATGTACGAGAAGAACCATCTCAAAACGGAATCTCTCCAATACGAGGCGCGTTACGACGCCCTTACCGGCATCCTCAATCGCGCTTCCTACGACCAGCTCCTGTTCCAGCATCGCCATGACTCGGCGCTCGTGCTCGTGGACATAGACCTGTTCAAGAACTTCAACGATGACTACGGGCACGAGATGGGCGATGCCATCCTCATAGAGGTGGCCGCCACGCTCTTCTCGTCCTTTAGGTCCTCAGACCATATTTGTCGCATTGGCGGAGACGAATTTGCGGTTATCGTGACCAACGTAGGACCGCAACACAAAGAGGTAATAGCAGCAAAGATCCGCAAGGTCGCCTTGTTCCTGCTCGACACCGAAAACGGGTTGCCCCCCGTTACCATATCGGTAGGCGTCGCCTTCGGAGACTATGGCTCCACTGAGGACAGCTTGTTCAAGGCTGCCGACAAGGCCTTGTATGCCACGAAGCGCCGCGGGCGCGACGGCTACACCTTTGCCGACGACGTGGAAGACATCGAAGACGAAGACGCGTAAGGCAGCGCACCGCTGGGGAGGGGTCGGCAGTCTCTGCGCGTAGCTCGCGAAGTGGCCGCCGAGGGAAAGACGGAAGTCCCCGTGCTCAAACAGCGCTGCGCGAACTGCGCCGGTGACTTCCGTCTTTCCCTCAGCGGCCACTTCGCTCTGTTCGAACACGATGACTGCCGACCCTCACTCGGGCAGGCGATGGGCGGGGCGGGACGAGCTCCACGGGCGCAGTTCACGAAGCGCTGTTTAAGCACGCGGAGCCTCTCCCGCCCCGCCCATCGCCTGCCCGAGGCCGCGCACCAGGATGTCCTATTCGCTGCGCAACGCCTCCACCGGATCGGCCTTGGCAGCCTTGCGCGAGGGCAGAAGTCCCGCAATGAACGAGAGGAACACGCTCACGCCTATGAGTATGAGGGCGGCCATTATGGGCAGGCGTGCCACCTGCACCACGCCAAAGTTCTGTTCTACGATAATGTTTGCCGGTATGCAGCCCAGGGCGGTAATGCCTACGCCCATGACTCCCGACACAAAGCCCTCTATGACGGTCTCCGCGTTGAACACGCGGCTTATGTCGCGCTTGCTCGCGCCTATGGAGCGCAGTATGCCAATCTCCTTCTTGCGCTCAAGCACCGATATGTAGGTGATGACGCCGATCATGATGGAGCTCACCACCAACGAGATGGCCACGAAGGAGATGAGTACGTAGCTGATCATATTCACGATTTCGGTCACGGAGCTCATGAGCGCACCGACTATGTCGGTGTAGGTAATGACCTTGTCTTCGTGCCCTTCGGTACGCTGCTGGTCGTTATATTCGTCCAGCATGGCGGTGACCTTGGATTTGCTGTCGAAGTTTATGGGATAGATGTCGATCTCCGAAGGCTTCCTCTCCTCCGCATAGCCCAGCTTTGCGATGTTGTTGTCATAGCTGGTACGCTCGGTGCTCATGAGCGTAACCATGAGCTCACCAAGCTCCTTCTCGCTCATGCTAAACGTAAATGCCTCGGCGAACGCCTGCTCGTCTATGGAAAAGGCGCTGCCCATGTTGGACATGAGGTTCTCCATGGCACTTTGCATGCCCGAGCTCATGGCGTCTGCCATCTGCGTGCTCAACGTTTCGGCCATCTGCGCCATATAGGCGCCCATCACCTCACCCATATAGGTCTGCAACATGGAGGTAAGGCCTGTGGCCAGCGCCGCCGACATCCGAGCCTGGATCTGGTCGGCCAGCTGGTCTGCAAGCTGGTCCGCCACCTGGCCTGCGAGTTGCGAAGCCACCTGCTCGGTGGCCGCGTTTAGGCTGGCACGCTCCTCGTCGGTGAGCTTCTCGTCTGCGGCCTGCATTTGCTTGCGAAGGTTGTCGGCCATCTTCTCGCGATTTGCCTGGTCAAAGCTTACGGCCCCGCTCAATCCCTGCAAAAGCTGCGCAGATACCTGGGGCTGCGCCATGTATTCGGCCATGGCAGCCGAAAGGGCATTGCTGTCGAGCGGATTGATGTGCTTGGACTGAATGAACTGCGGAAGACCCGCCATGGCCTGCGCTATGGCAACCTGCAGCTTTGCCTGGTCGATGGTGGGGGTCACACCGTCCATAAGCTGTGCCGTATCGATGTTGTTCATATACGGGGTAAGGGAGCTCATTACCTCGGGCGTCAGCAGTTTGTTCATGTCAACGCCAGACAAGTCGACCTTCGAGAAGTCGAACTCGATGTTGGAGAAATCCGCAGTCTGAAGGCCCGAGAAGTCCATTTCCGGCATAGGCGTGCTGGGCATACTCATGCCGCTCAGGTCGAGACCCGAAAAATCCAAACTCGAGAGGTCGAGATTGGAGAGATCCAGCGCGTCCAGGTCCATCTTAAACGCATCGGTGATCTTGCTCTCGTCTATCGAGAAGAGCTTGCTCATGTCGAAGTTGTTATTGCCCCGATCTTTAGCCTCGGCATCAAAGGACTTGCCACTTATTACGTTGATGCTGGGATTCGCCAGCTGCTCCTGCACGATCTTGGAGTCGGCGGCCTGATCCATGAGCCAGTGGGTTAGCTCGGGGGTGTAGTAGATGCCTTGCGATATGGTAGTCGCCTCCACACCCTCCTTGGGTTGCAGTATGCCCACGATGTGCAATTCCTGAGCCTTGGCCAGGAGGTCGTCCATAAACGCGTCGTCATCCGCCTTGGAGGTCCAGACCTTGTATTCCGGTTCGTACTTGTACATGCTCGCGGCCGGAACCACCTTGAAGGACGGCTTCATAAGCTGCTCATAAGTATAGGTGCGTTCGTCTTCCGGCACCTTAAAGTCCTCTTGCTCCGAGAGCTTTTGCACCATGTCCTGGAGCTCGTCGTGATCGCGCAAGCCCATGGCATAGCTTATGAAATCGATTATGCGTCCGTTGCGCGACAGCACCACCACCAGCTCGTCGCGGCCTTTGGGCCATCTTCCCGCCTTTACGTCAAACTGCCCATAGAGCAGGTTAAGGTCGCTGGGAAGCTGCGAGAACACGTTGGTGGAAAATGCCCTGGACGATGAGACAAGCGACGAGGAGGAGTTGCCAATGCCAAACGCCGAAAAGGTCTTATCGGGATTGACCTGTTGCGTCTTGCCCTTCTGTTGCAAGAAGATCTGCGGAACCACAGCGTATTTGTATTCGATGTCCTGCACGTAATTCTTTACGTTGGATTCGTTGCCATCCAGGAACTCCTTCAGCGAGGCAAGGTCGTTCTTGCCAACGCTTCCGAACATCTTGCCCACCATGCGCCGCTCGCTCACGGCCCCTTTGCTCTTGTCTTCTCGCTGGTCCTCCCCCACCGCAGCCGCGTTTTGGTCTCCCTGCATGTCAACCATCAGGGAGGTCATGTCAAAGCCAGAGCTCATTATTTGCAGAGGGTAGGCAGAGAGCGTGTCTTCCTCGACCTCCTGAATGTAGGCGTTCACACCGTTCGCGAGCGCAAGAATCGCCGCGATGCCAATGATGCCAATGGAACCGGCAAAGGCCGTCATAAGGGTGCGGCCCTTCTTGGTCATGAGGTTGTTGAAAGACAGAGACAGAGCAGTAAGAAAGCTCATGGACGTGCGGCGAGAGGGCTTGGCCTCACGCAAGTCGTCCACCGTGGGAACGAACGCATTCGAATCGGAGCGGATACGACCATCCGCCAGCTCCACGATACGCGTGGAGTACTCGCGGGCGAGCTCGGGATTGTGCGTAACCATTATTACCAGGCGATCGTTCGCCACCTCACGCAGAAGATCCATGACCTGCACGGACGTCTGCGAGTCGAGCGCACCGGTGGGCTCATCCGCAAGCAAGATCTCTGGGTCGTTTATGAGCGCGCGCGCAATGGCCACACGCTGCATCTGTCCGCCCGAAAGCTGGCTGGGGCGCTTGTCAACGTGTTGGCCAAGTCCCACATCCTCAAGCGCCGCCATCGCCCGCTCACGACGCTCCGTAGCGTTAACGCCCGACAGCGTAAGCGCCAGCTCCACGTTGGCCAAAATCGTTTGGTGCGGGATGAGATTGTAGCTTTGGAACACGAAACCAATGCGATTGTTTCGATACGCATCCCAATCGCGGTCCTTGTACTCACGCGTTGAGATTCCGTCTATGAGCAAATCACCGTCATCAAAGTGATCGAGGCCGCCAATTACGTTGAGCATGGTCGTCTTGCCCGACCCCGACGGACCCAAAATGGACACGAACTCGTTGTCCCTGAAGGCAAGACTCACGTCATCAAGCGCGACTTGAGTAAATGTCCCCGTTGTGTAGGACTTGGACACATGCTCGAGCTGAAGCATGATGCCTCCTCTGCGTACGTCGTAGCACACGCTTTCCCTCTGTATGAGGGGATGCCAATGAGGTTGCTCACGGCCCCGAGCCCATGCCGTCCCGCGTGTGGCTCCGCGCTCGCTTCGCTCGCTCACTTCGTGATTCGCCACATGTGGACGACATGGGCTCGGGGCCGTGAGCTATTAACCAAATAAGAAATAACAAGTATACGCTATAAGATTGTATCTCTTGGAATCCATGAGAAAAACGGTATGATATCTGTGCACCAACTATGGAACGGAGCTGCCATCTCATGCCTCGCAACAGAGAAAGAGCCAAGAGTACCCCACGAAACAATGCGCTTGACGGCCTAAGGGCCTTTGCGATCATAGCCGTCGTGCTCTATCACATGGCTATCCCCTGGCTACCAAGCGGCCACATGGGTGTCGTCGTGTTCCTCGTGCTCACAGGCTATCTCGCCTCGAGCACCGTATTGCGCACCATGCGTCGCGATGGCGGAATTTCCGTTCCCAAGACGTGGCTCAAACGTATCGTACGCATCTGGCCTCCCATGGCGGTGATGATCGTTTGCGTGGTGGCGCTCTGTGTCATATTCAACCATGTGCTCCTCACCAAACTCAAACCAGACCTCATTCCGTCGCTGCTCTTGTCCAACAACGTTGCCGCGATTTTGCGCGGCGCCTCCTACTTCGACAACCTTGGCGGCACCTCTCCCCTCGCCCATCTTTGGTACCTCGGTGTCGACATCCAGTTCTTCGTCGTTTGGATACTCATAGCTACGATCATGTGCCCCCGCGGTCGATCGACGCGTATGGCCCGCAGGACGGCGCTCGTCCTCGCCGTAATATCGGCCATTCTCATGGCAGTGTTCTTCGACCCCAATGCAGACCCCACGCGCGTTTACTACGGACCCGACACGCGGGCATTCGCCCCCTTGCTCGGTGCCTGGCTGGGCCTTGCATGGCCTCTGGGAAGCAGGCCGGTACGCCTCACTGCCGCTCGCCGCACGTTGCGCGACCTTCCGCTTGGAATACTCGCCCCCGTATCATTTGTGGCCATAATCGTCATTATGGTTTTGGTTCCCAACACTTCGCCCTTCCTCTTTCGCGGGGGCATGCTCCTGGTAGCCATTCTCTCTGTCTTCGTGATAGCGGGTGCCCTCAACAGGAAGTCCCTCTTCTCCCGACTGTTCTCCCTGCCGCCCATCGTTTGGCTCGGCACGCGCTCATACGGCCTTTACCTCTGGCACTTCCCTCTTTTCCAGCTATTCAAGGTCACCAACAACACCACCTCGCCCATCATGATCGCACTCGCAGTCGCACTCTCCTTTGCGGCCAGCGAATTCACCTTCCGTCTCGTAGAGCAACGCATCTCGCAAAACCGCGTTCCGCTTGTGCTTGACGAGCAAATGGTTGAGTATGGCGGCGCGGCTCGCATGGTTTCCATCGTGCCGGCGGCCCTCGTAACCATCACCTTGATAGTCGGCGGCATTGGCTTTGCGGTAGTGCCCGACCAGACGGCCGTTCCAGAGGACGCCATAAAGAGCACGGGTGCAGGCGCCGCAGAGGCCGTTGACCTCTCGGGCAGAAACGCCAACTCAAACGACAGCCAAAGCAGCTCTAGTAGCTCGGCCAGCTCAAGCAGCTCAAAGTCAGATTCAAGCAGCAAGAAAGACGACTCAAGCAGCAAGAAAGGTTCCGACGACGTTCCCAGCGGCACCATTACGCTCAAAGCCTCGCCCGAAAGCACGCAGAAGGGGCTCTTTACCCCGCTCATCGTCGCTGACTCCGTGGCGGGAGACGCCGACTGGTGCTTCAAGAAACATATACCCGATGGCTTTTTGGATAGCTATATAGGGCGCAGGCCCGACCAGGCGTTGCAGGTTCTTAAGGGCTATCTGGACCAAAACGTCGTGGGAGACATAGTGGTGCTGGACTCCTTCTCCAACGTTCCCGCCACCGACGACACCGTGAAGGAGCTCATCGAATCTTGTGGCAAACGCCACGTCTACCTGGTGAACGTGCGCATCCCCGAGGTCGAGCAGGAACAGATAAACAAGCAGCTAGCCAAGTTCGCCAAGGAATACGACAACGTGGAGCTCATCGATTGGTACTCCTTCAGCGAGGGCCACGACGATTGGATCTATCCCGACGGAGAGCATCTCACTCCCGAAGGACAGCCTCATTACGTCGACATGATCACCAACGCCATAGCCAAGGATTTTAAAGACGGTGGCGGCACAGTAACGGAAGACAAGTAACGGGAGCAAGGTGCGGCCCATACCCTACCGTCCATCGGTCTGTTGCCTTCGGCGTGGCATCTTGGGAGTACACTTCTTCTGTATGCCCAATGAAGGGAGATCATCCATGGATATGCTGTTAATGTTCGTCCTCGCGCTTCTGCCCATCCTTTGGCTCGTGCTCGCACTTTGCGGCATGAAGATGGAAGCGTGGAAAGCCAGCTTTGGTGCGCTCATCATATCGGCTGTACTCGGTATAGCCGTATGGAAGATGACCCCCATCAATGCAGCTACGGCCGCGCTCGAAGGCATGGCCATGGCCATCTGGCCAATCGTCATCGTAATCATCGCTGCGGTGTTTACCTATAACCTCACCGTTCACACAGGCGCCATGGAAACGATCAAGGGCATGCTTACGTCTGTGTCAAGCGACAAGCGCGTGCTTGTGCTGCTCATCGGCTGGTGCTTCGGAGGCTTCTTGGAGGGCATGGCTGGCTTCGGAACGGCAGTCGCCATTCCCGCGTCCATGCTCATGGCACTCGGCTTCAATCCTATTACGGCAATCCTCGCCTGCTTGGTGGCCAATGGCGTTCCCACCATGTTTGGCTCAATTGGCATTCCCACAACCACGCTTGCCAGCATTACGGGCCTTGAGCCCACGCAGTTGGCGCTCACCCAGGCTCTTCAGGTTGCCCCCTTCGTAATCGCCACTCCCTTCCTCATGGTCATGATCGTGGGCGGCGGCCCCAAGGCCCTTAAGGGCGTGCTTCCCATCACGCTCATAACCGGCTTGGCCATGGCCCTCCCCGAAATCGCGACCGCCGCGTTTATCGGAGCAGACCTGCCCATGGTGGTCGCATCAGTGGTAACCCTTATCGTCACGTTTGTGGTAGCCCTCAAGATGAAGGGCGAGGTACCGAACGAATACGCCCTGGAAACACCGAAGAGCGAGGAGAAGCTCACGCCCAAGAAGGCCCTCACTGCCTGGGCACCGTTTATCCTCATCTTCGTCGTGTTGGTGCTTACTTCCAAGCTCGTACCGTTCATCAATGGTCCCCTTTCCGCCATTAAGACCTCGGTGAATATTTACCAAGGCGATCCGGATGCAAAGCTTACCTTCACGTGGATCAATACGCCCGGCGTGCTCATTCTGGTCTGCGGACTCATTGGTGGTCTCATCCAGGGTTGTTCGTTCGGCGAGATGATGAAAGTCCTTGGCGCCACCTGCAAGCAGATGGCAAAGACGATCCTTACCATGCTGGCAGTGCTGGGGTGCGCCAAGATAATGGGTTATTCCGGCATGATCGCGAGCATCGCCGCCTTCTTCGTGGGAACGCTCGGCAACTTCTATCCTTTGGTCGCCCCCATACTCGGCGCATTGGGCACCTTCGTTACCGGCTCTGGTACCTCGAGCGAAGTGCTGTTCGGCTCGGTTCAGCAACAGGCAGCGCAGGCTATTGGCGCAAACGAGTATTGGCTGTGCGCCGCCAACTCTCTTGGAATCTCTGCAGGCAAGATGCTCTCGCCCCAATCCATTGCCATTGGTACTGCGGCATGCGGCCTTGTGGGCAAGGACGGAGAAGTGCTTGGCAAGGTGGCCGTCTACGCCTTTGCGTTCGTAATTATCATGGCCATCGGCATTCAAGCCGGCGTTATGATGGGAATCAGCATCTAACCAAGTAAACGGTTAAAAAGCGCCGCCATGAGCATCGACTCGTGGCGGCGCTTTTTATACATGCGGATATCCCCATCGTCGAACAGCGACCGGTCCAGCGCTAACGTCCGATATTGTCCGCAACGATTCGCCTGCGGATAAAATCGGACGTTCTGATCCCAGATGGGACCCCGTAATGTCCGATTTTATGGGCAGATCCAACGTTGCGGATAAAATCGGACGTTTGGGGTTGCCAAACGCCCGATCGCGCCTACAGGCGATCTGCCATGCTCAGAATCAGGTGGCTGGTCTTCTCCCAACCAAGGCACGGGTCGGTAATCGATTTGCCAAACACGTTGCCACCCACATCTTGCGAACCGTCTTCCAGGTAGGATTCGATCATGAAGCCTCGGAAGAGCTTCGAGATGGTCTTTGACCTTGCCACGCTATCCAGAACCTCATTGCAAATGCGCAGCTGCTCCAAGGGACGCTTGCCCGAGTTGTCGTGGTTGCAGTCCACGATGACCGCGGGATTGGCAAAGTTGCCAAAGCTGTAGGCACTTGCCAGATGCTCCAGATGCTCGTAATGGTAGTTGGCATGCCAACGACCATCTGACCCTATGCGACCGCGCAACACCGCATGGGCCAGTGGATTGCCCGTGGTCGCCACCTCCCAGTTTCGATAGATGAAGGTCTGAGGCTGCTGTGCGGCGTAGATGGAGTTGAGCATGACGCTCATGCTGCCACCCGTCGGGTTCTTCATACCCACAGGCACCGACACACCACTCGCCACCAGGCGATGACCTTGGTTTTCGGTCGAACGCGCGCCAACCGCCACATACGAGATGAGGTCGAACAGGTACTGATGGTTTTCGGGATAGAGCATTTCGTCGGCGGTAAACATACCGCTTTCCTCCACCACCCGAATGTGCAGATGCCGAATGGCCTTGATGCCTTCCAAGAGGTCGTCAGGCTTGGTGGGATCGGGATTGTGAAGGATGCCTTTGTAGCCAGTTCCTTTGGTACGCGGCTTATTGGTGTACACGCGAGGCACGAGCACGATCTTGTCGGCAACCGACTCACGCAGCTTTGCCAGGCGAGTGACGTACTCAAGCACAGCATCCTCACGGTCGGCAGAGCATGGGCCAACTACCACCAGAATCTTGCCGCTCTCACCCGTAAGGGCGGCTTCTATCTCGGCGTCGAATGCTTCCTTCGTGGCCGCAAGCTCCGGCGAAAGGGGCATTTCCTCTCGAATCTCCTTGGGAATGGGCAAACGACGCCTGAAATCCATGGACATACCGATCACCTCATACAAATACAGGGGAACGGCCTATCGTGGATCCCGCTCCCTCGGACCTTCGCGTACACGAGAAAGCATTATGCCACATTTGCTTTTGCGCAAACATGACAGTAAGCGACCGTTAACCATCGCGCCGCTATCGCGCAACCCCTTACGTCATTCCATCGTATTGGTTACACTGTAGTGACACAAGATTACTCTTTTGGGGAGGCGACCATGCCCTGCACGACCATACTTGTTGGGAAGAAGGCAAGCTACGATGGCTCCACCATCGTAGCTCGCAATGAAGACTCGATGAACGGGGAGTTTACTCCCAAACGATTTGACGTGGTGTTACCAGAACAACAGCCGCGCACCTATACGAGCGTCATCTCGCGCCTTACCATTGAGCTGCCAGACGATCCCTTGCGCTACACCTCACTGCCCAACGCCTTGCCTAACGAGGGCATTTGGGCTGCCGCAGGCATAAACGCAGCGAACGTAGGCATGAGCGCAACCGAGACGATCACCACCAACGAACGCGTTCTCGCGGCAGATCCACTGGTGGAATATCAGCCCGCGCAGGGTAAGAAGGATGAGCCTGGCTACAAGCCCGAGCAACCCGGCGGGATTGGCGAGGAAGACATGGTAACCCTCGTACTCCCCTACATCAGAACGGCTCGCGAGGGAGTGCTGCGCCTAGGAGCACTGTTGGAACGATACGGCACTTACGAGATGAATGGGATCGCGTTTCACGACACGGAGGAAATCTGGTGGCTCGAGACCATAGGCGGTCATCATTGGATCGCACGTCGCGTGCCTGACAACTGCTACGTTACGATGCCCAACCAACTCGGCATCGATCGATTTGATCTCGCGGATGCCCAAGGCATCTGTGCCGAACACCTTTGTTCCGATGACCTAAAGGACTTTATGAGGGCCAATCATCTGGATCTGACCATACGAGACGGCGGGGGTCGCAGCTTGAAGGGCGAAGGTCCGGACGTCTTCAATCCCCGCCTTGTCTTTGGGAGCGCCAGTGACGCGGATCACATATACAACACCCCGCGTGCCTGGAACATGCAGCGCCACCTGAATCCCCGCAGCTGCGTCTGGGATGGGCCAAACGCAGACTTCGGTCCTGAGTCCAACGACATCCCATGGTGTAGGGTACCCGAGCAAAAGATAACCATGGAAGCGGTTAAGTACGTGCTTTCGTTGCACTACCAGGGAACGCCCTACGATCCCTATGGTCATGCAGGCGCACCCGACCTACGCGGCATATATCGCTGCATCGGCATCAATCGCACGAGCCAATTGAGCGCCACGCAACTTAGGGCAATGCAGGCGGACAAGGACTCTGAGGACGTGCACGCCGTGCAGTGGATTGCCTTCGGGAGCAACCCGTTCAACGCATTCGTTCCGCTCTTTGCAAACGTGGATGCCGCTCCCTCGTACTTTTCCAACACAACCGAAACCGTAAGCACCAACAGTTTCTATTGGACAAACCGCCTCGTGGGAGCGTTGGCCGATGCCAGCTACGCCGCTTCGTTGCCACACGTCGAGCGCTATCAGGAAAAGCTTGTGGCTAGAGCTAGCCACATCTTGGTCCAAGCTCAGCAAAACGACACTTCGCGCGAAGAGGCAAACGAGGAGGTCGCTCGCATAACACGCATGCTCACCGAGGAGTTGCTGGCCAATGTGCTCCACGAGGCAAGCATGGTCATGGACAATGCCTTCTCTCGCTCAGACAACTAGCAGCCGCAACAAGAATTCATCGCAGACAGGCGTACGCTAATAACGGCGTACGCCAAAATTCACTTCGCCGTCCACCACGTCTATTCTTCGTTCGGTACCTATGCTCCAGGTATTGCCGAAGCCCGTAACCAAACTGGTGAGCCTGCGCACGAAACCAAGCTGCGACGTCGCATTGCCCTGCACCTCCGCAGTCACGGTACCATCGCGCTCGTTGCGCACCCAACCCGTTAGGCCTTCCTTTTGTGCGCACATAACACAGGCATAGCGAAACCCCCGATGTTGAACATGGCCCATAAACCTATAGCGTATCCGCTCCATCAGCTATGCTCCTTCAAAAACCCTTTGCCATTTGCCCACGTTGCATCACAATTCCTGATACCATCATAAGCGATGTTATCAACGGAGGGGTAGCCATGCATTGCAGAAGCTGCGGAGAAGACTTGCCTGACGGCACCTCGACCTGCACGAGGTGCGGTGCGGACCTTACGTCGGCTTCGCGACGCCGCTTCGCGCTTACCACCCTCGTCTTTGCCATCCTAGCGACAGCAGTGGTTTCCCTTGTGGTGTTCGCAGTCCTTTGGTGGCACGAATCCCAGCTCCCGCCCATATAACTAGCTGCTGGGCCGCTTGACTCACGCACCCGCAAATCAGCGTGCTCGTGGCTAATCCTCATAGCGCAACGAGCGCACCACGTCCATGTAGGAAGCTCCACTCTCCTGCGCTAGAAACGCCACCGAGTCATACTCCGCGTACGTCCGCGACTTCCCGTTTGGTAGGATCACTCGCTTTGCCCGAACCGGCCCATATGCGCTTTGCAGCTCGTCTTCCTCCCGCTCGAGAGCGGTTCTCTCAAGGGCGTAGCGACGGACCCCAATGGTAGTAGTCTCCTCAAACAGAAGTCGTTCGAGCGCCGGTATTCTCTCCCTGTCGCAGATAACCTCGATCTGGTAGCCAGGACGTCCCTTCTTCATGAATACCGGCACGAAATGCGCCTCACGTGCACCCGCTTCAAACAACAGGTCGAGAACGTGCCCAAGAGTCTCGCCGCTGCAGTCGTCCACCTCGGTTTCCAGCTTCCACAACGATGGCTCGTCAATCGATTCGGGACTCTGGGCATCCTCAACGAGCATCGCCCTCACCGAGCTCGGGGGGTCGTAGGCACGCTTCCCCGTTCCAATGCCCGTCGCCAGGATGCGATACTGCTCGGGCAAGGAAGCACGCGTGTCAAGCGCAGCGGCGATTGCTGCGCCGGTTGGCGTGACCAACTCGCCTTTTCGATGGGCCTGTTTTAGCACGAGTCCATGTGCTTCTACGATGTTTGCCACGGCAGGAACGGGTATCGAGAGGATGCCATGCGCGCAGCGTATTGTTCCTTCGCCCTCGTATAAAGGCGAAACCACGGCATCGTCTATGCCAAGGTTATCCACGCACCATGCCGTCGCAACAACGTCGACGATCGAGTCGACGGCACCGACCTCATGAAAATGAACCGTGTCGACGGTTTGGCCATGGGCTTTGGCCTCTGCCGCAGCTACGATGCCAAAGATGCGCAGCGCAAGCTCACGCGCATGGTCAGACAAGTTGGAACGCCCTATGATGGCACTGATATCCGCAAGGTTTCTGTGCTCATGGTGGCCATGCCCATGGTGATGGTGCTCATGGTCGTGATGGTCATGCCCAGGATGATAATGCTCGCGCCCGTGCTCATGGCCATCTTCTGCACCGAAGAGCCAGTCCATGTCGTGGTCGTGGTTCAGGTGCTCATCGTCGACCACCACGTCAAAGTCACAGGCATCCAACGCACCAGCCATCTTGCGCGTTATACGCACCTCATAGCCATCGAGGCCCAAGCTGTCCAGGGCAGCGCAAAGGCCGTCTTGGTCTGCCCCAAGGTCCAACAACGCGCCTACCACCATATCACCGCTAATTCCGGTATTACACTGAAGGTGCAGTGTCCTTGTCATTGCAATTCTCCTCATCTGCACTCCTGGGGCGCACGTGGTCAACGAGCGCCGCCTGGTACCCCGCACCAAATCCATTGTCGATGTTGACCACCGACGTACCGCTCGAACATGAGTTGAGCATGGCCAGTAGAGCTGAGATGCCCCCCAAAGACGCCCCATACCCAACGCTCGTGGGACAGGCAATAACCGGACAGGCGCAGAGGCCGCCAATGACGCTCGCAAGCGCTCCCTCCATACCTGCCACCGCAACGACAGCACTCGCTCTCTGTAACTTGTCTGCATGAGCGAGGAGACGATGGATTCCCGCAACGCCCACATCGTACATCCTGTAGACCCTACTGCCCATCATTTGCGCTGTAATGGCTGCTTCCTCCGCGCAATAGAGATCGCTTGTCCCCGCACATGCAACTATAACAAAGCCGCATCCGTCACAGCGAGGAAAACCGCCTATAGTAAGGAGACGTGCGTCGTTATGATAGTGGGATTCCATTCCCTCAAAGGCTTTGTCAGCCTCAATTAGACGCAGGGTTTTCGCTGCCTTCTCTTCGCCAACACGCGTTACCAACACATGCTCCTGGCCTGCGCCCACCAAAGACGACGCTATTCCCGCTATCTGTTCCGAGGTCTTTCCAGCGCCGTAGATAACCTCCGAAACGCCTGTGCGGACACCTCGATTAAAATCCGGCTTTGCGTAACCCAAGTCCGCAAACGAGCTCGTACCCACCTGTACTACGGCGTCATCCACACTCACCTGTCCTGCGGCCACCCGTTCAAAGAGCGCACGAAGTTGCTCACGTTCCAAGCCTGCTCCTTTCCGACTACTCACGCTCCAGGAGCTGGCGAGCGTCTTCGGGAACGTATACCGAGAGCCCGCCTCCGCTCACGTCGAAATCAGCCCATCCATTTTCGTCTATGACCACGTTGGGATGTCCACCCAAAACGCAGACCCATGTTTCACCTGCATGTCGCTCGCCCACGCACATGCGCTTGCGAGACTCGGCACGGTCGGATATGACCACGGCGCAACCGCTGGCTCCGCGCTCATCAGTGCCCTCCCTCGTCCAACCAATGACGTCGGGCGCATCCAGCCAATCGCGTTGCGCCCCATAGGCAAGGTCCTTTCTGACCTTTAGGAGCAGCGGCAAATCGGGCACTGCACTCACGCGTGGTGAGCCATACAGATCCCCATAGAACACGCACGGGTAGCCAGCCTCCCGCAAGAGGATAAGGGCGTACGCCGACGGCTTGAACCATTCGCTCACAGCAGACTGCAGGGCTTGTCCGTCCTGCGTATCGTGATTGTCCACAAAGGTCACTGCGTTTTGGGGGTCCGCCTGCACCAGCGTACCGTCAAAGATCTTGGATAGGTCGAAATCGCCGTTCGACAAGGATGCGTCATGCATCCTAAAATGCAGGAACACGTCGAACAGACTCATGACGCGTTCGCTTCCCAAATATCCCTCGAGCGCACCGATGTTGGACTCCCAGTACTCCCCAACCACAAAGAGCTCTCGACCCAATGCCTGCTGTACATCGCGAAGCCAACGCAGATAGAACCCACGCTCCATGTGCTTTATGGCATCCAGGCGCAACGACTCCGCCTGGGTCGTGTTTACGTACCACACGCCCCACTTCACCAGCTCGTCGTAGACAGGCTCATAGAGCAAATCGACGTCGCAACCCATCAGATAGTCGAAGTTACCATTCTCACGCGTAACGTTTGAGTCCCAATGCTTTCCCTCAAAGAGGAAGATGGAGCCGTCGCCATTGGCCGCATTGTAATCCACCCCGTGGAAGCAGCGCCAATCCCACACAAAATCGCTGTAGGCACCCTTACGACCGGGAAACGTGAACTTCGTCCAGGCCTCGATGGTCTGCATGCCCGAGATCTGCCTGTTGCGGTCTTCCCGCGCCACGGCTACGGCCTGCACCCATTCGCACTCGTCCGCCCCCATGCGCTGGTTAAGCACGATGTCCACCATAACGCGCAGCCCCGCCTCATGGAGGGCAGCCACGCAGGCAAGGTACTCGTCGCGCATACCATATTTGGTTGGAACGGACCCCTTTTGGTCGAACTCTCCTAAATCGTAGAGGTCATAGACGCCATACCCAACGTCATTCATACCAGCGGCGCCTTTGTAGGCGGGCGGAAGCCACACGGCCGTAATGCCCTTGCTCACAAAATCGCCAACGAGCGCTCGAAGGCGGTTCCAATGCTGTCCATCCTCGGGCAGATACCACGAGAACCCTTGCAATGCCGTCTTGTTCGTCTCCATAGGCTCCATCCAAAAAGCGACGCTTTCTTCTATTTGTTCCAGTCCTTCATTTTGCTGAGGTCTTGGCCCTCTGGCTCATTCTTGTCGCTCTGCGTCGCCATGTCCTTAGTGGGCTTTTCGAAGAACGTCAGCTGCAGATTCGTGGTAACGGGTGCCTTGTCCTTCGACGAGTTCTTCTGCTTTGTCTTATCGGTTATGCCCAGTGCATCCACTTGGCACGGATACGGTCCACGCGCAATGCTCTCAACGATGGATCGGGCCTCGGCATAGGTATTCGTGTCAAACGATATGGTGCCCGAGCGATGCACCGTTGAATCCTCCTCGTTAAGAACGGGAGCCTCAAACGAAATGTCATAATCGGGCGTGGCGCCTAGCAACGCGTTGAGATATGCCATGAGGTTTTGCGTGTTGTCATACGAAGGCAGCAATACCGGCTTGTAGCCCTGCTTTTCGTATTCTTCCACCACTTCCTTCATCTTGGAAACCGTCGCGCCTTGCGTCTGACTCACAACGAGCTCGTCCTGCGTGGACGCAATTTGCCCGTCTAGCTCCTGCAGTCGCCGCTGCACGTTCGAAAACACCAGCTGATACCAAAGAACAACAAGCCCGACAAGAGCAAGTACTGCCAGCATAATCTTCTCACGCTTGGAAAAAGTATACGTAAGCATGCTACTCCTCCTCGCTCTTTGCCGTTATGAGCGTAAGCACCAACGTAGAGACGTTCCTCTCGCCCTCGGAGGTCTTCGTAGTGGAGTTGGACACAGTCGCATTCGTAACCAAGGGCTGACCCTCCAGATCCTTGGCCAAATCTCCCATCGTGTTCAGCGGAACGTCAACGAGCGTGAGAGTAAGCGTGCCGTCAGCTAGCACGATGCCACTCACGAATCCCTTTGGCATGACGCGCTTCTCGACCATGTCCAAAATCGTAATGACATCGGTGGAATCGCTTCCGTAACGAGCCATGTATGCGTCGTAGACTTCCTTGATGCTCTCGTAGTCACCGCCTGCTGAACGCGTGGCCGCAAGAAGTGACTGCTGCTGTGCGAGTTCGCCTTCCTTGGCAGAGACGAGCGCAAGCTGATCGAATACGCCAAACTTCACGAACAGGCCAATTCCCACCAAAAGCAACACGCCCACGATGACGATCTTTCGCACATCGGTAGAGGCCTTCTCTACCTGATACAGGTTCATGGTCGTCTTGGAAGGAAAACCAGACGAAGTCGTACCCGCCTTCTTGTTTTTGCGTCCAAAGAGATCGAGTACGGTTTGAAGGGATACTTCCTTTTTCCAATCAAGCGCCACGGCCGTTCGCCTCACCTTCGAGCATGCTCGCGATTGCCATGGTAAACGCTCCCACCTTTTCGAGGCCGCTTATATCGGGAGGCATAACCATTACAGTCGTTTCCAACGGTATGGGGAAAGAGCGCACAACAACATCCATGAGCTGAGGAATCTCCACGCCTCCGCCCGAAAGGTACATACGCTCCACATCATCGGCATTCGAGAAGTTATAGAAGTTTATAACCTTGTTGATCTCGAAACAGAGCCTGTCATAAACAGCCTCGCACTCCGGCGTATCGAGCACGCCTTCGAAGTTCGACTGCTTGTAGGTACTTGCCACGTGGCGGTCCACTCCCTTAAGGTCGGCAATGGCCATATCGATGTCGCGACATCCAAAGTCGATCGTCTTAGAGGCCTTGAACTTTGCGCCTTGGAACAAGTGCACCGACACCCGCTCGTATCCGATGTCTATGAATACCTGATGCAGCCCGTCTTCCTCCGGAAAACGACTTAGATAGTCCAGGAGCAAACGCGTGTATGCCATCTGCGCAGGAAGTGCAATCTTAAGGCGATAGCCCGCCTTCTTGATCATTCCTGCCCTTTCCTCAATGAGCTTCCGGCTTGCCGCAGCGGCATAGAGCTCAAGGCGTTCTGGCTCGCCATCTTCCTTAAGCGGAATCTCGTCTACAGCATAGTCGTATACGTAGTTGCCAGGGTCCTCGTCTATGTAGTCCCTAAACTCATAGGGCAAGTTGATCTTAAGCTCAGCGTCGCTCATAGGAGGGAGCGTAACATGTCGGAAGAAGGTCGAGCTGTCATCGAGTGCCATCACCACGTTCTTGGCTCGTATCTTCTCCTCTTTCCGCATGTCTGCAATGAGCGTCGTGAGCGTTTGAGGCGCTATGACGCCATCCTCACCTATTATGTTCTCGGGCAAAGGCCTCGAGACGAGCCTTACGGCTCCTCCCTCACGATAGGCGATCTTCACAGACGCCATTCCTATGTCCATTCCCGCAATCGAAGCAGCCATATGCACCTCCGAAAATCGAGTCACTCTCCTATATCATAATCAATTCATCGACAATCGCTAGATACCAAACAGGCCGAGGTACCATTCAACCGTCTGAGATCCAACAAGCATAACGATCCAGCATGCTATGGCGATCGCAGGACCAAAGGGAATGTGACGAGACTTATTGCCCTCCTCGTCCTCCGACTGGTCGTCTGACTTGCCGCCCGGCCCCACAAAGGCAAAAAGAATGCCGATCACACAGGCAACGATCAACAAAAACAGGCATTGCTGCCAGCCAAAGTACAAGCCCGCGACAAAGAGGAGCTTTACGTCTCCTCCGCCCAGGCTATCACGTCCCAGCACGCGATCCATAACCAGCGCGAGAACGATTACAGGCACCACCACGATTACGCCATTGAGCAGCGTCCGCCCCAACGTCGGCAAAAGGTCAAACGCCCCGGTAAGGCCACCGTAAACGAGATACGTGAGTCGAATGGCTATGGCGGCAACAATGGTCGCGTTGGGTATTACGTAGTCATCGAGATCCGTAAGCGACAAGACCAAGAGTACGCTAAAGAATGCAACGAGCTCAATGGTCTCTGCGCTAAGGCCATAAGTTATAAGGATGGACACGTATCCACACGCGCAAATGATTTCGGTAAGCGGATACCGCGCACTCACTCGCTTTCCGCAATACCTACAGCGACCGTGACTCAATAGCCAGCTGAAAACCGGTACGAGGTCACGAGCAGCAAGCGGATGCCCGCAATCGGTACAATGGCTTCTCCCCCGCATTATCGACTCGCCGTGCGTCATACGCCATGCAAGGCAGTTCAGAAAAGAGCCCATGCAAAGACCCAAGGCTGCCGTAAGAACAATGCAATAGACACCTAATGGCACGGATTCAAATAGCATTGGGACCTCCACAGCCCTACGTGAAACGCTTCAGACAAGTACGCCCCAATCAAGGAGAATCCCGATTGGGGCGCACCCACAAATTCTCTTTTGGTTAGCTCTTCTCTGACGCAACGGCACTCAGCGCCGTACTTCCGCCTGCGGTACCACCCGCACTGTCAGCCGCGGTAGCAGAGCCACCAGAGCCACCCGATCCGCCCGTGGACCCGGCGCCGGTGTCGCCGCCCGTGGACCCGCCGCCGGTGTCGCCGCCCGTGGACCCGCCGGTGTCGCCGCCCGTGGACCCGCCGGTGTCGCCGCCCGTGGACCCGCCGCTATCGCCGCCGGTGTCGCCGCCCGTGGACCCGCCGCCGGTGTCGCCGCCCGTGGACCCGCCGCCGGTGTCGCCGCCCGTGGACCCGCCTTGCTCGCCCTGCTCCTGGCCGCTTGTGCCATTCTGCCTCTCGCTGCTACTGCTGCTGTTGGATTCGGTCGAGCTATTGTTCGTATTCTTCTGCTCGTTTTGGGTCTGCGCGTTTTCCCTCTGTTCAGCAACGACCCTTACGGCCTCCTGACGCGCGGCATTCGCTGCCTCTATCTCCTTTTGTGCATCGCTCCTGCGCTCACGCACGGCCGCAGCGAGTGTGTCGGCATACTGCATGCGATCGGGATCGTTTAGGATGAAGGCACGAGCCTGCTCGATTTGCTCGTCACTCACGTCCAATGCGCCCAAGACACCAAATGTCATATAGACAACAGGCTCATACGACACCGTGAGGTCGTCCGCTACCGTAACCGTAATGTGGGTGTCGGGGATTACATACATAACTCCAGCAGCGGAAATGGGCGACCCCAAAACGTACGTCTCGTACGTTCCAGGAGAGAGCCTAAGCCCTTTGCCATCGTTCGACACAAAGGCGTCCTGGTCAAACGCCGTACCATCGCTAAGCGTTCCCGTAACCTTTACGGGCACGCGCGATCCTCGCACATCCAAATCGGGAACGTACAGCGGAAGCGTAACGTCCGCACGATTGTCTGCGATGTCCTTCGTCGTTCCCGCAGACGCATAGCGCGAACTCATGTAGTTACCCGAGGGATGGAGAAAGAGGATGTAGGTAAACCCCGAAAGGCATACCACGGCCAGCGCGGCGCAAAACACTCCCGCAATCATTATGGGAATGCGCCTTGCGTCGGAAGGTCTGCTTACCGAGTGACCGGCAAACCAATCCTTTACGCTAGGGGCCTCGTTCGGCGCGTCATAGTAGTTGTTGTCCATAGCAAAGCTCCTGCCGTACCCTTATGCATTACTCTATATTACGCTAAGAAGGCATCTCCGTCCCATCAAGATTACAAAAAGTCATACGTCTGACGCCAGTCCGCACCCACATGCGGCTTTGCGCTCGCATCGCAAGTCGCCGCATGCGGAAGCATGCTATGAGGGGGAGGGTCGGCAGTCACCGTGCTCAAACAGCGCTTCGCGAACTGCGCGCGGTGACAGCCGACCCTCCCCCTCACAACGCCCTGCGAGCTGCGTATGGTGATGCCCCCAGGAAATGCAGTCATTCCCTGGGGGCATCCCCCAATCACCCGTATTAGATTACCTCGCGGTCAAAGCTCGCTGCGAGGGCTCAATGGGTATCTAGCACACGACGGAACGCTCGACGTAGTCGATGCCACGCTCCTTGGCAACGGCGTTCGTAAGGGTAACGCGCGCGATCTCGCCAAGGGCCTGCTTGGTGAAGAACGCCTGGTGCGAGGTAACTACGACGTTGGGGAAGGAGCACAGGCGCGCGGTAATGGAATCCACGAGCTCGCCGGAACGATTGCGATACACGTTCTCGTTCTCCTCTTCGTATACGTCGAGGCCCACGGCACCGAACTTGCCGCTCTTGACGCCATGGATGATTGCCATGGTGTCCACGAGGCCGCCGCGACCGGTGTTCACGAAGATGACGCCATCCTTCATCTTGGCAACGGCATCCTCGTCGATCATGTGATAGCTGTCCTTGTTGAGGAAGGCATGCAGCGAGATGAAGTCGGCCACTTCGTACAGCGGGTCATAGCTCACGCGGCGGTCGGGGAAGCCGACGCCCTCGATCAGGCAGTTGGCCTTCTCGTCGTACACCATGTCGCCATCGGCGTTGTACACGGGTACGTACTCGTCTACGATGCCAGCGTCCACAAGGCCCTTGTTGGGACCGAGGTCGGCGCCGACGACCTTCATGCCATAGCCCTTGCAGATCTTGCAGAGGGCGGCACCAATGCGACCGGTGCCAATGACGCCGGCGGTCTTGCCAATGAGCGTCTCGCCAACCAGGCCGTCCAGCGAGTAGTCGTTCTCGCGAACGCGGATGTAGCCCTTGTGGATGCGGCGGTTGGCCGTCTGGCCAATGGCCATGGCATGCTCGGCGATTGCCTCGGGGCTGTAGGCGGGCACGTTGGTTACGGTAAGCCCAAGGGACTTGGCCATAACATGGTCAACGGCGTCAAAGCCCGCGCAGCGCATGAGGATGTGCTTGACGCCCAGGCCGGCAAGGATCTCGACGGCCATGGCGTTGATGTTGGCGTTCACAAACGCGCATACGGCATCGTAGCCCTGGGCCATAATGGCGGTACGCCAGGTGAGGTTGGTCTTGGTAAAGGTGATGTCAACCTCAGGGAAGTCCTTGAGCTCGGCCTCAAACGACTCGCGGTCATAGCTGGTGGCGCCAAAAAACAGAAGCTTCATGTTCTTCCTTCCGATCGTGCGCGGCCATATGCCACGCCAACAACGCAGATAGTGTGATAGTAGCGCACGGCACCTCAAACGGTAACAAGGTATCGGTGACAGGTGGCGAGCAAGAGGTGTCTGCCCTCGGGCTTGGAGACTGGCGCTGCTCACCCGGCGTCTTAGCCGAGCGCACTTTTCTGTTTGCGGGCTTCTCCACCGGGCGCACTTTTCTGGTGACGGGCGAGGCCGTGCGCACTTTCCGCTCCACGAACGTCCCCACCGTGCGCACTTCCCTAGCGGGCGTGAGGTGCCGTGCGCACTTTCCGCTCCACGAACGTCCCCACCGTGCGCACTTCCCTAGCGGGCGTGAGGTGCCGTGCGCACTTTCCCGTCCACAACCTTCCCCACCGTGCGCACAAACTGGCCTTTTGTGCGCACGGTGGGGAAGGTTGTGGACGGGAAAGTGCGCACGGCGGAAGGCACGGCACCGAGAAGTGCTCACGGTAAGGAGAGTTGTGGACGGGAAAGTGGACCCGACGGGAGGCGCGGCGCCGAGAAGTGCGCGCTGCGGTAGAGGACGACATTATCGCTGACAACCCTTGCGACTGCCGCCACCCAAAGATTTGGGGTGGTAGCCGAACGCTGTGCTCAAACGGCCTCACTTTGGGCTATGCTTGGATACATCGTGCAACCGATTGCCGGATATGCCAGCAAGGGGGAACAATGACAAAAATTTTTGACGTATCTAACAAGCGCACAAAGATCGTGTGCACCATGGGTCCCGCCACCGAGGACGACGAGGTGCTGCGCAACCTCATCCTCAACGGAATGAACGTGGCCAGGTTCAACTTCAGCCATGGAACCCATGACTACCATCGCAAGAACATCGAGCGCGTCCGTGCCATAGCCAGCGAGCTCAACACTGCCGTGGCCATTCTACTCGACACCAAGGGACCCGAGATCCGAACCGGCGAGCTTGTTGACCACAAGAAGGTCACGCTTGAGACCGGAAAGCAAATCATTCTTACCACCAACGAAATCCTTGGATCGTCGGAATGCGTGAGCGTCAACTACGCAAAGATGAACGAGGACGTCGTGCCGGGATCTACCATCCTCGTTGACGACGGTCTTATCGAGCTCTTGGTGGAGTCGGTGAAGGGGACCGACATGCTCTGTCGCATTATCAACGGCGGCGAGCTCGGTGAGCGCAAGGGCATAAACATCCCCGGCGTGAACGTTGGGCTTCCTTCCGTAACCGATCAGGACGAGGCCGACATTCGCTTTGGCTGCGAGCTTGGAATCGACGCCATTGCGGCATCCTTTATCCGCGACGCGGCAGGTGTCAATGAGATCCGCGAGATCTGCTACGACATGAACGCTCCCGACGTGCTTATCTTCTCGAAGATTGAGTGCTCGCTTGCCGTGGATAACGTCGAGGAGATAATCGATGCCTCAGACGGCATCATGGTCGCCCGCGGCGACTTGGGCGTGGAGATTCCCGAGGAGCGGGTCCCCTACGTGCAAAAGACCATTATCGACCGCTGCAACCGCACGTACAAGGCAGTTATAACCGCCACCCAGATGCTCGATTCCATGATTCGCAATCCCCGACCCACGCGTGCAGAGGTGGCGGACGTGGCCAACGCAGTGTACGACGGAACCGACTGCGTCATGCTCTCTGGCGAGACGGCGGCGGGACTCTACCCCGTCCAGGCGGTACGTACCATGGCCTCCATCTGCGTCGAGTCCGAGAAGCACCGCGCCGAGAATCGCATCCTGCCCGAGCGCGACGGTATTCGCAACGTGAACACCACCATCGGCAGCGCCAGCGTGCTGATTGCCGACAACATCGACGCCAAGGCGATTCTGTGTCCCACCCACACCGGCCGCACCGCACAGCTGATTGCGGCATCACGGCCACGGCATCCGATTTACGCCTTCTCGTCCATGGAGCCGGCCATTCGCCGCACCTGCTTCTATTGGGGCGTCAATGGCGTTCTTACCGAAGAGCAGGACACTCACGTCGATGCCTACTACAACGCATTGGATATCGCAAAGGAGCGCCAATACGTACAGCCAGGTGACCTCGTAATAGTGAC
Source organism: uncultured Coriobacteriaceae bacterium (assembly GCA_902803315.1). Taxonomy (GTDB): domain Bacteria; phylum Actinomycetota; class Coriobacteriia; order Coriobacteriales; family Atopobiaceae; genus RUG440. The sequence goes on from CADCPM010000045.1 coordinate 35,063, forward strand.
GGCAGGCAATCCGAACACCACGCCTTCCGACGAGACGTACGTCTGCTCGACGAACATGATCGAGGTCGCGCAGATCAAGTAACCTTGCTACGGCAGACAGGCCTAGGATCCTAACTTAGGGACAGGCCCACCGCCATTAAGTTAAGATTGAGTGCATGACGACGCGTCGGCGGCGCGGGGAGCGCCGTCGCCGAGAGCTTTCCCA
>CADCPM010000046.1 GCA_902803315.1 uncultured Coriobacteriaceae bacterium
CTGCGTCGTGAGCACCAGCTTGCAGCCCGAGTCCTCCAGGATGTAGCGCACGCGCTCCTCCGGGTACTCCGGGTCGATGGGCAAGAAGGCGGCGCCTGCCTTGAGCGCGGCCTGGCGCATCACGTAGGCCCAGCTGTCCCGCTCGGCCATTACGGCCACCATCGAGTTGGGTGCGGCACCAGCGTTTGCGAGCGCATGTCCCACCGCGTTGGCCAGCCCGTTGAGCTCGCCATAGGTGAGCGTGCGGTCGCAGGCCACCAGCGCCACGGCGTCGGGGCTGGCCTCGGCCTGATCCTGCAACAGGCGGTACGCGGGGCGCTCGGCCACGGGGCAGTCGGTGTCGTGCAACGAGCGAATGCGCTCCTCTTCCTCGGCCGATACCAGCGTGACGTCGCGCAGGCGATCCTTCGCGACGAACTCGTCCACCACGTGGTCCATGAGGCTTACCATGCCGTGCACGGTGTAGGGTGAGAATACCGTGGGGTCGTACTCGGGCTCAAACACGAGCTCGTCGCCGTCGAGCGAGAGGTCCAAGGCAAAGGCCGCGCGCGCGCGTGAGAGACCCAACTGCTTAACGGGAGCGTTCTTGCCGCCCAAGGGGAATCCGTGCTCGAACTCACCCTGATACACAAACATCATGTTGCCGTCTATGCCATACGCCTGGTGAATCTCGGCAAAGCTGTACAGGTCGTTGGCCATGGCAGCCGTTAGATACGACTTGCACGTTTCCACAAGCGACATTACGTAGTCGTCGTCCTTGCAGTCGAGCGACACAGGAAGCGTCTTTACCAACATGGAGACGCTGTTTGCAAGACGCGGGTCGTTGCGACCGTTGTAGATGGTAGTAAATACCGGCACCTCGGCGTCTGCGTATTCCTTGAGCGCGAAGGCGAAGGCGGCCGTAAAGAAGGCATTGAGCGGTAGGCCGTGCTCGTCGCAGAAGGCACGCACCGCCGCACCGTCCGCCTTGCCACGGACCCGCTCCATCGCCACGTGTCCTGCGGACTCGTCGCCGTCCTTTACGGGCATGGTCTCGCCACCACAGCCGCGGAAGTAGCCGTCGTAGAACGCCTTGGCGGCATCCAAGCGATCGGTTGCACGGGCCTCTTCCTCGTCCAGGGCAAACTCAAAGCCCGTATACTCCTCGGTCTGGAGCGTCTCGCCCTGGAAGGCACGCTCAACGTCCTCCATAAGGATGTCTATGGAGCCGCCGTCGCTCACGATGTGGTGCGTGTCGAACAGCAGATACGACCCGTCGTTCGTTACGTAGATCTCCGCACGGAACAGGAGCTCGCCACTCATGAGGTCAAACGGGCGCACCAGCTCGTCCTCTGTGGGCAGACTCTCGGTCCGGATTATTTCCACCTCAAAGGGATGGCCATCGCGCCGCACGGCATGCAGCTTGCCCTCCGCGTCCCTGCTCACCGTCATAAACAAATACGGATGGACGGCAATAGCTGCGCGCACGGCATCGGCGAGCTTCTCCACGTCCACCGAGGCGTCGAGCGTATAGAGCTCGGGCAAGTTGTACATGGTGGTGCCCGGATGGCGCAACACCTCAATGAGGATGCCCGTTTGCGTTTGCGAGAGCGGGTACTCATCGCGCAGCTCGTAGGTACGCGTCGGACCTGCCGCCCCAATGAGGCGCTCGAGGTCCTCTACTGTGGAGTTGTCGGCAAGCTCCGAGGTCTTTATGGCCACGTTGAACGCTGCGCGAATCTCGCTGCACAGGCGAATGGCGCCAAGAGACGAAAGGCCCGCCTCAAGCAGGTCGGAGGTAATGCCCACGCGATCGGTCTTAAGAATGCCAAACACGATGTCCAACAGCTGCTTTTGCACATCGGTTTTCGCGGGAACGATGTCGCTGTAGTCAAGCTCGGCCTCGGGCAGGGCGCGCTTGTCCACCTTGCCGTTGGGCGTGAGGGGGAACTCCTCCATCTGCATGAAGCTCTGGGGCACCATGTAGGAGGTGAGGTACTGCTTGGCATGGCGCTTGAGCTCGGGAATGTCGATGGGCTTATCGGCAAGGAAGTGGGCGGCCAGGTACTCCTGTGCCCCCTTTACCACCGTAACCACGGCCTGCTTGACGCCAGGGAAGCCGCCGATGACCTTCTCGACCTCGCCCAGCTCCACGCGAAGGCCGCGCAGCTTAACCTGGTCGTCCACGCGGCCGTGGAACTCTATGTTGCCGTCTGGGCGCACCACGGCCAGGTCGCCCGCGCGGTATGCGGGAATACCAAAGAGGGTTATGAAGTTGCGCTCGTTAAGGTCGTCGCGCCCGATGTAGCCACGACCCACGCCGTCGCCGAGGATAACGAGCTCGCCCTGTGTGCCTATGGGCAGGGGCTCGCCCTCCTCGTTTACCGTAATGCAGTGGTAGTTGGCATAGGGCACGCCAATGGTAATGTCATCCGGGCCTTCCAAAATCGCGGCGGTACTGCCAATCGTGCATTCGGTGGGACCATAGCTGTTCATGATGCGCATGTTGGGGTTAATGGCCTTCAAGCGCGTATACAGGTCACCCGGGAAAGCCTCGGCGCCCACATCCACGGCGTCGATCTGCTCCATGGCCTTGGCGAATACCGGCACCTCAATCATGTTGGAAAGATAGCTGGGCGTGCAGGTGAAGGTCTCCACGTTGTTCCGCTCGATGAGCCGCGCCATGGCATCGGGGTCCATGATCTGCTCCTGTGTGGCGAGCACCACGGTCATGCCATTGGCCAGCGGCAGGAACTGCTCCATCACCGACACGTCAAACGTGAAGGCGGCAAGTGCCAAACACGCATGGAAGCCTTCCGTAAAGAACACGGCCTCGATGTTCTTTGGGTTCACGTGACAGAAGTTCACGAGGTTGTGGTTCTCCAGCATCACGCCCTTGGGCTTTCCGGTGGAGCCCGAGGTGTAGATGACGTAGGCCAGGTCGTGTGGCGCCACGTCCAGGTTCAGGTCTGACGTATCGTTTGCCGCCACGGCGGACTCAACCTCAATGACGCTAAGGTCGAGGTCCGCAAGGGCATCGAACAGGTCGGCGCGGCGTTCATGGATGACTTGTGTGGTAAGCACAAGCTTGCAGCCTGAGTCCTCCAAGATGTAGCGCACGCGCTCCTCGGGATACTCCGGATCGACGGGCATGAAGGCCGCCCCGGCCTTGAGCGGAGCCATGCGCATGGTATAGGCCCAGCCGTCGCGATCGGCCAGCACGGCCACCTTGGCATCGGCACCTGCGCCCGCCTCCACCAGGGCACGCGCCACGGCATTGGCCTCGGCATTGAGCTCGGCATAGGTAAGCGTGCGGTCGCACGCCACCACGGCAACGCGATCTGGGTGTTCGTGGACAGTGTCTTGCAACAATCGATAGGCCGGTCGCTCGGGTACGGGCCATTCGGTGTCGTGGATTGACAAGAGCTGCTTGAATTCTCTTTCGGTCATATGCGCTCCCCTTTTCTCACGGCTGAAGCCTAGCTTCTTAGTCGCCAATTATGCCTTAAAATTAATCATCATTCTGTTGAGCGTATTGAACTCAGAACGGATGCACTCGCCATATACGTGGGCAAGTTCCTCCTCGTCCGACTCTTCCGCATGCTCGGCCGCGAAGAGCTTGGTCTTCTCCGCATAGCGAACAATGGCGGCCTTGTCGCCGTTTTCGCGCTGTAGGATGGTGAGCGTGCTGAGCGGCGGCTTTTCGTCGTTGGCAATGGCCTCAAGGAAGGGCGCGATGAGCTTGTTGTGCACGATGCTCGCCTGCTCGGAATCGAGCACCTCCGTCGCCTGGCTCTCCCACTGCTCAACCTGCGCAGGCTCGGCATGGCCGCCGGCAAGCACGAGCACGTTTTCCGGATACATCTTTATGAAGCCTCGCGTAAGCTTGCCCACCAACAGGAGGAACGTGCAGCTGCAGGCAGCCGACAGCATGGCGCCATACCAAGGCGCGTTCATGGGAACAACCCGCGCAAGAAGCAACGTAGAGCCAATGTTTACCACGATCTGTATGGCATAGCTTACGTTTGCCAACGGCTCGCGCTCTGTTGCCGAAAGATAGTTCACCAGCGAGTCGTTGGTAAAGGTGAGAAGCGCATTGAGGCAGACTATGCGTATGGCAAAGGGCAGTGACTCCAGCATGACGGGGTCCTTGACCGCAAACAGGGCCATAAACAACTGCGGGAACAAAATGATAATAAGGATAATGGGTCCAAGAATCATGAGGCCCGTGCGATACATCGACCTCTTTACCAGCAAAACGCCGCATTTGTTCTCCTCGCCAAAATAGGACGAAGCAAGCGGCATTACCGGCTCGCTCGCCGACGCCGTAAAGATGGTGAGGAACAGCACGAGGTTGTCGATTACCGCCGAATTGCCCAAGCCCGACGTGCCGCTCTCGTGGGCGAGCACCAAGTTTTGTACGAGCATCTGTATGGCAAACATCGCATACATAATGGCCATGGGGGTACCAGGCTTTACGATTGTGAGCATGCTGGGGTCGCCCTCTTTCTTGCGCGGCGGCACAAAGCGACACAGGCTCCCCTTCTTCTTGAAGTGCCTAATGAATATGAGACAAGCCACTAGCTGGCCAAACACCATGGAGAACGCGCTCGCCCCAATGCCCATGTGGAAGCCCTCGAGCAGGACGAGATTCCCCACCACATTGATCACTGCCGCGGTTACGCTTGCCACGAGCACCAGCATGGGGTCGTTGTCGTCGGTAAACAGGTAATCGCCGGCAAACATCATAACCGTTGGCAGCGAACCAGCGAGTATTACAAATAGATATTCACGCGCATAGTTAATGTTTTCGGGCGTGGCGCGAAGGAAATGGAGTATGGAGTCAGAAAATATCGCCAAGATTGTGGCCAGCACAACGGTTGTGGCTGCCAGCGCAATGGCAGTTCTGGTAAAGGCTCGCGCGGCCAAGTCCTTGTCACCGGATCCGGAATACTTGGAGACGGTTATGCCGCAGCCCACGCCGCCAAGCGCGCCGATTGCGCTAAACACCAAGTTGATGGGCTCCACCGTGCTCAGCGACGAGAATGGCACCTCTCCTAGGCTCTGCGAGATGCAGATTCCGCCTATCATGGGCGAGAGCTGGCCAAACACCAAGCCAATCATGGCAGGTATCATGTAGCGAAAGCCGCTTTTATGTATGAGCTGGTTCTCGGGATGATAGTCAATGCGCTTCATGCTGTCTCCAAACTACTTTGATATTGCGCAAGGACCATTGTAACGCGAACGTGTTTCGTTAATGCAACATCGTTAGAGGTAAACGGCAAAAGCGGGCCAAAGGGGACAGTCCCCTTTGGCCCGCTTTTGTGCCGCGGGTGTGTCACACACCCGCGGCACACACCCGCGACACACTATCGCAAGGAGCGCCCAAGCTCATACGCCTCGCGTATATACGCCGAGCGCGCAGTCATGGCAGGCGTTCCGCAGCCCCTGCCAAGCACGCGACCGCAGTCCCGCATGCTCAGGTAGCGCACGAGGGTGTTGTAGTGCGCCTCCAGCGCATCGAAGGTCCAGCCGTCCGCATTCCAGGCAACCGCAAGCAGGGCCGATTTGAAGCGCTTACCCGTGATTTCGGGATTGGCCGCGCAAAAGCGATCGATCACCGTCTTGAGCTGAGCCGTCATACCGTAGTAGTAAAGCGGTGTGGCAAACACGAGCGCATCGGACAAAAGAATTCGCTCGCGCAGCCCATCGAAGTCATCGGATTGCGCGCATGGACCGCCATATCCACAAGCGACACAACCCGTGCAAGGTGCGATGTTAAGCGTAGCTACGTCCACAACGTCCACATCGTGGCCGGCTTCCGCAGCCCCACGGGCAAACTCAGCCACAAGACGTGCCGTAGAACCGTTTGCGTTGGGACTTCCCTGCAGTACGATAACCCTCATCGAAGGGCCTCCTTAGCCCAGCTCGCAAGCTTGGCCGCGGAAGGACGCCCGTTCAGCAGTCCACCTGCCTGCACCTTTGCGGACGGCACGATTCCCTGCATATGCACAGAGGCACGGCCAATGCCACTTCCTCCACTCGTCGCAAAGGGAACGATGGTCTTGTCTGCAAAGTCATATGACTCGAGGAAGGTGTCGATGATGCGCGGCTCCACGTACCACCATACGGGAAAGCCTACGTATACCACGTCGTATTCGGCCATGTTCGTCACCGAACTCGCAATTGCGGGACGGGCACCCTCGTCACCCATCTCCTTTGAGGAGCGGCTCGACTTGTCGTTCCAGTTGAGGTCCGCCCGTGTGTATGGCGCAGCCGGCTCGATCTGGAACAGGTCGGCATCCGTTGCCGCCGCCAGACTCTTTGCCACACGTGCCGTCGTTCCACTCGCGCTAAAGTACGCCACCAATGCCTTGCTCATAACGCTTCCTTTCTCTTTGGCCCTTACTAACATCCATGCTATAGAGATGTGAACCTCGAGACAAGGCATGGCTTTCGCGCAGCGTCAACATGTTGACGCTTGGCGTACTTTGTCCAGCCGCAGCAATAACATCAGACAATGGGGAGTATCCCCTTTGCCTGCCTAGATAAGCCCGTCGCGTTTGTCGTGTACGTTGGCAGCCGCCTCCTCGTCTGCCTTGCGAATGGCAACGCGGCGAATCTTGCCGTTAACGGTTTTGGGCAGCTCGTCCACATACTCAATGATGCGTGGGTACTTGTAGGGCGCCGTCTCGCGCTTTACATAGGTTTGCAACTCGCGGGTGAGCTCGGGCGTGCCCTCATACGCAGAGTGCAGCACGATGGTTGCCTTCACCGCCTTGCCACGCACGGGGTCTGGCACGCCCGTTACGGCGCACTCGCGCACGGCCGGATGCTCAAGCAAGACGCTCTCTATCTCAAACGGGCCAATGCGATAGCCGGAACTCTTAATGACGTCGTCGTTGCGCCCCACGTACCACAGGTAGTCGTCCTCATCGCGCCAAGCGGTGTCGCCCGTGTGATACCAGCCGTCGTGGATGGCCTCTGCAGTCTTTTCGGGATCGCGATAGTACTCCACCATAATGCCCTCGGGACGGTGCTCCGGGTCGTAGCGAATGCAGATCTCGCCCGTCTCACCGTCCTCGCACTCCGTGTGGTCAGGACGCAGGATGCGAATGTCATATAGCGGCACGATCTTGCCCATGGACCCAGGCTTAGGCGTGGACCCATTAAGGTTCGCCACGGTGAGCGGAGTCTCGGTTTGGCCAAACCCCTCGTAGATGGTAAGGCCAGTCTGCCGCTTCCAAAAGTCATAGAGGTCGGGGTTAAGGGCCTCGCCCGCCGTCGTGCAATACACCAGCGACGTGAGCCTATACTGGGTCTTCTCCTCGTGCTGCATATGGCGCATGAGCAAGCGATACATCGTGGGCGGGCAGCACAGGGTCGTGATGCCGTAGTCATCTATATGCGAGAGGATCTCGTGCGCGTGGAAGCGATCGAAGTCATAGGTAAACACGCACGACTCCATGGTCCACGCACCGTAGAACTTGCCCCACACGGCCTTGCCCCATCCCGTGTCGGCAATCGTGAAGTGCAGGCCGTGATCCCCCACCGTGTTGTGCCAGAGCTTGGCAGTAATCGTGTGGGCCAGCGCGTAGGTGTAGTCGTGAAGCACCATCTTGGGATTGCCCGACGTGCCGCTGGAGAAGTACATGATCATGGGCTCGTCCACCGTGGTTGCCACGCGACCCCAAAAGTCGCTCGCCGCGCGCACGCCCGAGTTATAGTCCACCCAGCCCTCGCGCTCGCAGGTGAGCTCGCATATGTGATCGGGACCGCTCAGCGCACGATGGGGCGCAGGGTCGAAGCCCGGCTCGTCCACCGCAAGGCCGGCACCGCCCGCTGCAACCAGAATCTTGATCTGCAGATCGGGGCAGCTTGGCGCCACGGCATCGCACACGTCGGCAATGGTTCCGGCATCGGTGCACACGACTGCCTTGATGCCGGCCGATTCCAGGCGATACTGCAGGTCGTGCTCGCGCAGCATAAACGTCGCGGGAACCAACAGCGCGCCGATCTTGTGCAATGCTACCGCCGTGATCCAGAACTGATAATGGCGACGCAGGATTACCAACACGGCATCGCCCTTGCGGATTCCTTGGGCAACAAGGAAGTTCGCGCACTTGTCGGACCAGTACTTTATGTCGCCAAAGCTAAAGCGGTGCTCCTCGCCCTCGGGGTTGCACCACACCATGGCAGGACGGTCGGGCTCGGCCATGGCAATGTCGTCTACCACGTCATACGCCCAGTTGAACGTCTGGGGGTAGTGGAGGGACATATGCACGACCTCGCCGTTACGGTCTCGGCTCTCCGACAGGTAGTTCTCGCTTAGATATCGCATGTTTGCATTCCTTTTTTACAGAGGTATTCACGTCGAGTCTGCGGCAGACAGCAGTCTGCCCAAGCAGCGGCCAACATCTCTTGATGGGCACTGGGATATTGGTTTTAACGGCACCGCCCGCAGGAAGGGGACGATGCCTAAATAATCTCTCGACGATCCGGGTCAAACACAACCGCAAGTATCTGTGCGTCCTCGCCGCCAATGGCAATCATGCCATGGCCGCGGCCAGAGTCATAGTAAACCGTATCGCCAGGACCGACTTCCTCAAAGCGATCGCCCTCAAAGCGGAAGCGCAGGTGTCCCTTTAGCACGAAGTCCATCTCCTGTCCCTCGTGATACGAAAGGTGAATGGGCTCATGCTGGCTTTGGGGCTGATATGGTACGTCCACCAGGAAGGTCTCACCCATACGGTTCTTGAAGTGGGGCGCCTTATGCAGGTAGTGGAAGTCGGTATGGCGCTCGAGCACCAAACCTTCGCCGTTCCGCACGATTTCGTAGCGACGGAGGCGCGGGCTCTCGCCTGTGAGCAGCTCCACCACGTCCACGCCAAACTTCTTTGCGCACTTGTACACAAAGGTAAAGGTTAGGTCCATCTCACCGCTCTCGCGGGCCTCGTACTCCGCAGGCGTGCGCCCCGTTGCCTCTGCCATCTCCTCTACGGAAATCTCGTAGTCCTCGCGCAACGAACGAATGCGAGCTGCTATTTCCTGGCGGTTTTCCAAGTTCTCGGCTTCCATTTTGGGGCCTTCCTCGAATGCGTTGGCCATACTTTAGCACACTGCTGTTATGAATGTGTTTCCAACAAACAGGAATGTCAGAAGACCACTGCGTTACAAGGGGGAGTACCCCTCCTGTAACACGCGTTACAGGAGGGGTACTCCCCCTTGTAACATTAGGCATTTTGGACAGTTCGGTGGCCAAGGCCAGTCACCCGCACTATTTGTCGAACAGTAAGGCCAGCTGTCTTTAGTTGTCGTATCGCATCATTTCTCTGCTGTATAGACAATGAGCTCATGCCACGCAACATGTCCTTACCAAGATTTAGCTGCGCAATTCGTAGAACTTCGTCGTCAGTAAGGTGGGCAATCAGTTTGCTTCCAGGAAAAGCACGCGCACAGCCAACCATAGCATTACTAAATTGTATAAAGCTATCGATACTGCCACATATATCAAGTATCATATCCGTATTTGTTAACCCATGGCGACCAAGATAATCTTTCGCACTACTCCAGTCATATTCAAAAGGATTACATATGCCAGCTGCCGTGGGATTTGCATGCACATATCTAACGCAACTGAGCAAATGTTCGTCGGATAAAATGGGCTCACTCCAAAATGGCTTTCTAAAGATACCGCCACTACGCCCGGTTTTATCGGACAGGTACATTCCATAACGTTCGTTTGCGTACTTCATGAAATCAGCCAATGCGTCAAACATATCGCGTACCACCAGGTGAACATGATTGCTCATTAAACAATATGCGAGGAGCTCACATCCCGTATCTGCACTTGAAGTATCAAGCAGCTCCAGATAATACCTACGATCCGCATCGTTCTCGAAGATAATTTGATCAGCGATGGCTTTGGGTACCACATGATAGTATCCTGACTCGCTCTTCTTCCGTGCTGTATGCGGCATACGCGTCCCCTCCTCCCCGTGTTACGAGAGGGGTACTCCCCCTTGTACCGACTGGTACAAGGGGGAGTACCCCTCTCGTAACGACGTATTGCGTGCTTAGAGCTTGATCTCGATGTCTACGCCCGCGGGAAGATCCAGGCGCATAAGACTATCCACGGTACCGCTCGTGGGATCGAGGATGTCGATGAGGCGCTTGTGGGTGCGCATCTCGAACTGCTCACGGGAGTCCTTGTCCTTGTGCGGCGAACGGATGACGGTGTACAGGTTACGCTCGGTAGGCAGGGGAATGGGGCCGCTCACGCGGGCGCCGGTCTTCTGCGCCGTGTCTACGATAAGCTTTGCCGACTGGTCCACAACCTCGTGATCGTAGCCCTTGAGGCGGATCCTGATCTTTTGACTTGCCACTGTTACCTCCATGTTTGCGGGGCGGGTGCGCCCCGCCTAGGCTACGGATACTACTTACGCGTTGCCGCCGTGCTTGGCAACGATCTCTTCGCGAACTGCCTTGGGCACCGGCTCATAGGAGTCGAACTGCATGGTGTAGCTTGCGCGACCCTGCGTCTGCGAACGAAGGTCGGTAGCATAGCCAAACATCTCGCCCAGGGGCACCTTGGCCTTGATGACCTTGGTGTTGGAGCGGTCCTCCATGCCCTCGATCTTGCCGCGGCGGGAGGAGAGGTTACCCATGACGTCACCCATGTACTGCTCGGGCGTCTCGACCTCAACGGCCTCGACGGGCTCGAGGAGCACGGGGTCGGACATCTGCAAGGCCTTCTTGATGGCCATGGAGCCAGCAACCTTGAAGGCCGCCTCGGAGGAGTCGACCTCATGGTAGGAGCCGTCCACCAGCGTGACCTTGATGTCCTGCACGGGATAGCCCGCGATGACGCCGGAGTTGAGTGCCTCCTGGATGCCCTTGTCGACGGACGGGATGTACTCCTTGGGCACAACGCCGCCCACGGTAGCATCCACGAACTCGTAGCCAAAGCCGGCCTCCATGGGCTCTATGTCGATGACGGCATCGCCGTACTGGCCACGGCCGCCCGACTGACGGACGAACTTGCCCTGTACGTGCTGCACTGCCTTGCCGGCGGTCTCGCGGTAGGCAACCTGGGGCTTGCCCACGTTGCACTCGACCTTGAACTCGCGACGCAGACGGTCGACGATGATCTCCAGGTGAAGCTCGCCCATACCGGCGATGATGGTCTGGCCGGTCTCGTGATCGGTGCGCACCTGGAAGGTCGGGTCCTCCTCAGCCAGCTTGGCAAGGCCAACCGACATCTTCTCCTGCTCGGCCTTGGTCTTGGGCTCCACGGCTACGTCGATAACGGGATCGGCGAAGTCGATGGACTCCAGGATGATAGCGTTCTTCTCGTCGCACAGCGTGTCGCCTGTGGTGGTGTTCTTCAGGCCCACGCAGGCAACGATGTCGCCGGCAAAGCAGTTGTCGCGGTCAATACGCTCGTTGGCGTTCATCTCCAG
>CADCPM010000047.1 GCA_902803315.1 uncultured Coriobacteriaceae bacterium
GACTCCTTCCAGGAGGCCAACCCCATGCTCGGCACCCGTGGCTGCCGTCTGGGCTTCCTGTATCCCGAGCTCAACCACATGCAGTTCCGCGCCATCTGCGAGGCTGCCGCCGAGCTCATCAAGGAGGGCGTTGACGCCAAGCCCGAGATCATGATCCCGCTGGTGGCCTTCTCCGAGGAGCTCAAGCACCTCCGCTGGCTGTGCGAGGACGACATCAAGGCAGTCGAGGAGGAGTACGGCCTCAAGCTGGAGATTCCCATCGGCACCATGATCGAACTGCCGCGCGCTGCCATCACCGCCGACCACATTGCCAAGTACGCCGACTTCTTCTCCTTCGGCACCAACGACCTCACGCAGACCTGCCTCGGCTTCTCGCGTGACGACGTTGAGTCCTCCTTCATGGACACCTACCTCGAGGAGAAGCTCATCAAGACCAACCCGTTCGCGACCATCGACCGCGGCGTTGCCCGTCTCGTCGAGCTCGGCGTCAACGGTGGCAAGAACACCAACCCCAACATGGTCTGCGGCGTATGCGGCGAGACCGGTGGCGATCCCGACTCCATCCAGGTCTACTACGACCTCGGTCTTGACTATGTGTCCTGCTCGCCCTTCCGCGTGCCCATCGCGCGCCTTGCGGCTGCCCAGGCCAAGATCAACAGCAACGGCGGCGCCAAGAAGATCGAGGCATAGCTTGGTCTTATAGCGTTACCGTGAGAGGGGGCCTTCGGGTCCCCTCTTTTTTCGTTGCTCAGCGTTCCTCCTCAGATGGAGGCGATTGTCTTTTTACGGCTCGAACAGTCCTCGCTTCGCTGCGGAACTCGCCGCCAAAAGACAACCGCCTCCATCTTTGTGCATCGAGTAGAATAGGGGAGTCGAAGGGAGCTCTCGTGCGTAAGCTAATTGCAACCATACTGTGCGTCTTTGTGGCTGTTGGGCTGTGGGCTTGTTCTGGTCAGACTTCTCAAGAGGAGGAGAAGGAGAAGGCCATTGCCGTGAAGAAGTTGGACGAGTATTCGTGGGACGAGCTGTCGCGCATCTCGGCGGAGATTTCGTCTGCCAAGTCCGACGAGGAAGGGCGGGAGGTTGCCAAGAGGTATGGTCTCATAGAAGGGGACGGGTCCATAACCGGTCAAACGAAGATGATCGTGCTCGACAACAAGCGTGCGCTCGACGTGCGGCTCGTGGGCATTCGCCACGACGACAAGGCCGAAGGGAAGGGCAAGGCGGGACTTACCTTCATGACCGTAGGCGCCGTGGACATCCGTCCCATGAACAACGAAGACACCATAGAGGGCGGATGGGAGGCGTCGGACCTGAGGGCGTGGCTCGCCAATGAGCTTCCCCCGCGCCTGGACGACGACTTGTCGAAGGCGCTCGTTGCTGTGAACAAACTCACCAACAACAAGGGCCTGACCGACAACCTCGACGACGTTACCGCCACGCAGGACAAACTCTGGGTCTTCTCGGTTCACGAGGTGTGCGGTGACGTGACGTGGGACATAGACGAATACTTCCAGAAGCGCGGCTACGAAGACGTCGACGGCATGCTCAATGCCGAGGGAACGCAGTACGAGGCGTTCGTGAAGGCGGGGATAACCGGGACGAGCGGACCGAGCGAGTTCTTGTCGCTCAAGGACTCCACGGGCACGTCTCCCTGGTGGTACAGAACACCGCATCCCTTTGACTTCCAAGGGCTCGGCGATACCGGAACGAACGGGTACTTCTATCGCGTGATGGAGACGGGATATCCTAACTCCATGGGCATTCCGCAGGATCCGTCGTCGGTGGTCGTTGGCTTTTGTGTGTGAGGTGGCACACCTATTCTTGGTATAAGTGTGCTAAATGGGTTACTGTTCACACCCCCCGCTCCTGTGAGACGGCCCGCAAGTGGCGACTCACGAAGTGAGCGAGCGAAGCGAGCGTGGAGCCACATGTGGGCCGTCTCACAGGCGTGGGACGTGAGCCAATCAATCAGCAGATGCGGAGGTTTTGCATAAAAACCTTGCGTCACAGCCGCTGCTTTTGTATACTGCACGTTTGTGTGTTAAGGCTATGTGTCGCTTCGCAGTGCGACGGCACCTCTAGAGACAGGAAAGATTATGGCCCAAGACTACATTGCCAGCATTGAGCAGGCACAGATTCGCGATGACATCCCCAAGGTCATCGTGGGCGACAACGTGCGTGTCCACTATCGCATTCGCGAGGGTGAGCGCGAGCGTGAGCAGGTATTTCAGGGTGACGTCATCCGCATGAGCGGCGCTGGCGCACGCGAGACGTTTACCGTGCGTAAGCTGAGCTTCGGCGTGGGTGTCGAGCGTACCTTCCCCCTGCACAGCCCCAAGATCGCAAAGCTCGAGGTTGTGCGCCACGGCCAGGTGCGTCGTGCCAAGCTGTACTATCTCCGCGATCGTGTGGGCAAGGCTGCGCGCATTCGCGAGAAGCGCATCTAGTTCAAAGAGCTCGAACGTGCAGACTGGAGGGGACATGCCGGTTTTGGTGTGTCCCCTTCTTGCATAGAGATGGGGTTTGTTCATGTCGGATAGGGGAAAGATTCGGGCCAACGAACTTGCTGCGCTCATAGCGGGCGCAAAGGGCTCCGAGCTTGCCGAGTACGAACGTCGCTATTCCGACGATCCGCGCAAGCAAGTCCAGGCGGCGCTTGTGCGTGCGCGAAAGAGACTCTCGCGCGATAGGGCAGAGCAAGAGCGAGTGGAGGCCATGTACGAGCTGCAGCGCGAGCTCGGCGGAGCGGGTGTCGTGCTGGGCGTGGACGAGGTGGGCAGAGGAGCCGTGGCAGGCCCCCTCACGGTTGCGGCAGTGGCTCTTCCCTACGACAAGCCCGTGTGGGGGATAAACGATTCCAAGCAGCTCTCTCCTGCGCGTCGTGAGGCGCTTGCCCAAAATATCGAGGATGTGGCACTGGCGGTTGGCATCGCTCACATTCCGGCCAAAAAGATTGACGAGGTGGGCATGGCCCAGGCGCTTCGCATGGCAATGTCTGAGGCAATCGCAAACTCGGGCGTAGATCCCGATGCCGTGCTCATAGACGGCAACCCTATACACGTGCACGAGCGAGAGAAGTGCGTGGTAAAAGGCGATGCGCGCATAGCTTGCATTGCCGCGGCCTCCATCGTGGCTAAGGTTACGAGGGATGCGCTCATGGTGGGCTACGACGAGGTCTATCCGGGATACCATTTGCGGGACTGCAAAGGGTACGCGTCGGCCGCGCATGTTGACGCCATACGCAAGTTGGGGCTCTCCGAGATACATCGCGTGAGCTTTTGTGGTAACTTTGTGGAGACGCCTCGGCTCTTCTAAAGGGCAAATCCAGTTTTCAACAATCAAAACTCAAATCGATATGCAAGCTGCGCATGGAAGGCGCTTCCCCCGTTGCAGTACCCGCTTCCGATGCGGGGAAATATCTGCGACTGAGGGGGAATTTTGTGCGAAATGACTCTGGTAAACCTGACTTCCGGACCCGATTAAGGAGGAATGATGGCTATTACCGGAGTGGTGGGCATTGCGCCTGTGGAAGACGACATGCAAGAGGTCGTTCTTAGTTGCGAGGACTTTGGCCTTGGCAAACCCTTGGATGAGTGTACGACCAAACAGCTCGGACGACTCGGGGAGGAACTCGCCTCGCTCTACCTTGAGTCCATGGGAATGGAGCTGTTGGAGAGGAACTGGAGCTGCAGCTTTGGCGAAGTGGACATAATCGGCGAGCAGGACGAAAGGCTCGTGATGGTGGAGGTGAAGCTTCGCACCGTCTCACAGGAAGATTCCGACGTGGCACCGGAACTTGCCGTGGACTATCGCAAGCAGAGCCGTTATCGCAAGCTCGCTCTCATGTACCTCTCCCGTCAGGCGAGACTCGACTCCATTCGCTTTGACGTCGTTGGCGTAAAGCTCGTGAGTGAGCACGAGGCCCAGTTGCGTCACTACGTTGGCGCGTATGAATGGGATGACTGACCATGGGACGCCGTTCATTTGCGACCCATGCTGCCGTCCTTCGTGGCGTGGAGGTTCAGCCCGTCACGGTGGAGGTGAGCGTCTCTCAGAACGTGCCGGGCATTACGATCGTGGGCATGCCTGACGCGACTGTGTCGGAATCACGGCATCGCGTTCGTTGCGCATGTAAGGCGAGCGGCTACGAATGGCCCATGCTGCACTTTACCGTAAACCTCTCTCCCAGCGAGCTTCGCAAGACGGGCACGGGATTCGATCTGCCCATTGCCGTCGCCATATTGGCCTGCACGGGGCAGATTCCGATAGACGGATTGGACGATTGCCTCTTTGTGGGTGAGCTTGCCCTAAGTGGTGAGGCGAGCGCAGTAAGAGGGCTGGTGGCATACGACATGCTGGCCCAAGAGCTGGGACTCACGCTCGTCTCGCCAGGCAACGCTCTTGGCGCTGGCGTTAAGAGCGCACGCGTTATTTCGCATTTGGCACAGTTGCGCCAAGGCGTGCAGGAGCTGCCCGTAAGCGACAGATGGCCGCTGCCGACGATCGAGGCCACAGAATCTGCCGCATTGAGCCAGGCGGATTTTGCCGACGTGGTGGATCAGGAGATGGCAAAGCGCGCCTTTGTGATCGCGGCGGCAGGCGACCATGGCCTTCTGATGGTGGGGCCACCCGGCGCGGGAAAGTCGATGATGGCCAAGCGCATGCCCTCCATACTGGCGCCGCTGGGAGAGGCCGAGCGTGCGGAAGCCCTTATTATCCATTCGGTTGCCGGCCAGGACCTCACTTCGCTGCGAAAGGGCATACGGCCGTTTCGCGCTCCCCATCACGCCATAACCCTAGGCGGCATGGTTGGTGGCGGCAGGCCGGTTAGGCCAGGGGAGGCATCACTGGCGCACAGGGGCGTTCTCTTCTTGGACGAGCTTCCCGAGTTTGGCCCGAGCGTGTTGCAGGCGCTTCGCCAGCCCTTGGAGGAGCATGAGGTACGCTTGGTTCGCGTGGACGGCACGTATGTCTTCCCAAGCGACTTCATGCTCGTTGCCGCGGCAAATCCCTGCCCCTGCGGATACCTGGGAGACCCAGACCACCCCTGCACCTGCAGCCCGGTGCGCATCCAGGCGTATCAGTCGAGAATCGGTGGCCCCCTTATGGATCGCATAGACGTGCTGGTGGACGTGGCTCGTCCTTCGTCGAGTCGAATCATCGCAGGCGAGAAGGGCATGTCTTCTGCCCAGATGGCCGAACAAGTACGTGAGGCGCGTGAGTTTGCCTCGTGGCGGCGCTCCAAGGATCCCGACGAGCGTCCCGATAGGGCGCGCAGCGTGCCCGAACTCCAGTTGGATGCGGAGGCGCGCTCGACGTTGGAGGGTGTTGCTAGTCGCTTGGGGCTAGGGGGAAGAAACATCGTTCGCATCGCGCGAGTTGCGCGCACCATAGCGGACCTTTCGAAAGAGAACGAGGTGAGTCGGGACAACGTAATCGAAGCCTGCGCCTTTAGAACCCGGGCCACCTTGTAGCGCTGGTCGTCCGTTGCCTGGCGCCCGTTTGCGGGTGTGAGGCGGAAATGCAAGTACGCATGTCCTCGAATGAAGGGAAGACAATCATGGAAGTAAATCGTTGGGAACTCAGGCCTGAAGACGAACTCTTTCCCCAAAGCCTGCAGGAGCTGCCGAACGCGCAAGTTGACGTGCTGTATGGATTGGGAGATCCAAAAGTCCTTAGTAGCACGTGCGTCTCGATCATCGGTGCGCGACGTGCAACGCCCTACGGCATCGCCATATCCACGATGGCCGGTCGCGTGGCAGGGGAGAGCGGTATTACCGTCGTGACGGGCGGCGCCATGGGATGCGACAGCGCGGCAAGCCGTGCGGCGCTTGAGGCGGGTGGAAAGTCCATTATCGTCGCAGGCACCGGTGCGGACCGCATCTATCCCAGCTCGTCGGAGGACGTGTTTCGCAGGGCCGTCGCGCAGGGAGGGGCAATCGTTTCCATTGAGCCGTGGGGTACCCCGCCGCGTCCCTATACCTTCCCCAAGAGAAATGTGATCATTGCGGCGCTTTCGAGCGTGTTGGTGGTCGCGGAGGCGGGAGCGCGGTCGGGAACCATGAGCACCGCGGATGCGGCGTTGGAAATGGACCGTACCATATATGCGGTTCCGGGCTCGATCTTCTCGCCGACGAGCCAGGGGACGAACCATCTTGTTGCGGAGGGTGCCCAGCCAATTTGCAGTGAGGTCGATTTGGAGCAGCGCCTTTCTATAGACTTTGGGGTTTTGCGTATGGTTGCAAAAAGAGCGAGTGGCCAGGTGGGGGAGGTCATATCGGCACTTGTCGCATCTCCCTTGCGTCCCGATGAGCTGGCAACTAGGCTGGGCCTGGATACGATAACCTTGCTTCGCACGCTCTCGGACTATGAGACACGTGGTATCTTGGAACATCTCCCCGATGGTCGCTATTCGCTCACTGCGCGGTCGTACGAGGAGTATGGTATGGGTGTTCTGTCCAATGCGAAGGGACAAGAGTCGCAGGAGGCTGAGTAACGTGTCTTCCAGTGTTGTGGTAATAGGTGGTGGCTTGGCCGGCAGCGAGTGTGCGCTTTCGCTTGCAGCGCGCGGCATCGACGTGCGTTTGTATGAGCAGCGCCCGCATGGGAACGCGCCAGCCCACCACACCGCAGATTTGGCGGAGCTCGTGTGTTCCAACTCGCTCAAGTCCCTCAAGCCCGAGAGCGCGGCAGGCCTTCTTAAGAGCGAGCTTGCGCTCATGGGATCGCGCCTGATGAGAATCGCACGACAATGCGCGGTGCCCGCAGGTGGCGCCCTTGCGGTGGATCGGACGCGGTTTTCGGAGGCTGTAACGGACGCAGTCCTAGCCAATCCACTCATCGAGCTTGTTCGTGAGGAGGTATGTGAGCTGCCAGGCGGTCCCGTGGTCGTTGCGGCGGGCCCCCTTTGCTCGCCTGCGCTTTCTGAGGCGCTCTCGGAGCTGGTGGGTACCGATCGCCTGGCCTTCTTCGACGCGGCGGCGCCGGTGGTATACGCCGATTCCATAGACCGCTCAATAGCGTTCTCGCAGTCGCGCTATGAGGGTGAGGGAGATGGCGACTACCTTAACTGTCCCATGGACAAGCAATGCTACGAGGCGTTTTGGAGCGAACTCGTGGACGCGCAGCGCGTGATGGCAAAGGAGTTTGAGCAAAAGGACCTCTTCAGTGCGTGCCAGCCTGTGGAGGAGGTGGCGCGCAAGGGAGTGAATACCCTGCGCTTCGGCGCGCTCAAACCGGTGGGAATCGTGGATCCGGCAACGGGGAGACGGCCGTGGGCGGTGGTTCAGCTTCGTGCCGAGAACAGTCAACAGAGCGCATATAACCTGGTGGGCTTCCAGACGAACCTCACCTGGGGCGAGCAGCGCCGCGTCTTTAGCATGATTCCCGGTTTGGAGGATGCGGAGTTCGCGCGCTTTGGCGTCATGCACCGCAACACCTTCGTCGATGCGCCGAGAGCCTTGGACAAGACCTTCGCGATTCCGGGCACACAGGTGCGTCTGGCTGGCCAGATTACCGGCACGGAAGGGTATGTGGAGGCAATAGCCTCCGGCGCGCTTGCGGCGGCAAACGTGGCAGCGGAGCTGAGGGGCGACGAGGTGGTGCGCCTTCCAAATACAGGTGCGTTCGGATCGCTGGTCGCCTACGCCACCGATCCGCAAACGGATCCCTATCAGCCCATGCATGTGAACTATGGTATCGTTCCGCCACTCGAAGGGGGGAGGCTTCGCAAGGCAGAGCGCTATCGCGCATATGCCGAACGTGCCTTGCATGACTTGAAGGAGTACCTTGCGTTGCGGCCCAACCTCTTTGCCGATGCAGACGGTAGGCCGTTGGGGACGCTCGATGAGTAGCGAGCTTGCCGATCGCAGACAGCGCGCGCTGGATGAGGCCTACGACCTCTTGGATGCCTTCCTGGCGTACCTTGCGAACGTCCGTGGCCTTTCGCGCCATACTGTGCGGGCATACGAATCGGACCTGAATACGTTCTTGTCGTGGTGCGGGAGAGAAGGCGTCATGCCGCTTCTGGCCTCGCGGTCGAACATGCGGGCGTACCTCGCATCGCTCACGCATGGGGGCTATGCGAGCAAGACCATAAACCGCAAGATATCGGCGCTCAAGACGTTCTATTCGTGGTGCGAGCGCGAAGGTGTGGGGTCCGCTGCGGCGGTTGCGTCCATTAAAGGGCGCAAGCTTCCCAAGGTGCTGCCAAAGACCATGACAGACGCCGACCTGACATGCCTCATGGATACCTGCGACATGGCCACGTCGGAAGGGATGCGGGATCGCGCTTTTCTTGAGCTACTCTATGCCACAGGGGCGCGCATATCCGAAGCCGCGGATTTGCGCCCCGATGACGTGGACTACGCCCAAGGACAGGTGAGGCTCTTCGGCAAGCGTTCCAAGGAGCGGATCGTCCCCATGCACGACCTGGCTCTCTCGATATTGAAGCAGTACGTGGACCATGCGCGGCCGGACCTTATGGCGGCACGTCGGCAGGAAGGCCATGCACAGGCATTGTTCGTCTCCACGCGAGGAAACGACATGGGTGCCGATACGTTGCGGAGGGTGTTTCGTCGGCATATGGTGCTTGCGGGCCTGGACCCCGAGCTCACCCCCCATGCCGTACGGCATTCCTTTGCGACCGAGCTGCTTTCGGGCGGCGCCGACCTCAAGGCCGTCCAAGAGCTCTTGGGTCACGAGAGCCTTGCCACCACGCAAATATACACGCACCTCTCGGTGGAGCGGCTCAAGCAAGTAACGCATCAGGCACATCCGCGCGGGTAGGGGGCGGATCCAAGCACTTCGTCCCGCGGAGAGGCCGACTGCCCACGCCCCATCCCCGCGCCGTCAGCACGAGGCTCCGCGCTCGCTTCGCTCGCTCACTTCGTGAGTCGCCATATGCTGACAGCGCGGGGATGGGGCGTGGGCGGTCTTCCGGTCACGAGCTCCTTTGTGCAGGTTGCGTGCGGGACTCGTTGTCTGCTATACTTCTGCACCGTCGTGCGTCCGCACGGCAATAAGTACACACGCGTGGCGACTTTCCGTCCGTGGTGCCCGCTTTGCAGCCAAATGGCGGGTGGATGGGGAAGGATGACCCTACGCGGAGGACCAACCACAGGAGGTAAGAACATGGCTGTAAAGATCAATATCCACACACTGCTTGATGCAGGGTGCCACTATGGCCACCAGACACGTCGCTGGAACCCCAAGATGCGTCCGTACATCTTTGGCGAGCGCAACGGGATCTACATTCTCGACCTCAAGCAGACCATCATCAACGGCGACCGTGCCTACACCATGCTGCGCGACACCGCCGCAAAGGGTGGCACCGTACTATTCGTGGGCACCAAGAAGCAGGCCCAAGAGTCCATCCAAACGCAGGCTGAGCGTTGCGGCATGCCCTATATCAACCAGCGCTGGCTGGGCGGCATGCTCACCAACTTCGTAACCATGCGTTCGCGTATCGACCGCATGGAAGAGCTCGAGGCCATGGTCGAGGACGGCCGCATGAACTCCTTCGTGA
Organism: uncultured Coriobacteriaceae bacterium; assembly: GCA_902803315.1. Lineage (GTDB taxonomy): Bacteria > Actinomycetota > Coriobacteriia > Coriobacteriales > Atopobiaceae > RUG440. Next base: position 9,530 of record CADCPM010000047.1, read on the forward strand.
AGAAGGAGCAGGCCATGCTCACCAAGGAGCTGGAGAAACTTCAGCGCAACCTTGGCGGCGTGCGCAACATGAAGTCTTTGCCCCAGGCCATCTTCGTGGTTGATACCAAGCGCGAGGAGATTGCCGTCAAGGAGGCAAACCGCCTGCACATCCCCGTAATCGGCCTGCTCGATACCAACTCCGATCCCGATCTTATTGAGTACGGCATTCCCGCAAACGACGACGCCATTCGTTCCGTCGCGCTCATGTGCGAGCTCGTGGCAGACGCCGTGCTTGCCGGCACGGGCAAGGAGCAGATCTCTGCCGAGGAAATGATGAGCGGCGAGACCACGCCTGCCGTGGACGTGGAATCCGCAGCGGCGGCTGAGTAGTGCTTAACGCATCGGTCGCACCCATCTGTTTAGTTGAAACCAATTGAGGAGGTACCAATATGGCTAAAGTAACCGCTGCCATGGTAAAGCAGCTTCGCGAGATGACCGATTCCCCCATGATGGAGTGCAAGAAGGCACTCGTCGAGGCCGAGGGAGACATCGAGAAGGCCGTTGACGTTCTGCGCACCATGGGTCTGGCCAAGGCCGTAAAGCGCGCTGGCCGCGACACCAACGAGGGCACCATCGCCGCCTACGTGAGCGAGGACGGCAAGAAGGGCGCCCTGCTCGAGCTCACCTGCGAGACGGACTTCGTGGGTTCCAACGCCAAGTTCCAGGGCTTCGCCGCCGAGCTTGCCAAGGTCGTTGCCGAGCTTGCCCCCGCCGACGTGGACGCCCTCTTCGAGTGCGAGATGAACGGCAACACCGTAGACGCCGAGCTCAAGGAAATGATTCACGTTATTGGCGAGAACATGAAGATTCAGCGCTTCGAGCGCGTTGAGGTGGAGCAGGGTGGCCTCGTGAGCTACATCCACCACAACGGCAAGCTTGGTGCTCTGGTGCAGTTCTCCTTCAACAACGCCGACACCATCAACAACGATGAGTTCAAGTCTTTCGCGCACGACGTTGCCATGCAGGTCGTCGCTTCCGCTCCCGCGGGCGCCACGCGTGACTCCGTGCCTGCCGACGTCGTCGAGCACGAGAAGGAGATCTACCGCGCACAGGCTGCCGAGTCCGGCCGTCCCGAGAAGTTCTGGGACAACATCGTCAACGGCCGTCTTAAGAAGTTCTACGAGGAGAGCGTCCTTACCGAGCAGGACTTCATCAAGGATCCCGACATCACGGTTGGCCAGCTTGCCAAGAAGGTTTCCGAGAGCGTCGGAGACGACATTGAGGTCGTCGACTTCGTCCGCTTCCAGTTTGGCGAGTAAACAACGGCGCATAGTGGCTACCGTAGAGGTTGTCTAAAAGAGCGGATCCTTCGGGGTCCGCTTTTTTGGCTCCTCGCAACGATGCGAAGGGATTCGTGTACTGCGTGAGCTCCTTGAGCGTCGCGGGGGTGCGTGCCGCCGGGGTGCCGACAATTTCGGACATATTGTGACCCCAATCGGGCCACTAACTTCCGATTCTATAGGCAGCGCTCGGGGCGCCGGCAAAATCGGACGTTTCGGGACCAATTTCGGAGCCCTGACGTCCGATTTTGTCGGCGTCACAATAGCTGCCCATAGAATCGGAAGTTAGGGTCCGCACATCGTGCAGAAGTCTCGCCTTTTTATATAAGAGAGACGCTTGCGACCACACGCATGCGCTGCGGCCGCAGTCGGCGACTCACGAAGTTGAGCGAGCGAAGCGAGCGCGGAACCGAATGCGGACCGCAGCGCATGAGTGTGGTCGCAAGCGGCGACTCACGAAGCGAGCGAGCAAGGCAAGTGCGACGCCCACGATTTTTCGTTACGTCCCTCTGTCTTCTGCTAGACTTTACGGGACAGCGTAGAAGGAGGTTTACGTGGAGGAGTATACGTATAAGAGGGTGCTTCTCAAGCTCTCGGGAGAAGCCCTTATGGGCGAGAAGGAGTACGGGGTAGATCCTGCCGTGCCCCAACGCATTGCGCAGAACATTCGACCAGCTTGGGAGGCTGGAGTACAGATAGCCATCGTTGTGGGCGGTGGCAACATTTTTAGGGGCGTGTCGGGTGCCGCCGCTGGCATGGACCGTGCTCAGGGCGACAACATGGGCATGCTTGCGACTGTCATCAATTCCATCGCGTTGCAGGACTGCTTCGAGCGCAATGGGATGGACTGCCGCGTGATGAGCGCCATCGAGATGAGGCAGGTCGCCGAGCCCTACATCCGTCGACGGGCAATACGTCATCTGGAAAAGGGTCGTATCGTCATCTTTGCTGCTGGTACGGGAAATCCCTACTTCACGACCGATACCGGGGCGGCACTGCGTGCGTGCGAGATAGACGCCGATGTCCTTATGAAGGCAACCAAGGTCAACGGCATCTACGACGCGGATCCCGTTACGCATCCGGATGCGGTGCGCTTCGATACCATAACCTATGCAGACATGTTGAGCCGTGGACTCAAGGTCATGGATGCCACGGCAACGGCGCTTTGCCAAGACAATCATATGCCTATAATGGTATTTCGTATGGAAGATGCGGGGGCCTTTGCGGGCGCTCTGCGTGGTGAGCACGTCGGTTCGACCGTCGTGGAAGGGAAGGACGAGTAACATGAGCATTCATACCGACAATGCCGAAGAGCGGATGATGAAGAGCATCGACTCGCTTGAGTACAATTTCGGGCGTGTGCGCACGGGACGTGCGAATCCGCACATCCTCGATTCCGTTAAGGTTGACTACTATGGCGTACCCACGCCCATTACGCAGCTCGCCGGCGTAAAGGTCCCCGAGGCCTCCATGCTGGTAATCGAGCCGTGGGACAAGAGCTCGCTGAATAACATCGAGAAAGCCATACGCCAGTCCGACTTGGGCATCACCCCTTCCAACGACGGGCATTCGATTCGTCTGCCTTTCCCTCAGCCCACCGAGGAGCGTCGTCGTGAGCTCGTGCGCGACTGCAAGCAGTATGCGGAGGAGTGCCGCATTTCCATTCGTAACGCTCGCAAGGATGCCAATCGCGCAATTGATCGCGATGAGGAGCTTTCGGAGGACCAGCAAAACGCCGAGAAGAAGCGCGTACAGAACCTCACCGACCAATATGTGAAAGAGGTTGACGAGCGCCTCAAGGCGAAGACCGAAGAGGTCATGTCCATATAGGCAAAACGTCTGGCGATCGCATGGCCTCAACTTGGAGCCCGTCTCCGAGTTGAGGTCTCTCCCTAAACCAAATGGCATTTTTTGGAGTTCCAGGCGGAAACGGAGCATTTAGTGCAGTTTGACGAGCAGAAGCTGCGGGAATACTACGCAGACCCACCCGAAGACATTCGACTCGAAGACATAGACCTCGCGCGCGTGCCATCGCACGTGAGTATAATCATGGACGGAAACGGCCGTTGGGCCCAGGCGCGGGGCTTGTCACGTCCCAAAGGGCATGTCGCAGGTGTCGATTCGTTGCGCGAGGCAGTTACCACCAGCGTCCGCTTGGGCGTGGACGTGCTAAGTGTCTATGCGTTCTCTACCGAAAACTGGCGCAGGCCGCAGAAGGAGGTCGATCTTCTTATGCACCTGTTTGCCAACACGTTGCTCAAAGAGCTCCCGCTTTTTCATCAGGAAAACGTTAAGTTGCGCTTCCTTGGTGACATAGAGTCTCTTCCGAAGAAGACCTATAAGGTCTTCCAGGAAGGGTTGGAGCAGACTGCGGACTATGATGGCATGGTCTTTGCGTTGGCAGTGAACTACGGCGCCAGGGCCGAGCTCGCGAGAGCTGCAAGACTGATCGCCAAAGACGCAATGCAGGGGTCGCTCGACGTGGAGCAAATAGACGAACAGGTCCTGTCTGAGCGACTGTACACGCATGGCCTGCCCGATCCGGAGCTGCTTATTCGAACCTCCGGTGAGCTGCGACTTTCGAACTACCTGCTATGGCAGCTTGCCTACACCGAAATGTACGTTACGGACGTGTTGTGGCCTGACTTCACTCGCTGGGACTATCTGCGGGCAATCCGTTCGTTCCAAGGCCGTAGACGCCGATTCGGGGGAGTGGTCGAGTCGTGAGTTCAAAGCGCAGTGAGCACAGGGACAATGCCGAGGAGCCGGTAGGACTCGACCGCGGCATCGAGCGCCTCGAGAATCGCAGGGCCTCGAAGGAAGAGCAGCGCGTTGCGGGCGAACTTAAGGGTCAGCGCGTGCGCGGATGGACGGAAAAGCTGCTTACGCGTACGCTTTCGGGCGTGGTGTACGTGGTCGTCATTATTGCCTGCCTGTTTGCGGGTCGCTATCCCACGGCCGTGCTCATGTCCGCCATGGGATGGCTGTGCTGCTCCGAGTTCTTTCGCATTTGCAGGATGGCCGGCCGACGTCCGAACGAGATCGTGGGCTTGGCGGCCGCTTTTGCCTATCCTCTGCTCGCTGTGCTCGTGCAACGCGAGATTCTCTTGGCCGTTACCTGTGCGCTGCTCCTCTCGGTATCCATTTGGTATGTATTCAATCCACGCGTGAGCATAGCCGACGTGGCCATATCGGCGTTCGGGCCCATCTACACCTCGCTCACGCTTGCCTGCATTGCCTTGATTCGCAATTCCGACAAGGGCCTCGACGGTGCTCTCCTAGCCCTGTTGGTCATCGGCTCCATGTGGGCCGAGGACTCGGTCGCCTATATGGTCGGATCTGCCATAGGCTCGCACAAGATGGCGCCGCGTATCTCGCCAAACAAGAGCTGGGAGGGCTTCTTCGGCGGCTTGGTGGGATGTCTGATTGTGTGGTGTATCGGAGCGGCCTTGCACATAGGAGGGCTCACGTGGCCCATCGCCCTTATCTGCGGCGTTGCGGAAGGCATCTTTGCGGTGTTGGGCGACCTGTTTGAGTCACGCATAAAGCGTGGCGTGGGCGTAAAGGATTCGGGCAATCTCTTGCCTGGCCATGGCGGTCTTCTCGACCGAACCGATTCGGTGCTGTTTGGCGGCACCATCGCATTCTTCATATTGCTCTATGGAGGTATTCTGTGAACATATTCGAAGACACTGCCGGCAGGGCGTCGCGTCGGCGACCCCTGCGCGTAGCCGTGTTGGGCTGCTCTGGTTCCATTGGAAAGCAGACGCTGGACGTGTGTCGCCAACACGCCGACAAGGTGCGTGTGGTGGCGCTCTCTGTATACGGGTCGTGCGACTTCCTGGTTTCGGCGGCACGCGAGTTTGGCGTCTCCCATGTGGCGGTTGCCAACGAGGCGCATGCACACGACGCAGTTTTGGACGAGCTTCCGAAGGGATGCTCGCTTGACATAGGGCCCGAGGCCGTTGCGGCATTGACGACGCTGGAAGAGGTCGATTGCGTTGTCTCGGCCGTGGTTGGTGCCGCGGGCATCCAGGCAGGACTACTCGCGTTGCAGGCGGAAAAGGTCCTCGCCTATGCGAACAAGGAGTCAATCGTCGTCGGTGGCGACCTGCTCATGCCACTCGTGAAGCCGGGGCAGTTGATTCCTGTCGATTCCGAGCACAGCGCCATATACCAGTGTTTGGTTGGGGAACGCCCTCAGGACCTGCGACGCATTTGGCTTACGTGCTCGGGCGGACCCTTCTACGGACGCACTCGCGAGGAGCTTGCGCACATTACGGCGGCAGATGCCCTAGCCCATCCCACCTGGAACATGGGACCGAAGATTACCATCGACTCCTCGACGCTCATGAACAAGGGCTTGGAGGTGCTGGAGGCACACCATCTGTTCGACGTGGACGTGGATGACATCCGGGTGCTCGTGCAGAGGCAGAGCCGCATACACTCGATGGTAGAGTTTGTCGATGGGTCGGTTAAGGCCCAGCTGGGCCCCTCCGACATGCGCATTCCCATACAATACGCCCTCAGCTATCCGGAACGCTGGGAGGCGCCATGTGTGCCCGTGGACTGGTGCGCAGAGCCGCCACTTACTCTGGGCGAGGCGGATGAGAAGGTCTTCGGCTGTCTTTTCCTCGCACGTGAGGCGGGTCGTACGGGCGGGACGATGCCATGCGCCATGAACGCAGCCAACGAGGTTGCGAACGCCGCTTTCCGCGAAGGCGCATGTGGATTTTTGGATATTGAGCGCGTCGTTCGAACTGTGATGGATAAAACGAGAGTGGAGCGGGTAGAGTCTTTAGAACAGCTTGAGGACTGCGACGCACAGGCGCGGGCATGTGCGCGTACCGCACTACGGGAGGTCCGTCCATGAACATGCTCATAGGAACACTCTCCGCCATCTTTTGGGGAGTGCTCGTCCTGTCCCTCCTTGTGTTTGTGCATGAGGGCGGGCATTATCTTGCGGCACGTGCCTTTGGGGTACGCGTGACTGAGTTCTTCCTAGGTCTGCCCTGCAGATTGAAGCTCTCCCACAAGAGCAAGTCGCATGGCACTGAGGTGGGTGTCACACCGTTTCTGTTGGGTGGCTACAATCGCATATGTGGCATGGAGGGCGAGTACGACGAACTCCAGGCGTCTGCCTTTGCCATCGTGCAGCGCGAGGGAATAGTGGAGGCCGAGGCCTTGGCCGAGGAGCTTGGCGTGGATGTGGACCGTGCCTACACGCTGCTTCTGGGACTGTGTGACCTTGCGGCGATTAAGCCCTACTACGATCCCGAGCGTGGCGAAAAGCCCAATCAGCGCGACTATCCAGCGGCCTTTTGTACCGTCGCGCGCGACGCGAACATGCTTACCGAGTACGACGACGGCCATGACTTCTCGCTTCCCGGCTTTACCGATGAGGGCGAGCCACGTCCCATAGGCGATGCGCAGGAGCAGCTGAACAGCGAGCTCTCGCATACCTATAAGGGCGTGAGCGTTCCCAAGCGGCTGGTCATGCTTGTGGCAGGTCCGTTCGTAAACCTGCTTTTGGCATTCGTGCTCGTGACGGGCGTGTACGCGACCACCGAGTTCTCGTACTACGTAAACCAGAACGTACTCGGCGAGGTGACTCAGAACTCCTTGGCGCAAGAGGCCGGCCTGCAGCCCGGCGACGTGATCGTGCGCGTTGGGGATGCAGAGGTAAAGGACTGGAACGGCCTCCATGAGGAGCTGGGGAAGAGCTGCGCCGCTGGCAAGGACTTCGACATCGTGTACGAGCGCGACGGCGCGCAGGCTACCGCGCACATCGACCTTCCCGAAGGGGAACAGACGACCCTCATCGGAGTATCGCCCAAGAGTAGTACCTATAGGCTTAACGTAATCGAGGCCATGCAAGCCGCCTTGGGTTACGGCCAGATGGTTCTAGAGAAGGTCGCGCAGCTCATCATGCCGCAGCACACCATGGAGGTGCTTGGTCAGTCGAGCTCGATCGTGGGCATATCCGTCATGGCTTCCGAGGCCGCGGCTTCGGGCCTTGCAGACATGATCGCTCTTATGGCTGCGATATCCATGTCTCTGGGATTCATGAACCTACTGCCCATTCCACCGCTCGACGGTGGCAAGATACTTATCGAGATCATACAGGTCATCATTCGTCGACCCCTCTCGATCAAGGCGCAGAATGCGGTTAGTTACGTGGGGCTCGCGTTCTTTGCCTTCGTGTTTATTGTGGCCTTGCGCAACGATGTGTTGCGAATCTTCGCAGGATAGGTGATTCGTTTGTTGGACAAGAGCGACGTGGCGGCACGCGAGCGTACGCGGCAAGTCATGGTGGGCAATGTGGCGGTGGGTGGTGGCGCACCCGTAAGCGTCCAGTCCATGTGCACGACCAAGACATCCGATTCAGATGAGACGTTGGAGCAGATTGGGCGGCTTGCGCAAGCCGGGTGCGAGATCATACGCGTAGCGGTGCCCAATGCAGGCGCGTTGGACGGCTTTGAGCGCATCTGCGAGGCATCGCCATTGCCAGTTGTGGCCGACATCCACTTTGACCATGAGCTGGCCATCGCATCGGCGCGTCGTGGTGCCGCGGCCTTGCGCGTCAATCCGGGAAACATCGGCTCGTTCGAGCGCGTGGATGCCGTCATCGACGCTGCCGGCGACTGTGGCATACCCATACGAATTGGCGTGAACGCGGGCTCGCTTGACAAGGACGTAGCCGCGCGGACGGACCTCACCCTCTCGCAAAAGCTCGTGGAGAGCTGCGCCGCCTTCGTGGCGCACTTTGAGGAACGAGGCTTTGCCAACATAGTCCTTTCCGCGAAGGCACATTCGGTTCCGGTTACCATCCAGACGTACCGCATGCTGTCGGAACGCCTGCCAGAGTACCCTCTTCACGTGGGCGTTACCGAGGCGGGTACGCTTAGGCAGGGAACCGTGAAGAACTGCGTCGCCGTTGGCACGTTGTTGGAGGCGGGCATAGGCGACACCATGCGCCTTTCCCTTACGGCCGATCCCGTGGAGGAGGTCGACGTTGCGTGGGAGCTCTTGTCGTCGCTCGGTATGCGAAGGCTGCGACCTGAGCTGGTGAGCTGCCCAACGTGCGGGCGTACGCAAGTGAACCTCATTGGCATGGCCCAGGAGGTAGAGCGAAGGCTTCGTGACGTGCGAGCTCCCATTAGCGTGGCCGTAATGGGGTGCGTGGTAAACGGTCCGGGCGAGGCGCGCGACGCAGACATCGGCATTGCCTGCGGCAAGGGGAGCGGCCTTATCTTCGTGGACGGCGAGCCCTTGCGCAAGGTTGCGGAGTCCGATTTGGTGGACGAGCTTTTTTTGGAGATTGGGCGCCGCTTTAGCGTCTAATGGGTCCATCGCTATGCCTTGCAGAAAATAATGAAATAGTCTTTGGCTTGCTTCAATCCTTGTGGTTTTAGACAGTTCGTGCCTGTGGTGAAAACCAAAGTTGTCTCATGGGCACCTTAAACTTGAGGCTAGCCAACTTGCTTGGAGTGAAATGAGTTTTTTGCATAACGTGCGGGACCTCCTGCTCTATGGGGGCCTTACGCGAGAACAATTCGATATGGTGCGCGAGGACGCAGACGCGGACAATCTCAAGAACCTGCAGATCTACGCGCCTATTGCCTGCGTCGTGTTCTGTGTGCTCTTGGTGGCAAGCACCTTCATGGGCAGTATCGTTCGCCAGAACACGTTCATATACATGGGTGCGTGCATAGCCATGGGGCTGATTGCCATCGCGTCGCATGCGCTTGCCCGCTCGAAGCATACCGACAGAATTGGCATCAGGATCCTCGCACACCTTTTTATGATCGTGCTCTATGCGTTTGCCATTTGCGTCTCTATGCGGCATGTCAACTATCCCGCCGTCTCGTCAATTGCGTTTTTGTTGGTGACGCCCCTGCTCTTCGTATCGAGGCCCGTAAACCTGGCAGCGCAGACAGTCCTTGCCACTGCTGCGGTATGCCTCGCCTCCACTGCGCTCAAGAGCCCAGACATCGCAGGCGATGATGTGTGGAATGCCATAACATTTGGCGGGGTTGGTATTATCGCGAACGTGTTCGTTACCCGCATGAAGCTCAGGTCGCTGTATCAGGCGAACGAGATTACCTACCTGAGCGAAACTGACGTGCTCACGGGGCTCAAGAACCGCAACTGCTACGAATCCAGGCTCGAGGACTATCCGCGCGGCGATGCGCGCGTGCTGGCGTGCGCCTATGCCGACGCCGACGGACTGCACGAGCTCAACAATTCCAAAGGACACGATGCGGGCGATGCGCTTCTGTGTGCCATTGCGAACGAGATGCAAAAGCTCTTTGGCGAGGAGCATACCTTCCGCATAGGAGGCGACGAGTTCGTTGGTTTTATACCAGACGGCAATGTGGATGAGGTGCGCAGGCTCCTGAGCGATATGCGGGAACGGTTGCTGGTTGCCGGGTATCTGGTGTCATGCGGCGCATCATCGGTTGAGGCTCGTACGGCCGACATGCGCTCGTTGGTGCGTGATGCCGAGAAAGAGATGTATAGCCAGAAGTTTGCCTCCGGAGCTGGACAGCCTCGCGAGGAGAGCTAATGCCAAGGGGCTCAGAAGTGCTTCATCTGCTAGGATATACGGGCAATCACGTCGCACAGTAGGAAGGATCGACGCGTGAAGACCTTTGCAAAGATGAGCACAACTTATGCTCCAACCCTCAAGGAAGATCCTGCGGAGGCGGAGCTCGCAAGCCACAAGCTCTTGCTGCGCGCGGGCATTATTCGCAAGACCGCCGCAGGATTGTACAGCTACCTGCCACTTGCGTTGCGCTCTCTCCATAAGATAGAGAACGTCATACGCGAGGAGATGGAGGCAATCGGGGCGCAGGAGATGCTCGTACCTATGGTGACGCCTGGCGAGCTGTGGCACGATTCCGGTCGCTGGGAGAAGTACGGCCCCGAGCTCATGCGCATGGAGGATCGCCATGGTCGCGAGTTCTGTTTGGGTCCCACCCACGAGGAGACGTTCACGGACCTCGTGCGCAACGAGCTTCGCAGCTACAAGCAGCTGCCAGTGACGCTCTATCAGATCCAAGACAAGTTCCGCGACGAGATGCGACCTCGCTTTGGCCTTATGCGCGGACGCGAGTTCATTATGAAGGATGCCTACTCCTTCGATGCGGACGTCGAGGGCATGCAGAAGAGCTATGAGGACCAAAAGGATGCCTATGCGCGCATTTGCGAACGCTGCGGCTTGCAGGCGCTTCCCGTGGTGGCCGACTCCGGCCAGATTGGCGGTGACACGAGCGTGGAGTACATGGCCATAGCCGATGCCGGAGAGGCCGAGCTCGTGTGGTGCGACTGTGGCTTCGCGGCAGATACCGAGGCGGCCACTGCGGTCGTTAGCGTGGAGGAGGGCCAGAGCGGCGAGCTGGAGAAGGTCTATACGCCCAACTGCTCGGTCATTGTCGACGTCGCCGCCTTCTTGCAGGTGGGCCAGGCGGGAACGCGCAAGGCGTTGGCTTTGGTTACGGGCGATGGCGAGCCGGCTATCGTGTTCGTCCCCGGCGACCACGAGATGAACGACGTTAAGGCGGAGCACACCTTTGGCGCGTACCACCTCATGACCGACGAGGAGATTGAGCACTATGGCCTGGTAAAGGGCTTTATTGGGCCCGTGGGCCTACCCGACGGCATTGCCGTATATGCAGACAAGAGTCTGAGCGCGAGCGAATGGTGGCTCGTTGGCGCCAATGAGCGAGACTACCACTACGTGCATGCGCGTCTTGGCCGTGACTTCCAGATTGCGGACGACCGCTGGGTGGACGTCGTTACCGCGCGCGAGGGTGACGGTTGCCCAAGGTGTGGCAAGCCCTTGCACGGAGCCCGTGGAATTGAGGTCTCACAAGTGTTCCAGCTGGGCACAAAGTACTCCGAAGCCATGGGGGCAACCTTTATGGACGAGGACGGCAAGGAGAAGCCCTTCCAGATGGGCTGCTATGGCATAGGCGTGAGCCGCACGTTGCAGGCAGTGGTGGAACAGCATCACGACGAGCAAGGTATCGTGTGGCCCGTGTGCGTGGCTCCTTACGAAGTAGAGGTCATACCGCTTGACGCCAAGGGCGAGGTGTTCGAAGTTGCCGAGCGCATCGCTGCCGCAGCCGTGGAGGCGGGCCTTGAGGTGGTTGTGGACGACCGCAAGGAGCGTGCGGGAGTAAAGTTCGCGGACGCCGACCTCATGGGCTATCCCTATCAGGTGATCCTTGGCAAGCGTGGTGTAAAGAATGGCGTCGCCGAGGTAAAGGATCGCGCAACGGGGGAGCGTCAGGAGATTGCGCTCGACGATGTGGCCTCATGGCTCGCAGACAAGGTTTTGCCGCAGCGTGCATAAGGGTGCCGAGCGCTGCTCCTAATGCGATAGACGAGGGAGGCGGAGGTCTCCGCGCTATTTCCGCTCGATGGCGGATATTTTGGGCGCGGGGACCTTCGCTTCGTCTAAGTCCAAGGCGATTTCCATGAACTGAGCATCCAGTTATTCAGGAACCTGTACGGTTAGTGGGAAATGAATCCAGTGAATTCCGACGAATCCTGCAGTTTTGCATTTTTGAACAGATTCATTTCCCGTTAGCTAAATTACGTAGTGGGAAATGAATGCGCGAGCTTTTTGCGAATCCTGCGGTTTTGCATTTTTGAACAGATTCATTTCCCATTAAAAAATAGCAAAATAGGATATGCGTGCATACTGAATTATCGAGAGGTCTAAAGAGGGCGCGAATGGGTACTTATTGCAAACGACGGACGGGAACATGCCAATTACTGCACGCACCCAGCACGCGGCCGGCCCGCAGGTGGCGACTCACGAAGTGAGCGCGGAGTCGCATGCGGGCCGGCCGCGTGCTGGGTGCGTGCAGAAACGCCTGCCAGCAAGATGCAAGGAACTTTTTCAAAATAATGGTTGACCTACGAGTTGGAATGCCCTATATTATTCCTCGCACCAAGCAACGGGGAATTAGCTCAGCTGGGAGAGCGCATGACTGGCAGTCATGAGGTCAGGGGTTCGATCCC
>CADCPM010000048.1 GCA_902803315.1 uncultured Coriobacteriaceae bacterium
CCTCATACGCGGGCTGCGGAGCGTCCCACGGCATGGGATAGTCGGATTCGGGCGCTGTCTGCGGTACGGGCTGGGCCTGCGGTTGCGGCGCGGGCTGGGCCTGCGGCGCGGGCGCGGCTTGCTGCGCGGGCTGGGCCTGCGGCGCGGGCTGCGGTTGCTGCGCGGGCTGTTGCGCGGGCGCCGACTGTTGCGGAGCACGTCGAGCACGTCGCTTGGGCAGCTGCAGGTCGGTTCCCGTCCCCTCCCTAAACGAAACCTTGCGCTCGCCAAACACCTCGCGCACCACGCCTTCCACTGCCGAGCGAATGTCGGGTCGCTCGAGCATCTTGAGCGCGAACGACGAGCCCTTGGGCAAGCCTACTACCAACTCACGCCCATCGTCCGACATCGCCTGCGCGTTAGACAGGAGCGTACCGCGCGCAGGTATGCGGGCGACAAGTTCTTGGACGACCTTGCGCCACGAGCGCTGAAGCTCGCCCGGATCGGTAACGGCTGCAGACGTCTGCGTCGGCTGCGGCGCGGGCACGGGTGCAGGCTGCGATACCGGCGCGGGCTGCGGCGCGGGCGCGGGCTGCGGCTCAGCCACCGCCACGGGCTTGTCTGCCGCCGTCGCAGGCTCAGGCGCCACCGATGCCGGCTCCACCGCAGGCGCAGGCTCGGCCACCGCCGCCACGGGCCCTTGTCCCTCCAGGCGACGCTCGAGCTCGACGATCCTCTCGGCAAGCGACTCAAGCGTGAGGTCGCTCTGGGGACGCGCAAGCCGCGTAAAGGCAATCTCCAGCACCAGGCGCTGATTGGGCGCGGTGGCCATCTGTCGCGACGCGTCGCCCAGCTCAACGAGCATGCGCGACACGCGGTCCGGCGAACCGAGCGCCGCCGCCTCTGCCTGCAGTAACTCAACGTTTGCCCCAGCGGGCAACACGGCGGGATTGGCCCCCGCCACCGTTACCACATACACGTCACGCAGGTGGGCCGCAAGACCACGCGTAAACTGCAACAGGTCTCCGCCTGCGTTTATAACCTCTCCTACCTGCATAAACAGAGTGGGCACATCGCGTGCGGCCAAGGCCTGCATCACGCGCTCCAGCGTGGTGCCCGACACGGCGCCCAGCAGGTCTTGCGCGGCGTCCAGGCTAATGACGCCCCCGCCGAACACCGAAAGCTGCTCCAGGGTGGAGAGCGCATCGCGCATGCCACCGCGCGCGTTGCCGCTCACCAGGTCCAGCGCGGCCTCCTCGTAGGTAAAGCCCTCCTGCTCGCAGACGTACGCCAAATGCGCGCGAATGTCCTCGTCGCTTATGGGCCTAAAGTCAAAGCGCTGCACACGAGACAAGATCGTGGCAGGAATCTTTTGCGGGTCGGTGGTGCACAGCACGAACACCACGTGATCCGGCGGCTCCTCAAGCGTCTTGAGCAGTGCGTTGAACGCCTGCGTGGTGAGCATGTGGACCTCGTCGATGATGTACAGCTTGTAGGCGCCGCGCGTGGGGGCGTAGCTTACGTTGTTTATGATCTCCTCGCGCACGCTGTCAACGCCGGTGCGTGACGCCGCATCCAGCTCGTAGACGTCTGGATGCTCTCCTGCGGCGATGAGCGTGCATTGCTCGCACGTGCCGTCCGGCAAGTGCCCGGGAGCCTGCTCGCACATGAGCGCCTTGGCCAGCAGGCGCGCCATGGTGGTTTTACCCGTGCCGCGCGGACCGCAGAACAGGTAGGCATGGCTGGTACGCCCCTCCAAAACGGCATGTTGCAGCGTGCCAACCACATGCTGCTGGCCAACGACGTCGGCAAAGGTCTGTGGACGATATTTTCTGTACAGCGACTCCATGGATCCTCCGCGCCTCGATTGCGTGGGGAATAGTATAGCGCGGCAACGGAAACGCGACCGCGCAAAAGGGGACTGTCCCCTTTTGCGCGGTCGCGTTTTGCACGGTTTGTTGCTAGAGCGACTCGGGTAGGCCCTGGGTAGTGAGCTCGAGCGTCTTGCCCTCCTCCACCTTTACCAGGGTGTTTTCGCCCATCATAGTGACGTCAACGGCTTCCACCTGATCCCATTTGCCATCGCGGTAAATGAAGTTCTTGGAATTGTCGTTGCCCACCTCGCAAACGAGCTTATACTCGCCGGCAGGTACGAAAATCGAGACCTTGTTCGTGTTTGCCGCGGGATAGGCAAGAATGGGCTTATCGCTATCTTTCGGAACGACATTCACCCGAATCTCGCCGCTATTGCCAAGCTCGGCGGAAGGATAGACAAACGAAATCCGACCGTTCCCCTGCGGCATGGAATCCGGTTCCTCGGTAAGCGTGAGCTTTGTCTCGCCAATCGCGGCTTTTAGGCCATCGCTATGCTTGGAATATCCCAAATCCTCCAAGCACCACGGCAGCATTTCGGCCAACTGCGGATAATCGGTGTGCGGCGTCATGGTAAGCGCAATGCTCATCCAAAGCGCAAACTGCTCCTTGGGGCTCATGCCCGACTGGTCGAGCCTGTACGAGAGCTTGTTCAGCAGCGACGAGTTAACGTGCACGCCACCCAAGTCGTTGAGCTTCGTCGGTGTTGTCACATGGGGCGCATAGAAGGTGTCCCACGTGTACTCGGGCTGGCGACACTCGTGCGGGTCCTTCATGTTGCGAAGCGTGCGCTCCCTTCCGGAGCCGGCGCCCATGAGCCAGGCCTCCTCGGGCTTGTTCTCCACAAGCATCTGAATGAGGTTGCCCATCACGTCGCTCATGCCCTCGTTTATGGCGCCCATGTCGTTGTTGTAGACGTTGGTGATCATGGTGGTGCTGGTAACGCAGTGCGTAAACTCGTGCGCGATGACGTCCAGGTTCTCTCCGTCGGGATTGAGGCGGTTGAAGGTGAAGGTCTGGAAGCCGTTCTTCTTGCCAATGTAGTACGCCTCGTCTTGGGGCTGGCCATTCGAATCCACGTAATCCATCGCCAGGAGTGTGGGCGTGCCTTCGCCGTCGGGTCCCGTCCAGCCAATGCTGTCGTAGTAGTCCCACACGCGGATGAAGGACTCGTACGCCAAAAGCTCGGTGTTGTCGAAGCTCGTGCCGTCGCCCACACGCGGGGCCAGCTTTTCCTCGTTGTTGAATTGCGCATAGTCCACGCATATGATCTTACGCTTTGCGTCGCCCAGAATCTTCTCGTTCGTTTGGGGATCCACCAGCACCGGCACGGAAATCTCCTTGGTCTTGCCGTCGTGCAAGGTAACCGTACCTTTCCAGGTGTCTTCCTTGTACTTGTCAAAGTCAAAGTTGGCCTTGTCGCCGGCTATGGCATCGGCATTGTGCGGCTCCGAGATGGGCAGGGCATACATATACGCGCCTTCGGGATCCACGTAATGGGCCAGGTAGCCCATGTCCTTTGCGACATCCTGCATATAGTTTTGGGTGTACACCACCCACGCGTAGGTGTAACGGTCCTGGGTACCAGGCACGATAATGACGGTTTGCTCGGTGGCGTTGGGCTCGATCTTTACGTCTACGCCGTCCGTTTCCTTGCAGTGACTGGCTACGACTTCCTCGGCCTTCTTGGCGTCGATTTTGCTCTTGGTCTCGGGAACCTTAACGTTGGGAAGAACGGAGCTCGCGAGTGCCACCACGTTGCCATCCTTGTTTACGACCAGCTTGACGCTGGCACCGTACGCCAAAACGTCGCCCGCTCTTTGCTGGAAGATGTAGTAGGTGTTGCCATCTTCCACGGGCCTTTCGGCGTTGAGCTCCAATACGACGGAATTGTCGGCGCCAATGCGGTCGTACGCGCTCTTTATGGCCTCCAGCGCCTCAATTTCGTTGGTGACTTTTTTGTCGTAGAACTTATCGCCGATGAACTTGGAGACGATTCCTTCGCCCGCAATGGCCTTCTTCCTGGCCTCCGGGACATCTTGCGAGGACGCGTCGCCCGACTGCATCGATTGGGCCGACTGACTTGACGCCGGGGCGCCACAGCCGGTAAGCAGCGTTGTGGCGAGCGCCAAAGAGGCTGCTACGCTGCAGAGAGCCTTGCTTTTGGGGAACCTCATGTTTGCCTCCGTTCTTTGCGAGTTCTTGCAATAATCTACCATGAAGAGAAAAACCTTTGCGTCATTATTTTTGGAGGCATTTGAGGGGTGAGGCCACCTGCTGCGGTGGTTTTCGGCGAGATTGCCGGGACTGGGTGCCGCGCCCCAGCGAATAGTGTGATTTTGGGGAAGCCGAGCCTGAATCAACTGGGGTTTTGCGACGCTGTTTTCCCCAAAATCACACTGCATAAAATACGCAGTGTGATTTTGGGGAAAACGAGGTCATGCCCAACTGGGGTTTTACCGTTTTTTATGTCCCAAAGTTACACTGTTCGACTCCACGAGGTATCGAGTCGAGAAACGAGGCCGCTCGACCCAGGTCGCCCACATGCAAAGTCGGACGTATGGCCCCAAAATAAGGCCAAAACGTCCGATTTTGTGTGCAGCGTGCAAAAGGGGACCGCCCCCTTATGCACGCTCAGGCGGATTTACGTCAAACTCCACGGGCTTCGTAAACAGCGAGACCACCGGCACCACCACGAGCGAGAGCAGCATGGCCAGCGCACCGCAGTTAACCGGCGAATTGATAAACCCAAGGAACATATTGGATGTCGTAAGGCCCACGCCCACAATAAAGCTCGCCCACACAGCCGCGCGCGAAACCCTACCGCTGTACAGACCCCACAGGAAGGGCCCCAAAAACGCTCCGGCCAGCGCACCCCAGCTAATACCCATGAGCTGAGCAATAAAGTTCACTGGCGAGTTGTACTGCCACAGAGCAATGGCAGCAGAAATCACCACGAACACAACGAGCAGCACGCGCATCACAAACAGCTGTCGCTTCTCGTCCATGTTGGGGTTGAACCGCGGCTTGATGACGTCGAGCGTAAGCGTGGAGCTGGAGGTGAGCACCAGCGAACTCAGCGTAGACATACTCGCCGAAAGCACCAACACGATTACGATGCCAATAAGGATGTCGGGAAGGTTGGACAGCATGGTGGGAACAACGGAGTCGTACACCGGGGCGCCCGTTTTGGGGTTGAAGTCGATCTGGTTGCCATACAGACGCGCGAAGCCGCCCAAAAAGTAGCTGCCGCCCGCCACGACGATGGCAAACACCGTCGAGATAATGGCGCCCTTACGCACGGAGGAATGGTCCTTAATGGCATAGAACTTGGTCACCATCTGCGGCAGGCCCCAGGTGCCCAGCGACGTGAGGATTACCACGCCCAGCAGGTTGAACAGGTCGGGACCAAAGAACGACACAAACGCTCCGTTGACGTTGCTGCCCTCGGCAGGTATGTTCGAGAGCGTGGCAATCGCTTCGCTGGGACCACCGTTGGCCGCAAGCACCGCGGCGATAACGGCAACGATACCCGCAAGCATAACGATGCCCTGCACAAAGTCGTTTACCACCGTTGCCATATAGCCACCCAGCACCACGTATATGCAGGTTACCAGGGCCATTCCAATGATGCACACCTCGTAGGGCAGGCCAAACGCCATGCCAAACAAGCGACTGAGGCCGTTGTACACCGACGCTGTATAGGGAATGAGGAACACGAAGATAATGGCGGCGGCGGCCACGCGCAACGCCCCGCTCTTGTAGCGCTCGCCAAAGAACTGCGGCATGGTGGAAGCCTTGAGGCGCTGGGTCATCTCGCGCGTGCGCGGACCCATTACGTACCAGGCAAGCAGGCTGCCCAACAAGGCATTGCCGATGCCGATCCACGTGGACGAAATGCCATAGCGCCAGCCAAACTGTCCGGCATAACCCACAAAGATAACCGCCGAGAAGTAGCTTGTGCCATAGGCAAAGGCGGAAAGCCATGGACCCACGTTTCGTCCGCCAAGGACAAACCCGTCGACGCTCGACGCGTTTTTGCGCGTGTAGACGCCGATGGCCACCACGCACACAGTAAAGATCACGATCATGAGAATCTTAACTATCATAGGACCTCCTAAAGCACTGTGGTCACCGCGAGGAGTCGTCCCCCGCGGGAAACCTATTGTGCTACGAACAAGCCCTGCGATAGCAGTAATTAGTCATACGGCAACAAAGTGATGGCACAGCCATGCCATGCATAAGTGCGCGACGGTGGCGCGAGCCTACGCGGCCTCGCTCTTCTTGCCCATGCGGCTGCGCACCAGGCCCACCACCGTAGGCACCAGCGACACGGCCACGATGCCAATAATCAGCAGCTCAAAGTGCTCCTGCACAAACGGGATGCCGCCAAAGAAGTAGCCCAGCAGGATGAAAATGGTGCTCCAGGAAATGCCACCCAAGATGTTAAACATAAAGAAGTTGTGCCACTTCATGCCGCCCATGCCGGCCAAAAACGGCACGAACGTGCGGATGAACGGGAAGAAGCGGCCCAGGAAAATGGCCAGGTTGCCCCACTTGTCCAAAAAGGCCTCCGACTTGGCAATGCGCTCGGGCGTCATGGCCTTTACCTTGCCGGAGTCGATGATCTTGCGACCCAAGAAGTGACCGATGAAGAAGTTGCACTGGTCACCCAAGATGGCCGCGGCCCAAGCGACGCCCAACAGCATAAAGATGTTGAATCCGCCACCCTGCGCAAAGAAGCCCGAGGCAAACAGGAGCGAGTCGCCGGGCAAAAACGGGAAGAACACCACGCCCGTCTCGATGAAGATAATAAGGAACACAAAGCCGTAGGCGGCAACGGGGCCGGCCGCAATTTGTGCAGCAATGAACGCACGCGGGTCGCGCAGCAGCTTAACAATAAAATCGACAAATCCCATGGGGTCTCCTTGTGGACTCTTGGGGCTCTGGTAAGGGCCTTTCGCAAAGACCCTTCTCGTAAAAAAAGCCCCGGGTCGGACCCGAGGCCTCGCGGTCAAGTAGGAAGTGCGCTCGATGGGAACGGGTACCCGGCAGAGGCTCCTTATGGCTGCTGTCTCCCGACCCTGACCAGGTTCGGAACATATCGTCACCCGAACCCATCTAACGCACTCCGTAAAAAGGGAGTATAGCGGATGTGCTAGCCGTATGCAAAATCTGCACAAGCCCATCATGGCATGCAATTTGGACAGTTTTGGACGCACGCCAGGGTTCCGGCTGGGAATACGTCTCTGCCGCCACACGTTAGCGTCCCAAATGTGTATATTCTTTTTGCCGTGTCTGGCCGCCAACAGGGGTTTTGCCGGTCCGC
>CADCPM010000049.1 GCA_902803315.1 uncultured Coriobacteriaceae bacterium
CGCTTCTTCCTGGACTTTACCGCCAAGGAGAGCTGCGGAAAGTGCGTCCACTGCCGCATGGGCACCAAGCGCATGCTGGAGATCCTGGACCGCATTGTGGATGGCGAGGGCCAAGAGGGCGACGTGGAGAAGCTCGAGGACCTGTGCTACGCCATCAAGGACGGCGCACTGTGTGGCCTGGGCCAAACGGCGCCCAACCCCGTGCTCACCACCATCCGCTACTTCCGCGACGAGCTCGAGGCCCACATAGCCGAGCATCGCTGCCCCGCCGGTGAGTGCCAGGCGCTCATCTCCTACTCGATCAACAAGGACGCGTGCGTGGGCTGCACGGCTTGCGCGCGCCAGTGCCCCGTGCACGCAATTTCCGGCTCACCCAAGCAACCGCACGAAATCGACCAGACCATCTGCATCAAGTGCGGCAACTGCAAGACCGCCTGCCGTTTTGGCGCAGTCGTGGTAGCTTAGAGAGGGGTTGTACCATGGCAATTACATACACCATAGACGGCGTTACCGTTACGGCGGAGCCTTCCGATACCATCCTTACGTCGGCCGCACGGGCTGGCGTGGAGATCCCAACCCTGTGCTTCGACAAGCGCACCGCCATCTACGGCGCCTGCGGCGTCTGCCTGGTGGAGGTTGAGGGCGTGCCCAAGCTGCTGCGCGCCTGCTCGGCAAAGCCACAGGACGGCTACGTGGTGCGCACCAATACCGAGCGCGTGGAGCGTGCGCGCAGGACAGCGCTGGAGCTGCTTCTTTCCGACCACACCGGCGACTGCCGTGGGCCCTGCAAGCTCAACTGCCCGGCCATGACCGACTGCCAAAAGTACGTAAACGAGATTCGCGAGGGCAAGTTCAAGGATGCCGTCAATACGGTGTACGAGGCCTTCCCGTTTCCCGCCTCCATCGGCCGGGTTTGTCCGCACCCCTGCGAGGATGCCTGCCGCCGTCAGATGGTGGAGGAGCCCATCTCCATCGCCTTCCTCAAGGCGTTTGCCGCAGACAAGGTCGAAGCGGACGGCGACCCCTACGTGGTGCAGTGCGAGCCGAGCACGGGCAAGCACGTGGCCATCGTGGGCGGCGGTCCCGCCGGCCTTACCGCAGCGTACTTCCTGCGCCGCTATGGTCACGACGTAACCATTTACGACAAGCAGCCCAAGATGGGCGGCATGCTGCGCTACGGCATCCCCGAGTATCGCCTGCCCAAGGCTGTGCTCGACCGCGAGATCGCCATTATTGCCAACGCGGGCGTAAAGCTGGTCAACAACGTCCAGCTTGGGCGCGACATCGACTTTGAGGACCTGCGCAAGCAGCACGACGCGGTGCTTCTGGCGCTTGGCGCCTGGAAGTCGTACAACATGCGCGTTCCCGGCGAGGATCTGGACGGCGTGATTGGCGGCATCGAGTTTTTGGAGCACCTGGGCCACGACGAGCGTCCCGCCATTGGCGAGCGCGTTGCCGTGTGCGGCGGCGGCAACACCGCCATGGACTGCTGCCGTACGGCCGTGCGTCTGGGTGCCAAAGAGGTGTACGTGGTGTATCGTCGCACGCGCGCCGAGATGCCCGCCTCCGAGGTGGAGATCGACGAGGCCATTGAGGAAGGCGTGACCTTTAAGTTCCTTACCAACCCGATCGAGTTCTACGGCAAGGATGGGCGCCTTGAGGGCATGAAGCTCCAGATCATGGAGCTCGGCGAGCCCGACGCCTCCGGTCGTCGCCGTCCCGTCCCCGTGGAGGGCGCCACCGAGGACATCGCCATCGACAACGTGCTCATGGCCATTGGCCAGGGCGCCGACTGCGAGGGCGTGGCCGAGGAGCTCCTTACCCAGCGTGGCACCATCGCCTGCGACGAGCTGACCTTCCGCACGTCCATGGACGACGTCTTTGCCGCCGGCGACGTTACCAACCGTGGTGCCGGCATTGCCATCCAGGCCATCGCCGAGGCGCAAAAGGCGGCGCTGTGCATAAACAACTACCTGGAGGGCGACGAGGTTCGCGCCAAGATTCCCTACTTCGTCAAGCAGGAGAAGACCCCGGAGGACTTCGAGGACGAGCCTAAGCAGAACCGCGAGAAGATGCCGGGACTTACGCCCGAGGAGCGTCGTAACAACTTCGAGCCCATCTACTTTGGGTTTAGCGAGGAGCAGGCGATTCGCGAGGCGTCGAGGTGCCTGGAATGCGGTTGTCACGACTACTTTGACTGCCGACTCATTCGGTTTGCCAATGCGTTTGACGTGGATCCCGAGCGCTTTGCCGGCTTTATGCACGACCGTGAGGACGTGCCTGTGGCTTCCGAGGTCATTGTCCACGACCCCGACAAGTGCGTGCTGTGCGGCCTGTGCTACAGGATGTGCGACCAGGTGGCTGGCAAGACCTTCCTGGGACTGTACAACCGCGGCTTCTCCACGGTGGTCAACCCCATGGTTCCGGAGGAGGCGCGCACCTTCTGCGCGAGCTGCCTCAAGTGCGTTGAGGCCTGCCCCACCGGCGCCATGAAGAGCGTGCCTGCGGTGGAGCGCAAGACTTGCATCGTGTAGAGCGTAAGCGGCCAAAGGGAGACGGTGGGCCAAAGGGAGCGGTTCCCTTTGGCCCGCTTTTGTTTGGCCTATGCGGCGCTTTTGTTAACTTCCTTTTGCGCTCCTACACAAGCCCTATAATGGCAGTTTGCCAATAACCCTAGGAGAGAGGGAGGGAATATATGGCGCGTATTATTGTCGACGACGTCCACTGCAAGGGCTGCGGCCTGTGCGTCGCCGCCTGCCCCAAGGGAGTGCTCGCTCTGGACGAAGAGCGCATTACGCCCAAGGGCTATCATCCCGCTAAGCAGGTGAAGGACGGGTGCATCGCATGCTCCTCGTGCTACGCCACCTGCCCTGACGTAGCGATTACGGTGGTGAAGTAAATGGCAAACGATAGCAAGGCGCAAGAGCGCGTTCTTATGAAGGGCAACGAGGTGCTGGCCGAGGCGGCCATGCGCGCGGGCTGCCGCTTCTTCTTTGGTTACCCCATCACGCCCCAAACGGAGCTGGCGGCCTACATGGCAAAGAAGCTCCCGCTCATTGGTGGCACGTTCCTGCAGGCAGAGTCCGAGATCGCGGCCATCAACATGGTGTACGGCGCCGCGGCCGCCGGAGCTCGCGTAATGACAAGCTCGAGCTCGCCCGGAGTTTCGCTTAAGGGCGAGGGCGTGTCCTACATGGCCGGCGCGGACTGCCCCGGCGTCATCGTAAACGTGGAGCGCGGAGGCCCAGGCCTGGGCGGCATCCAGCCGTCGCAGTCCGACTACTTCCAGGCCACGCGCGCGCTCGGACACGGCGACTTCTACATGCCCGTGCTCGCGCCGTCCACGGTGCAGGAGATGGCCGACCTTATCTACGACGCCTTCGACCTGGCGGACGAGTATCGCACGCCTACGATGATCCTTGCCGACGGCATGATCGGACAGATGATGGAGCCCGTCCTGCTGCCGCCCGAGCGCGACCCCGAGTCGCTGCCCGCCAAGCCCTGGGCCACGTCCGGTCACGCGGGCAAGCGCGAGCACAACGTCATCAACTCGCTGTACCTCTCGCCCGACAAGCTCGAGGAGACGAACTTCGAGCGCTTTGAGCGCTATGCCGAGATTCAGGAGAAGCACCAGCGTCAGGAGCTCATGGAGTGCGACGATGCCGAGATCGTGGTCGTGGCCTTTGGCGCCGCAAGCCGCGTGGCCCGCACCGCCGTGCGCGACGCTCGTGCAGCCGGCATCAAGTGCGGCTTGCTTCGCCCCATTACGCTGTGGCCGTTCCCCACAAAGGCGATCGACCAGGTCATCGAGGGCGGCGCGAGCAAGTTCCTCTCGGTTGAGCTCAACATGGGCCAGATGGTGCAGGACGTGCGCCTGGCCGTAAACGGTCGCGCCAGCGTGGACTTCTTCGGTCGTACCGGTGGCGTGCTGCCCACCCCAGAGGAGGTCCTCGAGGCCATAAAGACGGTTGCGGACGGCGAGCCCGTGCAGCAGTCTGCCGTACCGGGTGCGGTGGGCTCTTTGCTCCCGCATCCCCAGCATCGCAAGAGCAGCTACGAAAGGGGTGAGTAGCATGGCAAAGCCCAACATGGCCCCCGTCACGCTCCCCGATTACCAGCAGGAGCGCATCGGCTCGCAGATCGCCGAGGGCGAGACGATTAAGTCCGCCCGCCCGCATGCGCTTACCGACGCCATCTTTAACTACTGCCCGGGCTGCACGCACGGCATCGTGAACCGCTTGGTTGCCGAGTGCATCGACGAACTGGGCATCGAGGGCAAAACCGTGGGCATCGCGCCCGTGGGCTGCTCCGTTATGATGTACGACTTCATGAACTGCGACATGATCGAGGCCGCGCACGGCCGTGCGCCCGCGGTGGCCACTGGCGTCAAGCGCGTGCACCCCGATAACGTGGTGTTCGCCTACCAAGGCGACGGCGACCTGGCCTCCATCGGCACGGCCGAGACGGTTCACGCCGCCACGCGTGGCGAGAAGATCACGGTGATCTTTATCAACAACGCCATCTATGGCATGACCGGCGGCCAGATGGCCCCCACGTCGCTGCCCAACCAGGTTACGCAAACGAGCCCCTACGGCCGCGACGTGTCCAAGGTGGGCTATCCCGTGCGCATTGCCGAGATGCTCTCCACGCTGGATGGCGTCGCCTACGTCGAGCGCGTTACTTGCGATTCGCGCAAGCACATCATGGACGCCAAGAAGGCCATCAAGAAGGCGTTCCAAAACCAGATCGACGGCGTGGGATACTCGCTGGTTGAGGTTGTGTCCACGTGCCCGACCAACTGGGGCATGACGCCGCTCGACGCCTTCCAGTGGCTGCGCGACAACATGCTGCCGTACTATCCGCTGGGCGTGTACAAAGACGTTACCGCCGACGGCTTTGCTAATGCGGCCGAGGCGGCGCTCGATCGCGCCAAGGACTGCCCCATTGCGCAACAGGGAAAGGAGGCCTAACGATGGCTGACTTTAACCACGAGATGCTCTGCGTGCTTTCGGGCTTTGGCGGACAGGGCCTGCTGTTTGCCGGCAAGATCATGGCCAACTGCGGCCTGATCGACGGCCGTCAGGTCTCTTGGATGCCGAGCTACGGCCCCGAGATGCGCGGTGGCACTGCTAACTGCAGCGTTTCGCTTTCCGACGATGCCATCGGCACGCCGTTTATTACCAAGCCCACGGCACTCGTTGCCATGAACCAGCCGAGTGTGGAAAAGTTCGCTTCGTCCGTGCAGCCTGGCGGTACCGTGGTCATCGATACGACACTGGCCATGAACGGTGCCGAGGGCATCGAGCTGGCCGACGGTGTGCAGGTGGCTGCGTTTAAGGCCACCGAGCTGGCCGAGGAGGAGGGCCTCAAGGGACTTGCCAACATCATTTGCTTGGGCAAGCTCTGGTCGCTCACGAACTTTTGTGAGCGCGAGGTTGTGGACGCGGCTATTGCCAAGTGCGTCCCGCCCAAGCGCAAGCACCTTCTTGAGCCCAACCTGCGTGCCTTCCAGCTTGGCATCGATGCGTAGCGCGTAAGGCTTACGGCCAAAAGGGAATGCGTTCTCAAAAGGTTGCCCCCGGTCATCGGGGGCAACCTTCTTTGTCTCGAACCGCTCACGGGCCGCACTCGGCAGCCGGCCCGTGGACGGTTCGGGCATCAGACCACGTCGCAGGCATCAGGTGCGGTATCGTGTCTTGGTAGCGCTCACGCCAACAAGATCTACGAACGCCTGCGACGCGCAACGAGTAAGGCCGCACTACCGGCAAGAGTCAAAACCTCTGCACCGCAAACGGTGGCGTCTGCGGTGCGCGCGAGGGTCGTCTTTGCTGCGTCTGTCGTCTCTTGCTGCTGCTTTTGCGTGACGTTTGCAGGGGCGTCCTGCTGCTTGGCGTCGTTGCCGCCCGTGGAGGGCGTGGGCTCGTCTTTTCTCCACTGTGCGTAAAGGTCGAGTGTCGCGTCGTCCACATAGGCCTGGAGGGTCGCGCTGTCGTTTTCGTCAACCGTTTCGTACCGCTCATGAAGCTCGTCGCGCGACGAGACGCCTGCCTCTTCCAGCGAG
>CADCPM010000050.1 GCA_902803315.1 uncultured Coriobacteriaceae bacterium
ATGCGCTCCACGTGCGTGGACTTGGGGATGACCACCACGCCGCGCTGGATGTTCCAACGCAGGAGCACCTGACCCACCGTCTTGCCATGCGCCTCGGCGATGGCGAGGAAGTCAGGCTCCTCGAAGGGGTTGTAGCGACCGCCGCCGAGCGGTGCCCAGGCCTCGGGCACCACGCCGTAGTATCGCATGACGTCCATGGCGGATTCCTCAGCCATCAGGCCGTGCTCCTGCGTGTAGTAGGGATGCAACTCCACCTGGTTGACGGCCGGCACGACCTCCACGCACTCGCAGAAGTTGGTGAGGATGTTGGGGTAGAAGTTGGAGACGCCGATGGCGCGAAGCTTGCCTGCCCTGTAGGCATCGGTCATGGCGCGCCAGGCGGCGAAGTAGTCGTTACACGCCTGATGCTCGAGGTAGAGGTCGAGGTAGCCGATGTCCAGGCGCTCGAGCGAGGCATCGATGCCCGCTGCCGCGGTCTTCTCATCGGCCATGTCGGTCACCCAGAGCTTGCTGGTCACAAACAGGTCCTCACGCGTGCAGACGCCGTCGGCAATGGCACGGCGCACAGCGGCGCCCACCGCCTCCTCGTTGTGGTAGGCGGTCGCCGTGTCGATCAGGCGATAGCCGATCTTGATGGCCTCGTAGACCGAGTCCTCGCATTCCTTGAGGTCGGGGACGCGGAACACACCAAAACCCATCATGGGCATCTGGGCACCGGTATTGAGCGTGACGTATTGCATAATCTCCTCCTTATCGTTGTTGTCCACTGACTATTGTACTAGACTGATCTCCTGCTCCAGACGCCATGTTGTGCGCCTCACGTTAAAAGGCGAGGCCTCGACCAGACTCCTACCCACCAGAATCGCCGTTCGCCATCACGGTCTCATCTCCCGTCTAAGGACCTGCTAGACGAGCCGGGCCAGACACATCGGGCGCCTGGACCGACCCACGTTGGGACTGGGCCCCTCCCACATCCCGTACCGCCGCGCCGGCGGGCGGGACAAACTCCCCCGTCCCCTGACCCTAAGATGCGCTTGACCAAGTGGACCCTAAATAGGGGCCAGGCACCCGTCCCCTTTGTCCTGGCGCTACTCTGCAGGCATGACCTCGTCCACGACAGCCAATGCATTGAGCGTGCGAGGATACCCTATGAAGGGCAGGTTGCTGCTTACCACGGCTATCATGAACTCACGGGTCCGCCCACAATGCGCGTTGCCGTTCGTATGACCACGCAGCTGGCTTTCGCAGCCACCCTGCGCCGCGATGAAGCAGAAGGTGATAAGCTCGCGCTCGGCCATGGTGAGTCCCTTGCGGGTATAGAAGTCGCCGAAGCAGTTCTTCACGAGCCAGTGATTGATATGCTCGCATCCGCCTGCGCCAGAGTCGTAGAAGTCGCGCATTCCCTCTCCAAATGCAGCGACCTGCGCCTCTGTGCCACCGGCCTTGCGCGACTCGTCCGTGGGATCGGTAGTTGCCTGCTCCGACAGCGGCAGCTCTACGCCAGTCGCCTCGAAGCACTCGTTCATGACCTTGATAAAGGGAAACACGCGGCCAATGCCCAGGTAGTCAACCGCCTGGTACACAATCTCGCGCAGTGCGACGGGCTCCAGGCCCATGCGAAGGGCAGCCGGTGCCATGCCGCGGAACTCGTCGATGCCCTGGCAGCCAAGAAGCGTGGCCATCCAGCACATGAAGCGCGTGCGATCGTCGAGCTCGGGCGTGCCGCCAATCACCTCGTCGAAGGCGAAGTTGTCAAAGCGCTCGATGAACTCCGGGTCGGTGCGCAGGAAGTCCGACACGTACCCGGGAAACATGCGCTCGTGGTAGCTACGAGCGGCATCGGTGAGTCGTGCGGTGTATGCCATGGGATGCTCCATTCTCTCTGTTCGCCTGATGAGCGTACGCGAGGCCTAGCGGAAACCGTACTGAGCGTGCGGCACGTAGGGCTCCTCGAGGTAGGCCATCTCCTCGGCCGTGAGCTTGAGGTCGAGCGCCGCGATGGCGTCATCGATGTAGGCCGTCTTGCTCGCGCCGACGAGCGGGCTCGTGACCACGGGCTTGGCCAGGTTCCACGCCTGCGCGATAACGCTGGTGGAGACCCCGTAGCGCTCCGCCAGCTCCCACACACGACGGATGATCTCCGCGTCGGCATCGAGCACGTACTCGCTCTGCAGCTTGGCAACGCCGTCGACGCGCTCGTCCTCGGGCCTCTTGGCAAAGACGCCGTGCGCGAGCGAGCTGAAGGGCGTGCACGCGATGCCCTGGTCGAGCAGCATGGGATGCATCTCCTTCTCCTCCTCGCGGTAGACGAGGTTGTACATGTCCTGCATGGACACGAACTTCGCCCAGCCATGCGCCTCGGCGATCATGTTCATCTTCAGGAACTGCCAGGCGTACATGGCACTCGCGCCAATGTAGAGCACCTTGCCGGAGCGCACGAGGTCGTTCAAGGCCTCCATCTGCTCCTCCATGGGGGTGTCGTGGTCCAGGCGGTGCGGGATGTAGAGGTCGATGAAGTCGGTGCCTAGGCGTTTTAGGCTCGCGTCCACCTCGCGGAACAGGGTCTTGCGCGTGACGCCCTTGGCGTTGGTGCCCTCGTACATGGGGTAGTAGCTCTTGGTGGCGATCACGGCGTCGTCGCGCACGCCCATCTCCCTGATGACCTTGCCCAAGATCCCCTCGCTCGCGCCCAGGCTGTAGTAGTTGGCGGTGTCGAAGAAGTTGATGCCCTGCTCCCAGGCATAGCGGATCACCTCGCGCGCCTGGTCCTCTCCAAAACGCACGTCGATGCCGCCGTTGCCCGGTTTGCCGAACCACATGCACCCAAAGCAGATGCGGCTCACGTTGAGACCGGTATTGCCAAGTCGTGTGTACTCCATAGTTTGCCCCTTTTCCTTGTTCTCGCGATTGTCTCGCGCTGCTTCCCGTCTCTTTCCGTTACATCACCGGAGCGTCCCAGCGCGGGGCCGTTATTCCCAGCTCCTGCTCGAGCGCGCGAAGGATGATCTCGTGGTCAAGCCCCTCCATGTAGCCGCTCACAGCGACAGTGGCCGCCCACTCCTCACCCACACGAATGGGAAAGGCGCCGCAGGCGGGAACTTCGTCGGGAACGGCGTCCCACACATGCGATACGTCACCGTCGATCGCCGCCTCGAGCTGGGCCCAAGGACCAGCGTGCCCCGCCTTGCGAGCCGCAGCCCTCTTACCCTCGGCAAAGAGCAGATTGCGCTCGCCCTTGTCGTCTGCCACCCACTGGAACATCCGCACCCCGTCAGACTCGCGCGTGATGGTAATGCTCACGCCCTCACCAAAGTCTGGGGCAAGCGAGACAACGGCACGTCCCAACCGAAGCGCCTCGTCGGCGCCAAAGCGCTCGTAGCGCAGGATGTGTTCTTGTTCGAGAAGAACGTCTTGTGCGACCCGTGCCGCATCCGGCGTCAACTGTGGACTCGAAATACCTTCTGCCATGGGTATATCCTCTCTTCCTTGTTATGCAATGGCCTTCTTCGCCCACACGACTGCCTTGCGCGTGGAGGACTTGGCGTCTGTGCCGCGGACCGAGAGACCCTCGACCACATTGGCCGCCGGGTAGCTGCGGCGCAGGTCGCCAACACTGCCGCCCAGGCCGGAGCCCTCGTTGGTGCAAAGCGGGGCGATGGTGACGCCGCTCAGGTCGATCTCG
Source organism: uncultured Coriobacteriaceae bacterium (assembly GCA_902803315.1). Lineage (GTDB taxonomy): Bacteria > Actinomycetota > Coriobacteriia > Coriobacteriales > Atopobiaceae > RUG440. The sequence continues at coordinate 3,683 of CADCPM010000050.1, forward strand.
TCGAGGAAGGTCTTCACCGCCATGGGAACCGTGCCCCACCAGTTGGGATAGCCGAGCACGATGGCGTCGACACCGTCCATGCTAGGCAGAGGTCCCTGTATGGCCGGACGGGCGTGCTCGCGAAGCTCACGCTTGGCAACGTCGGTGGTAGCGAAGTAGTCCTCAGGGTAGGGTGTGACCGTATCGATCTTGAATAGGTCGGCACCGAGGTCGTCGGCAATGGCCTCGGCAAGAATCTCGGTGTTTCCCTTAGGCAGGTCTATTACGCCGCCGTGGCCATAGTTCTGACCTGCGCGCGAAAAGTAGGCAACAAGAACGGACATAAGAGGCTCCTTTCGACTCTATCTTTGAGCAACATAAGCGTATCTTCTTATATCCTGGCGTACAATTCCGTTCTCTTACGACATTCATTAGCTATGCTTATGTAACAACAGCCGTATGAGACAATCGTAAAAAGCCGGTAGTGCATAGCACCATCCGTGCATCTCGAAAGCTGCCGTCCCATACCCCACGCTCCCGATTGGCGCTTTTCTCGGAATTTGACCAAACGGATGGAGGTTTAACGAAGAATAACGAATCTCAACGAAGAATAACGAAGGATAACGAAGAATAACGAAGGATAACGAACGCGACGAATGCGAGTATGCATGGTAGAGCCTCCGATTTTTCGCCCCTCATTTGGCAACAAACCCGATAATCTAGTTGGCCGGGAAGCAGCGCTCGATACTCTTGCGCAATGCTTCGACAGCTATCCGGGAATGCGCGAGCGAGCAGTCCTGATTACGGGACAAAGAGGCATGGGAAAGACAGCCATGCTTCTGGAAGCGTCAGACTTAGCGAGTTCCAAAGGATTCGTTGCCGTGCGAACCACTTGTGGGACAGCGTTGCTCGACAACGTTCTCGATGGCCTCCAACACGCGGGCAACCAACTGATTGCACAAAGAAAACCGCCGGTAAAGGGGTTTAGTGCAGGTGCGCTAGGGTTCTCTTTTGGTTTGACCTTCACAGATGAGGCACGGCAATCGTATGGGTTCAAGACGAAGCTTGGCATGATTTGCGAGCGACTTGAGGAGAAGAATCTTGGTGTCGTAATACTCGTGGACGAAGTACGTCCCAATTCCGAGGCCATGCGACAGCTTGCAACCGCCTATCAGGAGCTAGCTGGCGATGGCAGGAACCTCGCACTAATAATGGCAGGCCTTCCCTCCGTCGTCTCCGCGCTTCTGGAGGAGGAGACGTTGACTTTTTTGAATCGAGCAACAAAAGTCAGGCTCAGCTCAATTCCCGAATCGTCCGTTAGGCAGTATTACTCAAGCGCATTCAGTCGTTCCCAACGGAGCATCGCCGTGAAAACGCTTCGGGACGCCGCTGCCGCAACGGAAGGCTTTCCCTATATGTTGCAGCTCATCGGCTACTACTTAGTGAACCTAACAAGCGAAGACGAGCAGATCACTTCTGAGGTCTTGGATGAGGCATTGGTCCTTGCGCGAGCCGACTTGGACGAGAACGTGTTCTTTCCCATGGTGCGACCTCTTTCCCAAACAGACGTAGCTTTTCTTGAGGCTATGGCACACGACAATGGCACGTCGAAGATTGCAGACATACAGAAGCGACTTGGGATGTCGCAGGGCAGTGTGCAGTCGTATCGCAAGCGCCTGATCGAGGCGGGCGTCATAATCTCCCCACGCAGGGGCGAGCTATGCTTCGTGGTGCCCATGCTCGCTGATTACCTAAGGAACGAAAAGCCCCAATCAAGAGACGCGTAGCCATGCTCCCCCGCACTCGCGCTCGTTACTCCCTGTCGCCAGAAAACACAACGCCGCCTTCGTAGCGAAGTCACGGATATGACAGTGGGTCACACCGCCCCATGGTCAATCTCTGATATATAATTCCATTAACTTGTGCTATGCATTAGCCTGTCTTATGTTTCGAGAGGTGCGCATCGTGGAACTACGTCAGATCAAGTACTTTTGCGCAGTGGTTGAGGAGAGATCGTTCACGCGCGCCGCAGACGCGTGCCTCGTTAGCCAGTCGGCCATATCGCAGCAGGTAAAGGCCCTGGAGGAAGAGTTGGGCTTCGAGCTGCTACACCGACGCGGTCGCGGCTTCGACGTCACTCCCGCGGGCGAGCTCTTCGCCCGCAAAGCTCATGCGCTAATCGACCAGCTCGATGACCTGCGCTACGAGGCAGAAGGCGTGGCCAACGGCTGGGCCACCACGCTCTCGGTGGGCTACCTCAACCGCTACGAGGGCTGGGAGGTTCAGGCTGCCGTTACCGCCTTCGCGGCGCGCCACCCCCACATACCGGTGAACACCACGGCCGGAAGCCACGATACGCTCTACCACCTCATCCTGAACCACGAGGTGGACGTGCTCTTCTCGGACCGCAGGCGCGCCCTCTCCGACGCCTTCGTCAACAGGCACCTCTTCGACGGGTGGCAGTACGTCGAGGTCTCCGAGGCAAGCGGCATGGCCTGGGCAACCGAGCTCACCGTAGCCGAGCTCTCCCACGCCCCTTGCATCCTCATCGCAGCGCTCGACCAAGAGGATGTCGAGCGAGACTACTACCGTGACGTGCTGGGCTTTCGCTCCGACTTCCTCTTTGCCCGCTCGCGCGAGGAAGGCCGAATGATGGTGGCAGGCAACCGCGGCTTCATGCCCGTGGAGACGCGCGCACAGTCAGGACGGACGGGGTCGGCCATCCGCCGCATCCCTCTGATTGACCAGAACGGCCAGCTCAAAAGCGAGTACTACTGCTACTGGCCCAAGAACCGCACGAACAGGCTCATCGAGGAGTTCGCGGGCATCCTCGCCGGCCTGTTCGAGAGTGATCCCGGCATCTAGCGGATGCCATTATTGAGCCGTCAGCACGCCCTCCGCCTCGAGCGCCTGGCACAGGCGCTCGTAGTGCAAAAAGATACCTTGGTCGGCGAGCTCTGCAATCTCCTCCCAGCTCGCCAGACGGAAGTCCACGGCCTCACCGTCCAAAAGGCGCACGTCGGAATCGTCAAAGTCCAGGTGCAGGTGGTAGATGTCGACGAAGTAGTTGTCGCCGCGTTTGAGGTCGACGTTCTCGTAGCCGTAGATGGGTGCGGGCACCTCCCCGGCCACCGTCAGGCCGACCTCCTCGGGGACCTCGCGACGCACCGCCTGGGCAGATGTCTCGCCCGCGCGCACGCCACCGCCAGTCACCTCCCACCAGCCAGCGGCCCAGTGCTTGTCGAGAGAGCGCTGCGTAATGAGGAACCGGCCGCGCGCGTCCTCGATGAGTGCCAGCACATAGAGCATGTACTGCCCCTCGTGCAGGAATGCCCCCTCGCGGGCCATGGTCTCGCCCGTGAGCTGTTTGTTGCTGTCGTATATGTCGATCATCTCTTGCATGATGTAACCCTTTCGTTTTTCGCCGCCCGCCATTGTAGGCGGTGTGCGCATAGCCCAGCAGAAGTGGTTCGGGTTCGTTACACCATCGTGACCTGACGCACGAGGGAACACGGCCAAGGCGAACGCAAGTCATTTTTCGTGCCTACCAGCGAGGAGTTCGTCGAGGTCAATCTCTGGTGTTCTTCCGGGCATCGAATGCGCATGCTAGCCCATACGCCGGTATTCCCGCCTATGCGATTCTGCAAAGGCACAACCGAATTGTCAGTAAATGTAAGAGCAGATGCCACAAATTTTAGCTTTTAGGGAAATAGAAAACGGGCAAAAATATCACGGCCAAAAAATGGGCTGTGTACCTGCGGTTTTGCGGGTGTCTTATCGCCGTATACAGGGAAACGACACCCCTTATTTCCCTAAATCCTAACATTTTTGGCAGTTACTCTTCGATTTACTGACAAAGATTACCTGCGATACCCAACACAGCTAACGCCACGTCCCCAGCCTCCTCGTCCCCGCTACAATACCGCCCTCACCTGATCCGCGAGTTCGGCCTCCACCACGCCACAGGCAAAGCGCCCGCCTTGGTAGACGATCTTCCCGTCCACGATGGTAGTGTCGATGCTTTCGGGCGAGGACGAGTAGACGACGGTCGCCAGAGGGTCGTGCATAGGCATCGACTTGAGCTTGTTCGGATTGAAGAGGACGACGTCTGCCCTCTTGCCCACCTCCAGAGTGCCCAACGCACCCTCCCGGCCTAGGGCCCGCGCCCCGCCCGCCGTGGCCATGCGCACGACCTGCCGCGCGCTCATGGCAGTGGCGTCGCGCAGGACGCCCTTCTGCACCATGGCCGCAAGCCTCATGGCGTCGAGCATGTCCGTCGCGTTGTTGCTCGCGGCTCCGTCGGTGCCCAGGCACACGTTGACGCCGGCGGCCGCGCAGGCGGGAATGGGCGCGACGCCCGAGCCTAGGTAGAGGTTGGCAGCGGGATTGTGGCTTATCGACACCCCGCGCTCGGCAAGGGTCGCAATCTCGCGCTCGGTAAGGTTCACGCAGTGCACCGCCAGGAAGCGGTCGGTGAGGAAGCCGATCTCCTCCAGCAGGTCCACAATGCCCATGCCATAGTGCCTACGGCACATGTCATCGTCCTCCGGCGTCTCCTTGAGGTGCATGGTGTAGCGCACGCCCGCATCCAGGCAGTATTCGAGGATCGCCTCGTAGCCATGCCTTGAGGTCGCCCACGTGACGTCGGGACCCGTCCAGACGCTCAGCATGTTGCCGTCGTCGTAGCTGGCGCGCAGGCGCTCGACCTCGGCTATGGCCGTCTCAACCGGCTCGATGTAGCATTCGGGCGTGTCGTACTCCTGTCCGAGGTCCTGGAACGTCCGCATGAGGACGGAGCGGATTCCCGTGCGCCTCATCGTCTGGATGCAGACGTCCGCGAGCTCGGGATCCTGGTTCGTGTAGAAGAACTCGCACAGCGTGGTGCAGCCGCATTTGAGCGCCTCGAGGCAAGTGACGAGCGTCGCGAGCTCCTGCTGGCGGTGAGTCACACGTACCCCGAAAGGCTGCACAGAACTGTTGAGCCACTGGATGAGCGGAAGGTCGGCGCCAAGCCCCTTGAGCAGCGACTGGAAGCAGTGCGTGTGGGTGTCTATGAATCCAGGCAGCGCCACCATCCCATGCGCGTCGATGACCTCGCGAGCCTTGTAGCGGGCGTCGGTGCGGCAAGTCTCCAGGAGCGCGATGGCACCATCCTTGACGCCCATGACGCCATTGGTCACAACCGTGTTCTGCTCATCCAGGGTGCAGATCGTTGCATTCTCAACAAGAAGGTCGTACTCATCCATGTGCATGCGGCATCAACTCCCCACGCGTTCCCGTCTCCTGCCACCAAGCAAGTATAGACACATGACAAGGGCAAAAGGAGTCATGGCTCGCCCTACCCCATTGGGATCAGCCCATCGTTCCAGGCACGCGCACAACAACACGTCTCAAAGGCGGCCATCCTTTATGAGCCTTCTATACGATGACACACAAGCCGTGGCAAACGCGCCGACCGTAACTGCAAACACCGCGTTAGCCGCGCGTTCGCTGAGCCTGCCCATCGCCTTGCAAACGAGGGGGTAGCCCAGCCATATGTGCGCCACTGCAACTGCCCCAATAACCAGGTCGTTGACCAGCCAAGCCTGTTTGAAGATGTTGAGCGGCAGCTTGGAGTTGTCCCAATAGGGGTAGTTGCCGTCTTCGTCGGGCTGGTTCACCAAAAGACCAAAGCCCAACTCCATTCCCATGGCGGCAAGCACGGCAATCGCATAGGTTTCGAGCATGGCACCAGGCAATGACTTATGCCTTCTGAGGATCCTGGCCTTAATGGGCTCGAAGATGAACGTCATCGCCTCTCCGCCAAGCCCGTATACCCAGTAGGGATGGTACCAAGGGTCAAACTTTATTGCGTAATCATCGTCGATAAGCCCGAAGCACTTGTCCATGATCTTGCAGTAGAGGCTTTCGAGACAGTGGCCCAAAACGTTGTTCAGGCAAAAGCACATGATGTTGTTGCGCCAAAACGCCCAAGTCTTTGGGGCGAACAGGACGGGACTCTCTTGCGCAGTCAGTCGGCGCGCCGTACGACCGAGGCCCTTCCGTCCAAAAGATAAGTGGGGCTTTACCATCCGCTACACTCCCTCCTCTTTTCTTTTCATCATTTTACTCTTCAGAACTGCGATTCCGACGCGCGTTTGTGCTTGCATTAGCGCAAACGCGTCAATCAATATTGCTTTGACGGTATATCTTATGCACCTCGCCGTTGAGTGGGTTCGTTTCTCTTCCCAATGCAGTAGTATGTAGTAATGCATGTATTGGTAAACGAGCATGGGAAGCGTAGGCTTCCCACGAGCAAGGGAGAGGACCATGAAGTTTGTTTGCCCCGTATGCGGTTACGTTGAGGAGATCGACGGCGACGAGCTGCCCGCCGACTACAAGTGCCCCGTATGCAAGTGCCCCGGCGAGAAGTTCAACAAGATGGAC
>CADCPM010000051.1 GCA_902803315.1 uncultured Coriobacteriaceae bacterium
ACGCCAACGCCATGGCCGAGCACTTCCGCGAGAAGGGCGTCATGCAATGAACCTGGGCGGGAAGCGTGTGCTGGTGGACACGTGCGTTTGGGTGGACAACTACTGTGCCGATCATGCGGGCGGAGCTGACGCAAAGCGGTTTCTCCAGATGGCGGTCGGTCAGGGCGCGGAGCTGCTCTACGCGGTCCATGCGACAAAGGACGTGCTCTATGTGTTGGAGAGCGAGTTCAAGCGTGCCGTGCGGCTCGAGCTCGGGGCGCTGGACGAGCCCACGGCGCAGGCGGCAAAGCGGGCGGCTCTCGGGTGCATGCGCAACATGTGCGACCTGGCGACGGCGGTTGGCGCGGACGTCTCGGATGTGTGGCTGGCCGATAAGTACCTGCGCATCCACGGGGACTTTGAGGACAATCTCGTGCTTGCGGCGTGCCGGCGCGCCAAGGCGGACTACCTGGTCACCAACGACCGCGCCCTCATCGCGCATGCCGACGTGGTCGCAAAGACGCCGCGCGAGATGCTCGACCTCATGAGGTTGGAGGTGTAGGCGTCTCGCGGGAGGGGATTTTGTCCTATAACCCGGGGATTCCGCACTTTGAGTGGGCCCAATGGGAGGCCAAACGTCCAGGTTGACCTCCTGACTTGCTCGTAATATAAAAGGTCGGAAGGTTTTTCCCTCCGACCTCGTGTTTTCTGGTGGGCGATACAAGATTCGAACTTGTGACCTTGTGCTTGTAAGGCACCTGCGCCACCACTGCGCCAATCGCCCGTGTGCTGCAGAGTCTAACACACTTTTCTCTGGAAAACAATCTGCATAATGTTTGGAGCCTCAAGCTGACCAGCTGTGCAAGCTATGCAAAACGCCTCACAACACTCCGCACCCCGAACCGCATAAGATTTCTGCCGACATTTTGCCTCGCTGCGTCGTGTTATGTATATGCTGGACCAAAAAGGAAGGAGCACACCATGAAAAAGCACGTCGTAGCAGCCACGCTTTGCACGCTGGGCCTCTGCACCGCGCTCGCCGGCTGTGGCGCGCAGCCATCGGGCAGCACCTCTGGCACCGCCAGCGCATCGAGCACTTCAAGCACGTCCAGCAGCAGCCAACCAAGCACGGTCGACGGGTTGGCTCAGAACTCCATCCTCCGCTTCTTCGAGGACGATGGGTCAAGACGACTCGTGCAGGATATGAAGGCAGGCAAAACGCCAACGAGTTGTACCGTACTTTACGACGAGGGCGGCAAGCAGCCTGTTACTATCGTTACCAACGAGGACGACATCAAGAAGCTCTACGAGCTCGTGGGCAACATAACCGTAGCCAACATGAGCGACCAAACCAGCACCACCAGCCCCTCTCACTTTGTCTCATTCAAAAGGCAGGATGGCTCCACCGTAGGCTTTAGGTTCCAAGACAAGGGCAACCTGGCAAGGCCAGATTCTGTCTACGTCGTGGACGGCGACGAGCCCTTGTGGGAGAAGGTCCGCGAACTCCAAGGCAACGCAAAAGGCGCAGGTGGCACCCGCGACATCGTAGTCGTTTCGGACGCAGACGGACTCGTGACGGATTGCCCCGCCTCTGCCACCGCTGGCGAGACCGTGCGGCTTACGGTAAATCAACCGCTTGACGTGCAGACGGTGGTACGCGTAAACGGAGAGGAAGTCGCGTCGCAAGGCGCGGCATACGAGTTCGCAATGCCCGATCGCACCGCTCAGATCGAAGTCTTTACGGAGGAATACTCCGGCGGTGGCGGCTCGTAAAGCGTCTGTAGGGATTTCAGCTAACTAAGGGACAGTCCCCAAGTTTGGGTTTCTAAGTCTACGCGCGCAAAGGTCCGTCCCGTGGCGCGAACACGCTATACTAGGCAGCATGAATACCACACTAAAGAAGCTCGCAGCCCTACTGCAGCATGAGGGCCTGCTTGTAAACACCAAAAACCTCCCCATCTTTCCCGAGGAGCACATCTACATAACTGGTGCCGACTGCGACTCGCGCGTGGTTGAGCCTGGCCACCTCTTTGTGTGCAAGGGCTCCACGTTCAAACCAGCATTCCTTGAGTCTGCGCTCAAGGCTGGCGCGTCTGGCTATCTCTGCGACGAGCCGCTTGCCGCGGAACTCGACAAGACCGCACCCAACGCGCCCGCACTCATAACCAACAACATCCGCTCCGCCATGTCGCTCGTATCGGCCGAGGCGTGGGGCCATCCCGACAAGAGCATGCAAGTCGCGGGTATAACGGGAACCAAGGGAAAGACGACGGTCGCATACTTCGTACGCGCAATTATGGATGGGGACAAGCCCCTCTCTCGCGCAGCCACCTTGGGAACGCTGGAGACCTATGACGGCGTGGAGCACTGCGCATCGCGCAACACCACTCCCGAGGCTCCCGACCTGTGGCGTCATCTGGCCCATGCGGCCGACTGCGGCCTAGACATGGTCATGGAGGTTTCGAGCCAGGGTCTCAAGTATCAACGCGTAGAGGGACTCCACTACGACGTTGCCGCATTTCTGAACATCGGCGTCGATCACGTCTCTCCTTTGGAACACCCCACCTTTGAGGACTACCTTGCGAGCAAGCTCAAGATCTTCGAAAACGCGCAGACAGCAATTGTCAACGCATCCTACGACCCCATACACGCCACGCAAATTCTTGAGGCGGCGCGGGCGTGCCCAAAGGTCGTGAGCTTTTGCGTTTCCGACCCAATCGACGATGTGCAAGCCAACGTATGGGCAAGCGACATCTGTCCACAGCCAGACGGCATGGGATTCACCATCCACACCCCCCAGTGGTCCGCACCCGCAAGCATTGCGCTCACCGGCCTCTTCAATGTGGAGAACGCGCTTGCGGCAGTTGCCATCGCGCAGGAGCTTGGATGCTCCGAGCAGCAGATAGTGGAAGGTCTCAGACGTTGCCGCGTTCCAGGCCGCATGGATGTTACCTGCAGCGCAGATGGCCAGATAACAGCCATTATCGACTACGCCCACAACGGCATGGCAGTCCAAACGGCTTTGGACACGGTGCGCAAGAGCTATGCAAACCACTACGTAATAGCAGTGTTTGGCGCCACTGGCGGAAAGGGGGCGGAGCGTCGCTTCGAGATGCCGCCCGCAGCCGCACCCTACGCCGACCACCTTATCTACACCGAAGACGACCCTGGTCCCGAGCCCGTCGAGCGCATATGCGCGCAAATGGTTGAAGCTACGCCCGCCGGCACGAGCTGCGAGGTGGTACTCGATCGCGCGGATGCCATCCGACGTGCGCTAAGCATGGCCCGTGCGGCACACAAGCCCGCGGTCGTGTGCGTGCTTGGCAAGGGTCACGAGACACGACAGCTTCGCAAAGATGGGCCAGCGCCCATGGTTCCCGACGGAGAGTTCGTGCGACAACTGCTCGCTAACGAATAGGCATCCGCGCGCAGCCTGTCGAGCAAATCCAGGCGACCTCACCAAACCGCTAGTCCACCATGCGCACGCCCAGCATGCCAACCAATTCCTGCGCCTGCTCGCGCGATATGAGCGCGCCCTTTAGCTCGCTGTGGGTATCGCTCACGGCAATGCCGGCAATCGTACAGGTGGAGAGATCCATCCCCTTGAGCGACGTCCTAAAGAAGTCGACGCGCGTAAGGTCGCAATTCTGCAATCGCGTCTTTTTGCGAAACCGCACCTCATTCAAAAACGCCTCGCGCAGGTCGCAGCCCACAAGCGAAGAGCTCTCCAAGGTCATCTCACCCATGTTTGCATAGCGACACATGCAGTCAATGAAGCGAGAAGAACGCAGGAAGGCCTTCCCCATCCTTGCCCCCTCGAGCTTGCATCCCACAAATCGCGTACGCGCCAGATAGGCCTCTTCCAGCATCGCATTGGAAAGGTCGCAGCCCACAAGAACGCAGTCATAGAAACTCGCCTTGGAAAAGTCGGCTCCCGCCAGCACACAGTGGTCGAGTTCCACGCCATGTAGCTCGTAGAAGCTCAGGCAGGGCTTAGGCCCAATCTCCTCACCCACAGCATGCAGATTCTCCAAGTAGGGGTCGTCAACCTGCTTGGCGCGCTCAATGGCATCTACGAGCAAACCCATGACTTCACTCTCCGATGGCAATATTCCAAAAACCCAACGCCGCTACCGTGCTAGGATACAAGACCAAGACAACCACGCAAGGCACGAAACGAAGGAGGGGCTATGGCGTTCGATCCACAACGAGAAGACTATCAGCGGCTCGGCCTTCGCTTTGCCCGCTCCCTCAGCCACAAGGACGCCGCGCAGGCAACGCGCGAGTTCACTACCTTTGGTCGGCGTTTCGCCCAGGATCGTGACTCTCTGCCACAGTCCGACAGCGACCGCGCCTTCCATCTGGTGGTGCTCGCCTCAAAGCGCATAGACTACGAGCTGCCATTTGTCGACGAGCAACGCGCGCGTCAGATAATCGAGGACGGACACCGCATCCTGGACGAGGCAATTTCGCTCGATCCTTATTGCTACGATGCCATTCGCATGAAGTCGGCCGCAACCAACCCCTCTTTCGATGCGTTTCTGACCTTTTTGAACGAACGCTCAGACGAGGTGAGGGACCACTGCGAGGAGCAGCGTAAGGCCATCCCCGCAGACGAGCCCAGCGAGCGTGCGCACCTAATGGCCGACATTGCCATGCGGCCCTACCTGCGTTGGGTTGCCACTCAGGCGGAGGAAGCCCTTATCTGTGGCAGGAATCGCGAGGCCCTGCGCCTGGCGTACAAAGCCCTTGAGCTGGATCCAAGCGATATGGCAGACGTTCGCTTTACCGCAGCGCTCGCCTACGCGAAGCTCGAAGACGAGTCCGGACTACAGGAACTCATCGCGTTGCGGAAGATGGCCAAGCGCGCTCGACCCTCAGACGACGCCTGGACACTTCTTGCGCTTATGGCGCTGGCCTTCAAGCGACACGACATGGAAGGGGCGGGCGCATACCTGGACGCGATCCTAGAGTCATATCCGCACGCCGCCGAAGCGCTCATACGTCAGAACGAACTGCCAGAAGGCGTATTCGCCCGGCTGGCCGTGGCGCCTTACAGCGAGGACGAGATCATTCTTGCGCTCTCGGAAGCGACCGTTCTGTTGCAAGAGGGCATCGACCTGCAAGGCCGGGGCGTGCTGAGCACCTGGCTCATGCAGGAAGCGGCACGCAAGCGACCGCAGGCCATGCTGTCGGTGCTGGCCCAACAGGCAAACGAATCGCAGTCGGGACGGTGACAATAGCGATGGACGCACGAAAAGAGCAGGTACGCCGTCTGGCACTCAAGCGACGTCGCAAGCTTGGATCGCTCTCGGACGAAGCCTTCGAGGAGCTCGAGCTTGCCGTGCGCGAAGACCCCCAGCGCTTTGTGGACGACGAAGAGGAACAGGCCTTTTCGCTCGTCGTGCAAGCGCTCGACCGTTACGAGCTTTCGCGGCGCGACGATGACCTCTTGGACGATGAGCAGTTCGCGCAAAAGCGCGAGCAGCGCAATGCGGCGCTCGTAGCCGCCTGCAATCAGGCCCTTGCAACATACGACGGCTGCGTCGATGCGCTCACGTTAAGGCTGCTAGCGCTAGACCTTTCGCAGGCGGAGCTTTTCGATCAACTCCTGGAGGTACACGAGTCCCTTCTCACAAACAACGGAAGCATACAGATTCCCGCCGCTGGCGATGCATGGGCCGACGTGTTTGTGCGGCCTCGATTACGCCTGCAAGCCGCCGTTGCGCGTACTGGCATCAACACGTCGCGATTTCGCATGGCGTGCGACCTTTGCACGGACTTGCTGACCCGTGCACCGCTCGACGCGTTGGGCGCGCGCTTTACCTGCGCGCTTGCCATGGCCCGTCTGGAGGATGAGAAGGGCTTCGACTGGCTCGACTCCCGCGAGGGCCGGCATGGCAACGCATGGTTCCACCTTAGCCGTGCCATTCTTATGTACAAGCTAGGGCGTGTTCCCGCCGCACGTCGCGCGCTCCGAGGCTTCGATCAGCTTTGCACTGGCGGCGCCTATCTGCTGCTGCAACCCATGTATGTGGACACCTATCTTCCCGATCGGCCCGCTTTCGAGCCAGGGAGCTTCCAAGAGTCCATGCTCTGCATCCACGAGGCCGACCCCATTATTGCCGACATCCCCGACTTTGCCGCCTGGACATGCAACCAGCAGGGCTTTCTTGCCTCGGCGCAGGACTTTTGTGCCCGCAACGGATTCGAGTGGCGCAACTGGGACGAGTAGGCGACCCGCTCAATAACATCAGACAATGGGGAGTATCCCCATTGTCTTAACCTAGTGCCCGCGAATCGAGTCGAGGAAGTCCTTGGCGCGCTCGGTCTTGGGGTGATCGAAGAACTCGTCCGGAGCACCCTCTTCCATAATCTGCCCGTCGGCCATGAACACCACGCGGTTGGAAACGCGACGGGCGAAGTTCATCTCGTGGGTTACGACCACCATGGTCATCCCCTCCTTGGCAAGCCCCACCATAACCTCCAAGACCTCGTTGATCATCTCGGGATCAAGGGCCGAGGTGGGCTCGTCGAAGAGCATCGCCTTGGGATGCATGGCCAAAGAGCGCGCGATGGCCACACGCTGCTGTTGTCCGCCACTCAACTGGGCGGGGACCTTGTGCGCCTGCTCGGCCACACCCACGCGTGCGAGCAGGTCCATGGCTTCCTTCTCGGCCTCCTCTTTGGGAGTCCCCAGCACCTCACGCGGTCCAAGCGTCACGTTGTCCAGAATGGTCTTATGGGCAAACAGGTTGAAGCTCTGGAACACCATGCCAATCTCGGCACGATAGGCGGCCAGCTCCTTGCCTTCCTGCGGCAACGGCTTGCCCTCAAACAGAATCTCGCCCGAGTCGATGGTCTCCAAGCGATTGATGGTGCGACACAGTGTGGACTTTCCCGAACCCGACGGCCCGATGAGTACAACCACCTCGCCCTTCTGTACGTCGAGGTTGATGTCTTGCAACACGTGCAGCTCGCCATAGTGCTTGTCAACGTGGTGCATCTGGATAATCGCGGTACTTTTTGCAGCCATGGTTACTCCTTACACCGGGTTTTCGGACGTGCGTGTCACGATTTTGTTCCCCGAGCGATGCGCGAGGTAAATGGACAGCTGGTTGATTGCGTAGTTGATCAAGATGTAGATGATTGCAACCACAAAGTACATGGACACAAGTGCGTCGTAGTTGGAAATAAGCACGCGCGTGTTTTGCATGAGATCGGGAAAGCTCACCACGTAGGCAACCGTGGTGTCCTTAACCACAACCACCAGCTGCGACACGAGCGAGGGAATAACGATGCGCAGCGCCTGCGGCAGGATGATCTTACGCACGATCTTCCCATGCGTTAGGCCGATGGACATGGCCGCCTCCGTCTGCCCCTTGGGCACGGCGTTTACGCCCGCCCTAAAGACCTCGGCCAAAACGCCCGAAGCCGCAAGCGAGATGGGTATGGTAAGCATCCAAAACGACGGCATGCGAATACCGTATTTGGGAATGACCAAAAAGAAGAAGTATATGAGCAGCAGGCTCGGCAAACTGCGGAACAGGTCCGTGAGCACATGACAAATGCCCGAGACGATCTTATTTTGGCCAATGCGTCCCAGCATGAGCAAAAGGCCCAGCGCCATGGAGATAATTCCCGACATAATGGCAACCTGTATGGTTCCCCACAGGCCCTCAAGCAGGAAGCGCCACGTGCTCCATTCCAAGAGGAAGCTCCAGTAACGCTCATTGAACTGGTCGGTGATGTAGAACTGCCTGATAATAAAAAAGATGGCGACCGCGAGAAGCACCAGAGACACAACGGTGCCAATGACGGTGCGACGTCTGGTCTTTGGTCCTGGCGCCTCGTAGAGAGCGTCTCGCATGGAGGTGGTATGTGCGCTCATCGTACGATCCTCACCTTCTTGTCGAGCTTGTTACCCAAGAAGCCAAGGAGCAGCGCCGTGCCCGCATAGCAGATGGCAGACACCACGAACGCCGAGATGCCCGCAACGGAACGCGCGTTAACGTAGTTGACCATGCCTGTGAGCTCGGGCGGGGTTAGCGGCACCTGCGACCCGATCGCCGTGGTAAGCAGCGTGGCGATGAGCAGGTTGGTCATGGGAAGCACGGTGGTGCGCAGCGCCTGCGGAATAACAATAAGGCGCACGATCTGCGAAAAGGAGAGGCCCACCGAGCGCGCCGCCTCAATTTGGCCCACACCGATGGCGTTAATGCCGCTCATGAAGTTCTCGGAGGCAAACGACGCCACCACAAGGATGATGCACACAATAAGACACGTGCGGTAATCGAGCAGAAGCCCCAGGTACGGCAGCGCATACACAAAGATCACCAACAGCGAGATCGTGGGTATGTTGCGAAACACCTGCACGTAGAAGTCGCCCACCACCCGTAGCGGCTTAATGGGCGAGACCCTCATTATGGTTACCAAAACGCCCAGCGCCAGACCGCCCGCGAAGCAGACGATGGTCATAAGCCACGTGGAGAGAAGCGACGACACGTACACGCCGCCGAACTCTGCAACAACTTCACCTACTCCCATATTCGCCTCCTTTCGTTATTTGCCCTTCTATAGTACGGCAAGCACCAGGCAAAGGGGATACTCCCCATTGCCTGATAACATCAGACAATGGGGAGTATCCCCTTTGCCTGCCCCTGCGCTTGGAAAGCGCTACTTTTGGATGGCGGGCGGATTAGTTGCTCCCTCTTCGCCAAAGAACAGCTTGTAGAGATCCGTCCACAGGCCCTCATCCTCGATCTTCTTCAGCCAGTCGTTAACGAACGCCACGCCGTCGGAATCGAGCGGGAGGCCGATGCCCAGCAGGTCAGGATCGCCAAATTCGGCAGCGAGCTTGTACTTGTTTGGGTTTTCTACCATATCGCTCTTAAGAAGGGCGCAGTCAGTTACGTAGGCATTGATGCGACCTTGCTCGAGCGCACGGCGCAGCTCGCCGTCGGTGCCCAGCGTTTGCACCTCGGACTTAGACAGGTACTTGGTCGTGAACTCCTCCTTGGACTGCTGAGAGCCGTCCTGGACGCCCACGATCTTGCCGGCAAGGTCGTCCACGCTCGCAATGTCGCTGTTGTTGGACATCACCAGAATGCCCTGATGCCCCTCGTAGTACGGACCGGCAAAGGAGATGACCTTCTTGCGCTCGTCGGTGATGGTATAGGTAGCAAACACGGCGTCCACGGTGTCGTTTTGCAAAACGGACTCGCGCGTGGAGGATTGCACGAGGGTACGCTCGTAGGCCGTGGGGTCACCCAGGATATAGTTTGTGAGCAGCTGGAATAGGCCGGCGTCGAACCCGCGATGCCTACCGTCCTTCTCGTCGAGCTGACAGAACAGCGCGGAGGTGTCTACGGCGCCCACGCGCAGCTTACCGTTGCTCTTTACCTTGCTGGCCCACTTGTTTTGCGCGATAGTCGCATCCTCGGCCTTGGGGCCAGAGGCTACGAGCTTGTCGAAGGCTGCGGTGTCGAGGGATGAGCCACTTTTGGCCTCTTCGCCTCCGCCGCCGCTTGAGGCGCTACTGCTTGCAGCGCTGCTGCTGGCGTTCCCGCCACTGCAGGCGGCGAGGCCGACCATAGCGGTGGCGCCCAGGCCAAGAGCAAGCGCCTGACGACGATTGAACATTGCGTTGTTGAGCGTTCCCATAGAGCTTCTCCTCCCTTTACACGCATGCACTGGCTGAGCATACGTATTGCGTGAATGGTATAAATACTAGTCGTGTACTAGGATTTAGTCAACGTCAGCTGTCGCCAAGGGCTTTCGGATGGCCTGGTGCGGCGTTACAGCCCACACCCCCGCGCCTTTGTCCGGGCCGCAAGCGGCGACTCACGAAGTGAGCGAGCGAAGCGAGTGCGAAGCCGCATGCGGGACCGGCGAAGGCGCGGGGTGTGGGCTGTAACGCCGCACCTGCGTCCATGTTACGTCGTTTATGTGGGCGTCTTAATACGGGTGTATTATGGTTTTTTGTCCAAATGCACTTCATCTGTCACCGGAGGAGACCTTGTCTAAACCCGATCATAATAACGGCGAGGACATGCGACCAACGCCACAGAGCATCCCCTCACTTGAGGACGATCCCACTACCGACGCCCCTCTTGAGCAGGGTGACTTGCCGGCCATAGAAGATCAAGGCACGCAAGAGGCTGCGCCTGTTACGCCCGTTACGCAGGCCCAACGGCCGCTGCCCACCACGGACGTTGAGGATTTTAACCGCTATTACGACGTCAATCGCTACCGCAACAAGAACAAAAACAAGAGCAACCGCAAGATCGTAGTCATTGCGGTTATTGCTGTTGTTCTCCTGCTTATTGGCGGCGTGGCAATCGCGGCTGGCCTGTACATCTCGAACATCAACAACAAGCTCAATTCCAACGTAACCAACGAACTGCGCGAACAGCTCGTCAAAAAGGAAGCCGGTGACCCGTTTTATCTTTTGCTCCTAGGTGTCGACAGGGACCAAGGCCGTGTTGAGGACACCGAGAACTACGGTAGCGACGAGCATGCCTATCGTTCTGACTCCATAATGCTGTGCCGCATCGACCCCAAAAACGTAAAGGTAAGCATGGTCTCGATACACCGTGACACCCTGGTTAAGATGGATGAGCACGGAAACCAAAAGATAAACGCGTCCTATGCCTTTGGCGGTGCCGCCTACGCAACCAAGGTCGTCTCCATATTCTCGGGCGTGCCTATATCGCACTACGCCGAGATTGACCTCGACCGCTTTATTGAAATCGTCGATCAGGTGGGCGGCGTTACCGTGAATCTGCCTGTCCCGGTAAACGACCCGGAATACACTGGCCTCAATCTTCCTGCTGGCGAGCAGACCCTAAACGGAACGGACGCCGCCCTACTCTGTCGCTGCCGTCATGGCTACGACAACTACGGAGACGGCGACGTGTTCCGCGCGGCCAACCAGCGCATGGTCTTCTCGGCCGTAATCAAGAAGGTCCTGGCAAGCGACCCCGCTACCATTGCCTCAACCGTGGCCACCATGGCAGACAGCGTGACAACCGACATGGACGTCGCAGCCATTTTGGATTTGGCCATGCAGATGAAGTCGCTCAACGTGGAGGAGGACATCTCAACGGGCATGGAGCCCACCGACGGCGCCATGATTGGCGACACTTGGTACGAAATCTGCCTGGTTGACCAATGGAAAAAGATGATGACGCGCGTGGACCAGGGACTTCCGCCCTACGACGAGACGCAAGGCGAGCACGACTCCACCGCCGGAATTGCGGGTGGAGTTGGCACGGAGGGTCAAAAGGCGGCCAATGCTGCCGTTGAGGCTGATCGTCAGGAGGCCATAGCCCAACAAACGGGCGTTCCGACGGAAGAATATACCGAGTAGGTAACATTCACTTCACTTTTTTGGCGGGGGGTTTACCTTGTATAGGGGTAAGCCCCCCGTTTGTATTGTCAAGAGAAAGGCTCACGATGTTTATTCGCACGCTGTTTAACACCCTCATTGGGGCAGTCGTACCCATTGTAGTAATTATCATCATCCTTGTTTCCGTGCAATACGTAGTCCGTCAGCAGCATGTGGCCATAATCGAGCGGCTGGGCAAGTTCCACGGCTTTGCGGGGCCTGGACTCCACTTTCGCCTGCCGTTTGTGGACCGCGTGTTTCAAATAGACCTCAAGACCGAAGACGAGCACATGACGTTTGACGCAAAGACGGCCGACAACGTAACCATTGAGCTCGACGTTTCCATTCAGTACCACGTGGACAGCAACAACATGAACTTGCGGGAGCAGTCTGGCGTCTACAAGAGCTATTACATGCTGCAGGACCCGGTGTCGCAGATGCAGGACTACCTGGCCGACGCGCTACGCTCCCAGATTCCCAATCGCTCGCTGGACGAGGTCTTTAGCGAGAAGGACGCCATCGCCCACGCCATTGACGAGGTAGTGGCACACAAGATGCTGGAATATGGCTACGTTTTGGTAACCACGCTCATCACCCGCATTAAGCTGCCCGCCGAGGTGCAGGAGTCCATGAACCACATCATCGCCTCCAAGAACAACCTCGAGAGCGCCACCAACGATGCGAACGCCGCCCGCGCCAAGACCGTTATTGCCGCCCAGGCAAAGGCAGAGGCCATGGCCGCCGAAGGTAAGGGCATCGCCGACCAGCGCATTGCCATCGCACGCGGCATTAAGGACTCCATCGACGTGATTAAGGGCTCCAACCTCACGGCCGAAGAGGCGAATCGCCTGTTCGAGTTCACCCAATGGGTCGATATGATGCGCGGCTTTGCCGACAAGGGCGCCAGTTCGGTAGTGCTTCCCAGCGACTTCCGCGAGAGCCAGTCCATGTTCGAGCAGCTCGTGGCCGCGCAAGCTGCGCCGGAACCGGGCGTCGAGGTACAGGTAGAGACGCGGCCCATGCCTCGTCACGACAACACTGGCAACGGTAACCATCCGAGCCACTAGCGGCACGGGTCCCGGATTGGTGACAGGCCCCGAGTTAGGTTTCGCGAAACCTAACTCGGGGCCTGTTCCTAACCTGGAGTCGACTCTCTACGCGCGCGGAATCTCGGTCCAGTCGGCGCCGGGATCAAAGCCGCCAGAGCCGCCGATAACGTCTCCCGCCTGGTTCTCGTAGGCACGGTCGGCTGAGACATCCAGCTCTACCTCGCGACCATCCGAGGTTCTAAACGTGTTTACGCCGCGAATCGCTTCAGAGTAATCGGGCGAGCTGCTTCCGTAGCCCGTATTGAACTGAGCGTTGGTGCGCTCGCGGAACGCCTGGTGATGAGCATCGCTCTGACGCAAATAGTCATCGACCATGGCCGAGTGAGCCGCCGAAGCCTGGCGGGCTGCGTCAAGCGTCGCCTGCGTTTGCATGTTCATGGCATATATTTGCTGGTCGGTTGCCGCCTGGACTTGCGCAGCCTCCTGGCGCTTGGAATTGAGCAAGAGGTTTTGGATGTCCGCGTGCACCTCGAACGTTTGCACCAGCGGCAAGAACGCATGCGTAAAGCGCTCATCGAACCTATCGGTTGGCGAGGTAAGCATGTGCGTGGCGTACACATCCCAATAGATGGTACCGCCACGCATGTAGTCGTCGTAGCCGGGCAGGCTCCACGTTGAGCTGGCGCCCGACGCCGCTGTCTGCTGCTGGGCCTGCTGCTGCGTGTCTCTCTTCTTCGAGAAGAGCCCGCCCAGAGAGGAGCCCAGGTTAAAGGCCAACCCCATGGGATTGAAATTCTCAACGCCCGTTGCGTCCTTGACCGCAACCACGCGCACGTAGACCGCAGCCCTTCTGGGGTCGCCGTCGCTCTCGAACTCGTAGACGCGCATTACCTCCGCCGCATAGGGATCCTTGAGCATCGTGTTGCCAACGGCTTGCCCTGCCTGTTGATAGAGCTGGTACGCCTCTTGCTGCCGTTGCTGCAGGTTCGAGCTTGGGATTTCCTTTACGAGCCTCAAGTTGGTGCAGTTGTTGTTGCGTACGTAGTCCTGCATTTCCTTATCGGCAACCGCCTGGGCATTGGGCATGCTGGCGTAGTTCGTGCTATCCACCGCCGCAATGGCCGCACCGTAGGTGTTCATGACCGCCTTCATGCCCGCACTCAAGCGCGTGCCCGCATCGCCCTGCGCCATGATTATGGCGCCGCCCTCGCCGTCCACAAGGAGCGCAAGCGGATTGTAGGTACGCGTGCCAGATGTGATCATGGTCTTCTTTATGGACCAGTTGGTGGGAATGGTTATTGTGTACAGGCCGCAGCCGTTGGTGTGACGCAGAGGCACGTTGCGACGGTATTCCACGGACTGGGCCTGGGCTTGTCGCTTGGCCTCAGCCGCAGCGGCAGCCTCGGCCCTGCGTTGGGCTTCCGCCGCGGCTGCCTGCCTGCGAGCCTCGGTCTCCTGCGCGCGGCGTCGCTCCTCGGCCTCCTGAGCCCAGCGCCGTGCCTCGGCTTCCTGTTCCTTCTTAAGGGCCTCGGCCTCCGCCTTGTGGCGCGCTGCCATTTCGGCATCGCGCAGCTGTATTTCTTGCATGGTGCGCTCGAACTCCGCGCGACTCTGCTCGAGCATCGCCTTTTGCTGTTCGGTTTGCTGCTCCTGAGCACGCATGGCCTCTTGTGCCAGGCGCACCGCCTCCATGGCCTTGCGCACCGCCTCGTTTGCCTCGTCCACGGACTGGATGCGCGTTTGCTCTTGTCCGGCAAGCTTTGCGGCGGCGGCTGCCTGTTCGGCCACGGCTGCCGCTTGCTCCACTGCGCGCAATGCCTGAGCCTGCGCCTCCTCATGGGAGAGAGGGGGCTTCTCGGCAATTTTCATACCACACTGGGGACAGAAGAACTTCGTCGCGTTCGCGCGCGGATAGAACACCTTTCCACACGTCGGACACGTGACCTCATACGCGGATTCGCCCATACGACCACCCCACTACGCCGCGTCGGTTATAGCCTACCAACACTATACCCCTCAATTGCGGCTTGCCATAGATTTGTGGAGTCACGAAATCCCTTGGGACACATTCCGCTTGTCCGCATAGTACTTCTCGAAGCTGGAAACAGCGCAATAGAAGACCAAGGGCAAATACAACGGCCCGCATACGAAGGAGTTAAGCATGAACTACGACAACATGACAGCCGATCAGCTTAAGAAGCTCTCGGAGTGCCAGAGCGCCAACGAGGCAATGGCCTACATCCGCGAGGAGGGCATTGAGCTCACCGACGAGCAGCTCGAGATCATAGCCGGTGGCGCTAAGGTTTGGGAATCAGCTTGGAGGGGTCTCAAGCGTGCTTGGGAAATAATCACGAGAAAACGGCCGCGAAGCGCCTGTGATGCGCAGCCAGACGCAGCCGGGTAAAACGGACGCCCCCATTGCTTGATTACGCAGTGGGGGCGTTGCCTGTTGCAGTTCACACCCCGCGCCTTCGCCGGTCCCGCATGCGGCTCCGCGCTCACTTCGGTCGCTCACTTCGTGAGTCGCCGCTTGCGGTCCGGACAAAGGCGCGGGGTGTGAACTGCAACCGTGAGGCAAAGGGGATACTCCCCATTGTCTGATGTTATTACACGTTAAAGCGGAAGTGCATGACGTCGCCATCTTGCACGACGTATTCCTTGCCCTCCATGCGCAGCTTGCCCGCAGCTTTGCAACCCTGCTCGCCGCCAAGACTCACGTAGTCGTCGTAGCTTGCAACCTCAGCTTTTATGAAACCGCGCTCGAAGTCGGAGTGGATGACGCCCGCGGCCTCGGGCGCCTTTGCGCCCTTGCGCACCGTCCAGGCTTTGACCTCCATCTCGCCCGCCGTAAAGTAGCTCTGCAGGCCCAGCAGGTCGTACGCCGCCTGAGCGAGCGTCTCCAAGCCGGAGCGCTCAAGGCCCAGGTCCGCCAGATATTCGGCCGCCTCCTCGGGATCCTCCTCGGCAAGCTCTGCCAGCTCGGCCTCCACCTTGGCGCTAATGGGCACCACAGTGGCGCCGTCAATGGGAGGCAGCTCCTCCCCCAGCGCATCCTCGTCCACGTTGGCAACGTAGAGAATTGGCTTCATCGTGAGCAGGAAAAGATCGTGCGCGGCGGCGCGTTCCTCCTCGGTCATGTCCAGCGTGGCGGCACGATTGCCTGCACCCAGCCACTCTTCCAGACGCTTGGCTACGGCCAGGCGCGGCGCATTGGCCTTGTCACGCTTGGCCTCCTTTTCCAGCTTGGGGATGGCGCGCTCGAGCGTCCCCAGGTCGGCGAGCACTAGCTCCGTTTGAATCGTATCCATATCGGCCTGCGGATCCACGCTGCTCTCGTGACGGATGACGTCGGGGTCCGAGAAGAACCTCACCACCTCGCAGATGGCATCGGTGTTGCGGATGTTCGCAAGGAACTGGTTGCCCAGGCCCTCGCCCTCACTCGCACCCTTTACCAAGCCGGCGATGTCCACAAACTCCACGGTAGCAGGCACAATCCGGCCGGGATGCACGATGTTGGCCAGCGCCTGCAGGCGGTCGTCCGGGACGTCCACGATGCCCACGTTGGGGTCGATAGTGGCAAAGGGATAGTTGGCTGCAAGGCCACCCTTCTTGGTGAGCGCGGTAAACAGGGTCGATTTGCCCACGTTGGGAAGCCCCACGATGCCAATGGATAGTGCCATGTTTTGCTCCTTTTTTATCTACGCAACCAGAGGGGACGCTTCGGCCCTCGTTGCAAACCTCACTTGTCGTTGGCCAAGTTTTCAATCGCGTCAAGGCCCTGGCTGAGCTTTTTCTTGCCTTCCTGCTTGAGCTTGGCGGCACGCTCGCGCTGGCGTTTGCGCTCCTCGGCCGCAGAATCCGGCACCACGAGGTCACGCGCGTCGCGCGCCTGCATGGCGATGGCGCCCTCTGGGCATACGACTGCGCATGCGCCGCAGTTTACGCAATAGCTGGGCTCCAACAGAACTCGGCCGGACTTGTCCATTTCCAAGGCACGCACCGTACACGCCTTCGTGCATTCCGAGCACATGGTGCACAGGGAGCTATCGATGTTGGGGAAGTCGAGGAATAGCTCGTCTGCAAGGTCGGGGTACTTTTGCAGGCCCGCCATAAGCAGGCGACGACGACGCGTGAGCATGCGATGCTTACTTTGCGCGTTTTGCGCACCTACGGCATTCTCGAGCGCACGTTGAAGTCCGTTGATCTGGTCGGTGTGGGCCTTCAGGCGATTGGCCACCGCCTGCGCACCCGCCAGAACGGGATTGCTGCGCGACACGAGACGCGTTCCCGCCTGAGTCATGCTGCTTACGAACTGGCTGCGCTTGTAGGCACGAGTCTGCTCATGCGTCAGGTCGGTTTCGTCCACCTCGAGCCCCACCGACTCGCCGCTCCACTCCTCGGCAAAGGCAATGGCGTCCGAGAAGGCCTCCTCGCCCGTAGTCGTCGAGCAATCGTCGCATATGCCGAGCGGCAAATAGACGCTCAGGTTGTCGTAGTTGCACAAAAGGTCGAACCACACCTCGCGCGACACAGCAGCTACGCAGGGCAGCACGATTTCGTTCGGCTCGGGCAGGCGACCGATGGCACGAGGGCAGGTAATGTAGCATTGCTCGTAGGCGGTGGCCATGCGGGCGATCTTGTCATAGAGCTCCAGTGGCGGGTTTTTACGCACGAAGAGAGCCTCGGTAGGACACTCAGCCACACAGAGGTCGCAGTTCCTGCAGTTGTCGTCGATGCGCACCGAGGCGTTGTGAATGGATATGGCATCCACAGGGCATACGGCCATGCACCGCTTGCAGGCGTCCGGATTGCCCGAGGCCGCCGACACGCAAAAGGTGGAGTTGACGCGCGGGCGCTCCCTATAGTCGGCAGGATCGAAGTCCGGAATATCGCGAGGGTCGGCCGTAAGCTGCTCCACCAGCTCGTTGCCCGTATTGGAAAGGGCGTTCCAGTTCTGCTGGATGTCGATGATCTCGTCGAGTATGTCGCGCTTCTTTGCGGCCATGGTTCCTCCCCTCGTTCGGTGCTCAATTGTAGCGCATATGCCTGCCCCAACCATGGCTAAGCCAGGCAATGGAAATGCTCACCATTGCTTGATGATTATAAGCAGGGGTATCCAAGCGGCGAGAGCGGGGCTTTGCGGAGTTTCGTGCAATTCTCGTTCGGTTTTTGCCAGTTCTAGCCCATATTGCACAGTTTTTGGACGAACGATTTTACGGGACTGCATTTTCATAGCTTTTTACCTGCGACGATGCGAACCTTGTTTTCGCCCTGTGTGGAAATGTCACTTAAAAACTGCGCAACATAGGATAAAGCTGGCAAAATCTGATCGAAATTTGGACGATGGCGCAAAACTAGCCACAAGAACACCTCCGCGCGCAGTTCTCCCTCCAAAACGCGGGCAAAGCCCGCACCATCTTTCCCGCCAGACGATAAGCCTGCCGTGAGAAAGGGGGCGACCCCGTCTGCTTCCGGCGCAGTTCTGGCGAAGCCAGCTGTTTGAGCACGGAAGCAGACGGGGTCGCCCCTCTTCTTACAGGTTTATCTTAGTACATGCCGCCACCCTGGCCGCCAGCTGCGGCAGCCGCGGAGATGGCCTCCTCGATGGTGGTGTCCTTGGGCTCGTCGGTAACGGTAGCCTCGGTGATGAGGATGAGGCTCGCCACGGACGCAGCGTTCTGAAGCGTGGTGCGGGTGACCTTGACGGGGTCAAGTACGCCCATCTCGATCATGTCGCCGTAGGTGCCGGTAGCGGAGTCAAGGCCCTGGCCAGCAGGCAGGTTCTTGATCTTCTCAACCACGACGGAGCCTTCGTAGCCAGCGTTGTTGGCGATGGTGCGAACGGGGGCCTCCATGGCCTTGCGCACGATCTCGATGCCGATCTTCTCGTCGTTGTCGGCAGCCTCAACGCTATCGAGCGCAGCGGTGGCCTCCAGGAATGCGACGCCGCCGCCAGCGACGATGCCCTCCTCGACGGCAGCGCGCGTAGCCTGCAGCGCGTCCTCGATGCGGTGCTTGATCTCCTTGAGCTCGGGCTCGGTGGCAGCGCCGACCTTAATGACGGCCACGCCGCCGGAAAGCTTGGCAAGACGCTCCTGGAGCTTCTCGCGGTCGAAGTCGGAGTCGGTGTGCTC
>CADCPM010000052.1 GCA_902803315.1 uncultured Coriobacteriaceae bacterium
CGAGCGGCTGGGTAGCTCAGTTGGTAGAGCAGGGGACTGAAAATCCCTGTGTCAGGGGTTCGACTCCCTTCCCAGCCACCAGTGATTATTCAGGCCCCAAGCACGGGGCCTTTTTCATGTCTAGGGTCCCTCGCACGGAGTCGAACCCGCAAGGGCGCAACATGCCCTTTGGCATGTTGCGGGCTGAGGAGCGAAGCGACGAAGCCCTTCCCAGACGCAAATCAGCGAACGCGCTTGGACTAATATTTGATATATTCCCAAGTATCCGCTATTGTCTATACCCATGAATACCGAAACGAACAGACGCATTGGAAATTATCTTAGGCAGTTGCGCTCGAATGCTGGGTTTACGCAAAAGGACGTGGCGGAAAGGCTCGGCGTCCCTCAGTCCACCGTAAGCAAGCTGGAGATTGGCGTACGTAGCCTGCGCTTTTACGAGCTCTTCGCCTATGCCGAAGCGCTTGGCCTCAATCCCGACATCATGTTTGCGGATGCAAGACGCTGCCTGTGGGGAAAGAAGCCAAGCGACCCGGCTCCGCATTAATCGCGCGTAAGCTTGCGATGCAGACGATGAGGCTTACTGGCCTCAGGCCCCAGGCGATCCTCGCGATTGGTTTGGTATGCCTCGAAGTTGCCTTCGAACCAATACCAGCGCCCAGGCTCTTCATCGGTGCCCTCCCACGCAAGAATGTGCGTAGCCACGCGGTCGAGGAACCAGCGGTCATGGCTCACGACCACTGAGCAGCCAGGGAAACGCTCAAGCGCTTCCTCGAGGGACTCGAGGGTTTCGGTGTCAAGATCATTGGTAGGCTCGTCAAGAAGGAGAAGGTTCCCGCCCTGTCGCAACGTGAGTGCAAGGTTGAGGCGGTTACGCTCGCCGCCAGAAAGCACTCCTGCCTTCTTTTGCTGATCGGAACCCTTAAACCCGAAGCTCGCCACATACGCACGACTCGGCACCTCGGTCTCCCCCACCATGATGTAGTCGTTTCCATCGCTTACGACTTCCCATATGGTCTTATCCGCATCAAGGCCTTCGCGCGTTTGGTCCACGTAGCTGATCTTTACGGATTCGCCCAGCTCCAGCGTTCCGCTGGTAGGCTCCTCAAGCCCCACGATGGTTTTGAACAGGGTCGTCTTTCCCACACCGTTGGGGCCGATCACGCCTACGATGCCATTACGCGGCAGGCTAAAGGAAAGGTCATCAATAAGAACACGATCGCCAAACGCCTTGTGCAGATGTTCGGCTTCGAGCACCTTATTGCCCAGACGCGGACCCATGGGAATCTGGATCTCAGAGAAGTCCAGCTTCTTATTGGCGGCTGCTTCCGATGCCATTTGCTCATAACGGGCGAGACGGGCCTTGCCCTTTGCCTGACGCGCCTTTGCACCACTGCGCACCCATTCCAGCTCCGCCTTGAGTTTCTTGGCGCGCTTTGCGTTCTGCTGGCTCTCCTTCTCCATGCGCGTTGCCTTGGTTTCCAAATACGTGGAGTAATTGCCCTTGTAGGGATACAGCGTCCCGCGATCAACCTCGCAAATCCATTCCGCCACGTTGTCCAGGAAGTAGCGATCGTGCGTTACAGCCAGCACGGCGCCGGGATAGCGATGCAGGAACTGCTCCAACCACAGCACGGACTCAGCATCCAGGTGGTTGGTCGGCTCGTCCAGAAGCAGCAGATCGGGAGCCTCGAGCAACAGACGGCACAGCGCCACACGACGACGTTCGCCGCCCGACAGCACGTTAACTGGCGCATCGGGATCCGGACACTGCAGCGCATCCATGGCCTGGCTCAGCTGAGAGTCCAAATCCCAGCCGTTAGCGGCGTCAATCGCGTCCTGCAGTTCGCCCATCTCTGCCATAAGCGCATCGAAGTCCGCGTCTGGATCGCCCATCTCCTCGCCAATGGCATTGAAGCGAGCGATCTTTGCCAGGATGTCGCCAAATGCGAGCTCGATGTTTTCGCGCACGGTCTTGTCTTCCTCCAAAGGCGGCTCCTGCTGCAGCAGCCCCACCGTATAGCCAGGGCTCAGCATTGCCTCGCCGTTGGAGATGTCCTCCATGCCAGCCATTATTTTGAGCAACGTAGACTTGCCCATACCATTGGGACCCACTACGCCAATCTTTGCACCAGGGTAGAAGCCCATGGTCACGTCATCCAAAATGACCTTGTCGCCGTGCGCCTTGCGCACCTTGTACATCTGGTAGATAAATTCTGCCATACCTTATAACTCCCCGTTTATCTGTGGATTTCCATAGCTACACAGTTCTTGAGCGCATAGTATGAGCACGATGTAATGGCAGCTCAAACTTTGAAGAACTACGCGCATGCCCATTTTACAGGACGCAAAGCATCTAAACCACTCGCCTATTCGTTCTTCATTCATCTGAAGCATGCAAACTGAAAGGAGAAGGGCGATGTTTCCATATGGTGGTTGCCATTTGGAGTGTCGCGTAGCTTCATAACGTCCGATTTTATGGGCAACTCGGATCCTGCCGATAAAATCGGAAGTTGTCTCCTTATCGACTGCGCCATACATTAGCGGTGAGCTGCGCCCATAGGGAATGCCTCCGTTTGGGGCAAGCCTCTACCGTGCATTTAGGGTTACCATAGACGCGTGCATTCGCATATTGCAATGCAGCCCAACGGATCGACGCGAAGGATGGGGATTTCCGTGCGCCTTTTGAACATTCGTTCTCCCCGCAGGGAAACAGTTGTGTGTGCAGCACTGTGCTTCGTAACCGCCCTGCTTTCGCTCGGCATCTTCATGGTGCAGGATGGCGGGGCCTTTACGCTACGCGAGGACTTTGACTTCCAGCAGATTCCCTTTACCATGGCGCTTCACAACCAAATCGCACGCGGCGGCCTTCTTGGCTGGTGTTGGAATCTGGACTTGGGCACCTCAGCCATCCAAGGCTTCAGCTTCTATGAGCTCGGCAGCCCCTTCTTTTGGACGAGCATGCTCTTCCCCGCCGACGCGTTTCCCTTTGTGGTCGGTTGGATCTACATCCTTAAGTACGTGGTGGCAGGCATAACTTCACGCCTCTTCATTCGGCGCTTCGTGCACAGCGAGCATGTGGCAACCGTGGGAGCTCTACTCTACGCCTTTTCGGGTTTCCAGACTGCCAACATACTGTTCTATCACTTCCACGACGTCGTGGCGCTCTTTCCGCTTTTGCTCATCGGCCTCGAACGCCTTATGGAAAACAAGCACGACATCGCATGTTTTGTTGTGGCGGTATGCATAAATGCGCTCGTAAACTACTTCTTCTTCGTGCAAGACGTCATATTCCTCCTGCTGTACTTTGGCATACGATTTGCCCCCGGTCTCGCACGCAAAGGGGCGGCCGAACTGGTACGTTGCACATTGCGCTGCCTAGTCTTGGGGATCCTTGGCACAGCCATGGCTGCCGTTCTCCTTGTGCCCTCAGCCATATACATGATGGGGAACCCGCGCACAGGCTCATCCACCCTTAGCATCGAAAACCTACTGTGGAGCCCGCAGCAGGCACTCTTCCAGCTGCAGGGAATCCTGCTTCCTGCCGACGCCATGTTCGACCACAACGCAATCATTGCCCAGCAATGGACCTCGACGTGCTGTTGGCTTCCCTTGTTAGGCCCCTCGCTGTGCCTTGCCTATTTGAAGGGTCGCCTCGGCAAGGGGGACTGGCTCGTAAGGTTGCTGATTGTACTTCTTATAGTCTGCGTCTCTCCCCTTCTTAGCTCGGCGTTCATCCTGTTCACCGGCATATACCAACGCTGGTGGTATTTGCTCGTGCTCATGGGCGCGCTGGCGAGCGCCCAAGTGTTGGACAATCCACGGGACTTTAGCATCCGCTTTGGAGCCCTTGCCTATGCGATCCTTCTCTTGGCGTTCGCTGGCATCGTGCTGGCATGCGCGAACCTCGTGGACCCCGCCTATCTGTTGCATGCAAATCGCTTTGCGCTCTACGTCGGCATCGCGCTGGCAGGTTGTGCGGCAACGTATTTGCTCGCGAACGGCAGCCAAAAAGACCAAGACGACGCTCAAGCGCAGCTCCCTCCAAAGCGCACATTCGCTCTACTTGCCACGGTTGCACTCACATGTGCGACAACCACGGCCCTCACGACGTTCTACTATCGACAAAATACCTATACAGGAGAGATGCTCGAGCACATAGAGCCCAACCAATGGCGCGACGCGCTCGCTCAAATCAGCCTTGGAACGCAGCTTCGCACGCAGGACCCACAATATCGCTACGCCACCTGCGACAATCGGCTCACGCTCACCGGCGACGCCATTGGCACAAGCTCCTTCAACTCAACCATCAGCAACGCAATCGGACGCTTTGAGGAGTTCTTCGGATGGGGCGCCTGGAACGTATGGAACCTGAACAAGGAGTCGATTCCCGGCCTTTCCGAGTTGCTCGGCGGCCGCTACGTTATAACGAACAACCCCGAAGGCAGTCCGGTAGTCGCCCAATACGCAGTGGACGGCTCCACCGTCTACGTGACCGAAAAGAATGCCTGTCCCATAGGCTTCCTCTGCGATCGCTACGCCATCACAGACAAAATCTATGAGCTACCAGTGGAACAACGTGCCGTTGCGCTCCTGCAAGCGCCCGTGGTATCGCCCGCAAGCGAGGATCAGGTCAGCTCATTTGCCCAAAAGATTGATGCCAGCGATATAGATGGCTCTGCCAACGTTTCGCAACTCACTGCGCAGGCACAGTCTCGTGCGGTACGCAATTTCTGGCGAGGCGACCATGGCTTTGGCTTTACCACCAGCACGCCATCGCCTGCCCTCGTTTACCTAGCCGTTCCTCACGACGACGGCTGGACTGCCATCGTGGACGGCGTCGAAGCCACAACGGTCGATTCTGCAGGCATGACACTTCTGCCAATAGAAGCTGGCGACCATGAGGTGCGCTTTAGCTACGAGACGCCTGGGGCCAAGCTGGGACTTGCCGTCTCTGCCGTTGCGTGGGCCGTATTTGCGCTTGTGTACTGGCTAACAAGGCGCCGCTCGCGGTAATGCCAACCCGAGTAGAGGGAAATATGCTCTGTGCCTTAGCCCCGGAGAATGGGTGGGTCCGCGAGGGGGCGTGGAAAGCGCCGTGCTCGAACAGTCCTTGCGGAAACTCGCGCGGCTTGCTTTCCAACACTCCCTCGCGGACCCACCCATTCTCCGGGATAAGCAAAACCCAGGTCAAGCCTATCGTATGCGAGCCGCCTCTGCCAAAACGGCACGATCGATCTTGCCGTTCTTGCTCAGTGGCATTTCGTCGATCTGCTTGGTGTTGTTTGGCACCATGAACTGCGGTAGGCGATCACGCAGCGTCCCCTTAAGTTCCTTACGCTCAATGCTCCCCACATAAAACAGAATGAGGCGTTTACGCTTGGAGTCATAGAGGCAACAGGCACGCTCAACCCCATCCACTCCTTGAGCTGCCGCCTCGATGTCACCCAACTCAATACGTTGCCCAAGATGCTTGATCTGATGATCCTTGCGCGAGATATACACCAGGTTGCCCTGCTCGTCATAGCGAGCAAGATCGCCCGTCCGGTATATGGGATCGATCCAACGGCTGTTCGTCGGATTTTGCATAAAGGCCTTGGCCGTGCGCTCGGGCGAGTTTAAATAGCCCATCACTAGGCAGGTGCCCGCGACGCAAAGCTCGCCCACCTCGCCTGCGACATGGATCTGCTCGTCCCGTTCGTTAAGAAGGAACACCCGCTCGTTGGTAAAGGGCTTGCCAATGGGAATCAGCTCATCGTCCTCATAGGGGCGATCAACGACAAAATACGTGCAGTTGCAGGTAATCTCACTCGGGCCATACAGATTTGCATAAACCGCGTCGGGAATGAACTTCTGCCAAACCCGCAGCTGCTTTGGCGGCATGGTCTCTCCACTAAAGAGCACGCGTCGAATGGTGGTGGGCACACGATAGTCGAAGCCGCCCATAATGGACACAAAGCACATGGCGCTTACGGCCCAGCACAGCGTGGTTACCTCCCGCTCGCAAAGGTAATCCATGAGTTGCGTAGGGTTCGAAAAGTACTGACGAGGTATTATCTGCACCGTAGCGCCCGTGAGCAGCGAGGTGTAGATGTCCTTGTTGGACACGTCAAAATCGAAAGGCGCCTGATTGCCCATAATATCGGTTTCGTCGATGCCAAACGTCTTGGTAAAGACCTTTGTCCAGTCCAGAACAGAGCGGTGTGACGCCACAAACGCCTTGGGCGTTCCCGTGCTGCCACTTGTAAAGTTTGCGTAGAGAGGATCGACGTCGCATGCCTGTACTCGAACGGCCTCAAGCGCGATCTCGCTTACCGCGCCCTTCGTAACCTCCTCGATGCACGCAACGCGACAACCCGAACCGTCAAAGAGCTCGTTAGCGCGCTCAAGGTGCTCGGCGTCGGTAAGCACGACCGTTGGCTGCAGCGTCTTGAACATCTGCTCCACGCGGTTCTTGGGCTGACGCACGTCAATAACGGAATAGAAACCGCCCGCATACACCGCGCCAAGCATGCTTGCCCAGGCAAGGGAACTCTTCTCAAGATAAAAGGCCACCGCCGTGCGCGGTTGTATGCCATTGGCCACCAGCCAGCTGCCCACGATTTGGGCGGTATTGCGCAATTGCTGGAACGTAAGCGAGTCATTGGGATCGGCCACCGCAACCTTTTTTGGCAACCGCTCGGCAGTGCGCTCGAGCATCTGAAGCACGTTTATCATGCATACCTCCATGGAACGTTACTGCCCGCACCCCGCGCCTGCGCCCGACCTGCAGGCGGTTCCGCGCTCGCTTCGCGAGTCACCGCCTGCGGGTCGGGCGCAGGCGCGGGGTGCGGGTCATAAACGAAGACTCACATAAATTTACCACCCAACGGCGCTACCTAACAGAAAACCATTCGCGTCGACATGAGCGTATCCATCGTCTCATCCTGCCGTCCAAAGCATCCCCACCATTCAGGCCCCTTAAGTGACCACTCAGCATATATGAATGCATTTAATTGTTTTTGATTGATTTTGATTGATTTAGCTGATAAACTGAAATTCAGCCAAACAGAAGGGGTTTGCATGATTGCAGAGGAGCGGCTAGCCCGCATTGTTTCGATGGTCAACGAGCGAGGTGTGGTGTCGGTTCCCGACCTCATGAACGAGCTCAACGCATCGGAATCAACGGTACGTCGCGATCTTATAAAGCTGGACGCACAAGGCCGTCTTAACAAGGTGCATGGCGGTGCCACACGCATCCAGGAGCACTATGTAACGGCAGACCAGTCGCTCGCCGGGCGGCACGCCTTACGCATGGACGAGAAGCGCGCCGTCGCACGACATGCTGCAAGCCTTATATCTGCAGATGACTTCGTGTTTATTGACGGCGGAACAACAACCGAGTGCTTGGTGGAGGCAATCACCGAAACACATGCGACTTATCTCACCAACTCGCTCCCCCACGCACAGCGCCTCTTGGCCAAGGGCTGCCGCACGCTACTTCCTGGTGGAGAGATCAAGCCTGTAACAGAGGTACTCGTAGGCGCCGAAACGGTAAACGCCATTCGCCGCTATCATTTTACCCTTGGTTTTTGGGGTACCAACGGCATTGGATTGGAAACAGGATTTACCACACCCGAGTTCAGCGAGGCGGCAGTCAAGCAGATTTCTTTGGAGCATACCGTTCGCCCCTACATTTTGGCCGACTCAAGTAAGTTTTCGCAGGTGTCACTAATCACCTTTGCGGATTATAATGATGCTGTGGTAATCACCGATCGCCTACCCGAGGGCGAAGGTGCGTATCGTTCTGCAGGTAACGTCGTCGAAGTGGAGGAGCAATGATTTACACCGTCACGTTCAATCCCTCGCTGGACTACATAGTCCGCGTAGAGGACCTCAAGCTGGGGGAGGTGAATCGCGTCTATTACGAGAACATCCTTCCTGGAGGCAAGGGCATCAACGTGTCCATCGTGCTCAAGAACTTGGGTCACGACAACACAGCTCTTGGCTTCATGGCAGGTTTCACTGGACGCGAGATTGCCGCAAGCATGGAGAAGTACGGAGTCAACTGCGACTTCATCGACGTTGCCGATGGCATGAGCCGCATCAACGTAAAGATTAAGTCCAACGAGGAGTCCGAGATCAACGGCCTTGGTCCCAAGATTACCGAAGCCGACATTGAGGCGCTCTACGCACAGCTCGACAAGCTTAAGGCTGGCGACTACCTCGTAATCGCCGGCAGCGTGCCTTCCACGCTCCCTGGCGACATGTACGAGCGCATTATGAGCCGTCTTGACGGCCGTGGCATCAACATCGCCGTGGACGCAGAGCGCGACCTTCTTACTCGCGTGCTCAAGTACCACCCCTTCGTTATCAAGCCAAACAACCACGAGCTCGGCGACATCTTTGGCGTTAAGCTCACGACCAAGGACGAGGTCGTCCCCTACGCCAAGAAGCTCCAGGAGCAGGGCGCACGCAACGTGCTCATCTCCATGGCTGGCGAGGGAGCCGTGTTCGTGTCCGAAGAGGGCGAAGTCGTTAAGAGCGAAGCACCCAAGGGCAAGGTCGTAAACTCCGTTGGCGCAGGCGACTCCATGGTCGCAGGCTTTGTGGCTGGCACCATAGAGACAGGCGATTATGCACAGGCGTTCCGCATGGGCCTTTGCACGGGTTCCGCCAGCGCGTTTTCACCCGACCTGGCCACACGTCCCGAAGTCGAGGCGCTTCTCGCCACGCTTTAGGGCACCAAGCCAGGCAAGGGACTCCGCCTTGCCCGGCACCAGCATGGATCCACAGCCGACACGTCGGCTTGGACATAGCAAGATGTAGCGTACGAAATGAAAGGAAGAAAGCCAAGTGAAGATTACCGATCTGCTCAAGGCTGAGGGCATTAAGGTTGGCGCGTCTGCGTCCGACCAAATGGATGCCATCGACCAACTTGTTGCTTTGCAGGACGCAAGCGGCAACATTTCGGACAAAGTCGCATATAAGGAGGCAATCCTTAAGCGTGAGTCCGAGTTCTCCACCGCAGTGGGCGACGGCATCGCCATCCCCCACGCCAAGACCTCTGCCGTAAAGCAGCCTGGTCTGGCCGCCATGACCGTTCCCGGCGGCGTTGACTGGAAGGCTCCCGACGGCGGTAACTCCGACCTCATGTTTATGATCGCCGCCCCCGAGGGCGAGGCAAACACCCACCTGGAGATTCTGGCCAATCTCTCCGCAATGCTCATGCACGAGGAGTTCGCCAACGCTCTGCGTGCTGCCAAGACCCCTGCCGAGTTCCTCAAGGTCATCGATGACGCCGAGGCCGAGCGCAACGCCGAGAAGGCGGCAGCCGCCGCTCCCGCCGCTGGCGGCAACGGCCCCGAAATCCTGGCCATCACCGCCTGCCCCACCGGCATCGCCCACACCTACATGGCAGCCGAGAACCTCGAGAAGAAGGCCGCTGAGATGGGCCTTACCCTCAAGGCCGAGACGCAGGGCTCCGCTGGTGCCAAGAACGTCCTCACCGCGGAAGAGATCGCCAACTGCAAGGGCATCATCATCGCTGCCGACAAGAACGTCGACCGCGCACGCTTTGCTGGTAAGCAGGTTTACGTCACC
>CADCPM010000053.1 GCA_902803315.1 uncultured Coriobacteriaceae bacterium
GGGCGACGTGCACTACAGCGTGAGCGTGGACGCCACGCAGGGCAACGTGATCGGCGCCGACCAGGTGCACGCCGGCACCCGCACCCTCCTCGACCAGAACGGCGACCCCCAGGAGGGCACCGAGACACCCGTCGACGCGTAGGGACCCAGCCGGACCAAGTCGAACCGAATCGTGGGGCGCAAAAGGGGCTGTCTCCTTTTGCGTCCCTTTTCCATTTGTCCTCCACCCGCATTGGGATGCGATTAACCGAGCAGACTTGCGCCGAAGGTACGCCGCGCTCGAAACAGTACGATAATGAGTAAATAGCTATAGCACGGATGCGTAAACACGGGCTTTCTGGAATAGGGGGAGAGCATGAGCCGCGAAGTAGCCCAAGGTAAAAACAATGCCGCCCAGGAGGGTAAGAAAACCCCGCAATACTGGATCGATTGCCTGTCCGACTGCGAAACGGAGTGCGAGCCGGAGCCCGATTGCTGGGATGCGGGCGGCCGGCAAAGCCTCTCCCTGTCTGTTCCCATTAACGAGCAAAGGCTGGCGGAACTCTGTCACGCGGCAGAAAGTACGACGCAGGCGTTCTTTACCGCGGCCTTCGCCTACCTAGCCGCAGTCTTTACGGCTCAGGACGACATTCTGTTTAGAACCATACTGCCTAAGGCCCAAGGGGGTCATCCCCTTCCGCATGAATTCAAAGGAGCAGGGCGGCGTGGACCATTTCGTCCAGCAGGCAGAGTCGGGGTTGCGGCAGGCCGCCGCACATGACGCGCCGGAATACGCGCAGCTTACCGACGCGTTCGACTTGAATCTCCCCCTTCTGTTTTGTTACGACGCAAAGCCTGCCGAGGACGACGGACTCGTACTAATCCACGACGCGCCAAAAGACGGGGCATGTAAGGTGGAGCTGCGCTACGGCAGCGGAGCGTACAGCGCGGACTGGGCGGAAAGCTTTGCCAACACCTATGGCCAGAATGGTGCCCGCAGCCTGGGTGCAGCTGGACGCGATTCCCCTTACCCAAAACGGCAAGGTCAACGTAAGGGCGCTTCCCACGCCCGAGCCAAGGGACGAGTCCCATGAGTACGTTGAGCCAAAGACGCCGGTAGAGAGGGAGCTGTGCAACAAGTTCGCCGATATTCTTGGATTGGATAGGGTGAGCGTAACCGACAGCTTCTTCGACATTGGAGGAAGCTCCATCACCGCCGCGGAAATCGTGATGTTTGCCATGAACCGGGGCTATTCCGTCGTCTACAAAGACATCTTTGCCCATCCTTCCGCAAGGGAGCTGGCCCGGGTGATCGCGGGAACCGAAGAAGGGGTGCGCTTCGGAAACATCGAGGACTACGACTATGCAGCCATCCATGACCTCATGTCCGTGAATACCATGGAGCATGTGGACGAGATCTCCACAAGGGAGCTTGGAAACGTAGTCATTGCCGGTCCGACGGGCTTCCTTGGAATCCACGTGCTCAAGGCGTGCCTTGACGAGACGGATGCCAAGATTACCTGTTTGATGCGCAAGGATGGCTGGGAAACGGTTGAAATGCGGCTAAAGTCGCTGCTCATGTATTACTATGGCAACCCGATGAGGGAGCTGTTTGGAAGCAGGATATTCTGCTTGGAGGGCGACATTACCAATCCACAGAGCCTCGAGCCCCTGGATTCGGTTGGCGCCAATACGTAATAAACTGCGCGGCTAGCGTAAAGCACTTCGTGAAGGACGATCTGCTGGATCGGATTAACTTCCACGGTGTGGAAAATCTGATTGAGGTTTGTCTACGAAACAACATGCGACTGGTGCAGATATCCACGATTTCGGTGGGCGGGTTCATCGAGCCGAAGAACAACAGGGCCCTAAAGGAGAACATGCTCTTCTTCGGGCAGAACGTGGACAACGACTACGTGCGCACATAGTTTTTGGCGGAGCGCGATGATGGCGGCGCCGTACTCTCCCTCGTTGCGTACAACAACAAGGAGGGGGAGAACCTGATTCCCGTTGAGGCGGACTGCAGGTTTACGACCAATGCGCTCTTCCGCCTGGACTACAGATGGCCGATCATCGACGACATGTACCTCGATAGGGCCATTTGGGCGTTGGACACGCTGGGCTTCTTCGCGGACGAGCTCTAACGACAATCGCCAGTTCGCACTCCCGCGCCAGGCCACAAGCGTCGTCTATCCAGTAACGATCGGAGAGCGAGAGGTCGAAGTTTCGCTCGGCAAGCTCCAACGTCGAGTCCAAGCGCAGGTTCTCCAAGAGACGCTCCACCCGCTCGCGAGAGTCGGGGATGGCGCGATGGCGCCACCAATGGTTGAGGTCCCGCTTGTTCACTCGTCCGTGCTCGTTAAATAGTCCCAACGGGGCATGGGAAGCGTCCGTTACCTCCACGATGCGCGTGGCAATATGCAACTCGATATCGTAGTCGAACTCGAGCACGGGATAGTCCTTGTTCATGAGCCTAAGGCGTGCCATGGTTGCGCTCCGCATTAAAAGAATGCATGCATTGCAGGCATTCTACTAAGGACATCCGTCATACATGGCGTTGCGCAAAGGAACGGGTCAAGCACCGTGCGGCACTCGACCCGTTCCTTCTGTACTATGCGTTTGTTGGCGAGGGGCTCACCTGGAGAGCATGCCCTCTGTGCTTTTGGCGGCCTACGCGTCGACGGGCGTCTCGGTGCCCTCCTGGGGGTCGCCGTTCTGGTCGAGCAGGGTGCGGGTGCCGGCGTGCACCTGGTCGGCGCCGATCACGTTGCCCTGCGTGGCGTCCACGCTCACGCTGTAGTGCACGTCGCCC
>CADCPM010000054.1 GCA_902803315.1 uncultured Coriobacteriaceae bacterium
CGAGCTGCTGCTCTACACCGACGGCGTCAACGAGGCGTTCAACGTGGACGAGGAGGAGT
Source organism: uncultured Coriobacteriaceae bacterium (assembly GCA_902803315.1). GTDB lineage: Bacteria > Actinomycetota > Coriobacteriia > Coriobacteriales > Atopobiaceae > RUG440. The sequence continues at coordinate 60 of CADCPM010000054.1, forward strand.
ACGGCAACGACCGCCTGGAGGCGTTCCTCATAGCTCACAACGACCTTGCGCCACAGGAGATCGTTCGCGCCCTGCGTGCCGACGTGGCTGCTTGGGCGGGCGAGGCCGAACAGTCCGACGACGTCACGATTCTTGCCCTGGAATACGGAACGATGCCCGAGGTAACGAAGAGCGTAACCGTTCCCGCCCAGGAGGGTGAGCTCGATGGCCTTCGCGAGCTCATACATCAGGAGCTTGGCAACCGACTGTGTCCGCTCGAGGCGCAAAACAAGATCGACATTGCCCTTGAGGAGCTGTTCGTAAACGTGTGCCGCTATGCCTACCAGGATCAAAACAAGGTGGGAAGCGTGGAGGTGACCTATACGTTTACCCCCAGCCCCTCGCGACTGACCGTCCAGCTGGTTGACGAGGGCATACCCTTTGACCCGCTTGCCTCTACTGTGTTTGAGCCCGACGGCGTATCGTCGCTGGAAGACGCGATGCAGGGCGGGCTGGGCCTCATGATGACGAAGCGTAGTGTGGACGACTTGTCATACATACGCGACGGAAATAAGAACTATGTTGTATTCACGAAGAGTTGGTAGGGAGTGGCCATGGCGGTTCGAGTGTACATAGACGGACAGAGCGGGACCACGGGCCTGCAAATATATGAGCGCATCGGCGCGCGCGACGACTTGGAGCTCATGCGCATAGACGAAGACAAGCGCCACGACATGGAGGAGCGTCGCAAGTTCATAAACGCGGCGGACATCGTGTTTTTGTGCCTGCCCGACGAGGGTGCGCGCGAGGCGGTGTCGCTCGTGGAGAACGATCGCGTGCGCCTCATAGACGCCTCCACGGCTCATCGCACCGCGGACGGTTGGACATACGGCTTCCCCGAACTCAACCCAGCGCAGCGCGAGCGAATTGCACGTAGTACGCGCATCGCGAATCCCGGCTGCCATGCCACTGGCCTGATTTCCATAACGGCACCGCTCGTGCAGGCGGGCGTGCTGCCACGCGACTATCCGCTAACGTGCTATTCGCTTACGGGATACTCGGGTGGGGGAAAGCGCATGATCGCCGACTACGAGACCGAGGGGCGTCCGCACACGCTTGATGCCCCGGGAATCTATGGGCTCACGCTGCGGCATAAGCACCTTCCAGAGATGCAGAAGGTCTGCGGCCTTGCGCAACCGCCGGTGTTCATGCCGGTGGTGGACGATTACTACAAGGGCATGGCGACGTCGATTATGCTGCACAATCGGTTGCTTGAGGGTTGTGCGAGCGCGCAAGAGGTACATGCGTGCCTGGCTGCGCACTACGAGGGTCAGCGCTTCGTGAAGGTGGTTCCCTTTGGGGAGAACGACCCCGTGCTCTATGCAAACAAGCTCGCGGGCACCAACGAGCTGCACATCGTGGTGTGCGGCGACGATGAGCTCACGTCCGTTACGGCGCTCTTCGACAACCTGGGCAAAGGCGCCTCGGGTGCGGCGGTGCAAAACATGAACATAGCCTTGGGCATTGACGAGGCAGTCGGCCTCTGCTGATCGTTTGGCCCCAACTAAGGGACAGTCCCCAAGTTAGGGTTTTCGGAAAACCCTAACTTGGGGACTGTCCCTTAGTCGGGGCTACCCATCGGGCTGCCGACAATTTCGGACGTTTCGGGGCCGATTTGGCCTGCCTAACTTCCGATTTTATAGGCACCCCAACAGCTACCAATAAAAACGGAAGTGAGGGGCCCACACAACGTGGCGAAGAGCACAAAATTTGGCAATTTTGTGTCTATCGAAACATAAAAGGAGCATCGAGCCATGCAACGACGAGGAGGGTCGCGCGCCGAGGGCCCCACTACTCGTTCTCCAGGAAGGCGCTGCTCTGCCGGTCTCAAAGGCTCTCGCACACGCCTCGACGAGGAGCATAAACGGGTTTATTGAAATAGATTTAGGAGAATATAATTACGGAAAATCAATTCACCGAAAAATGATTCACCTATCCATGCTACCATGGAGTTGGTCAATGAAGGGAGATCCATGTTCATAGGACGAAATGGGGAGCTCGCAACGCTTGAGCGCCTCTACCGCAAACAAGGATTCCAGTTTCCCGCCGTCTATGGACGCCGTCGAGTGGGAAAGACGACCCTCATCAGCAGGTTCGTCCAAGACAAGCCAACCGTGTTCTTCACCGCGATCGAGGGGAACCTGCCCGCAAACCTCCGCCTGCTGAGCGCGGCGATCCGCGCCTTCGAGGCTCCCGATGCTGATCCCAGCTCTGCGCCAGTGTACCGCGACCTCTACGAGGCGCTCGACGCCGTGTTCAGGATGGCTGCCTCGCAACACCTCGTCTTTGTCATCGATGAGTACCCATACCTTGCAAAGGCGGACCCGAGCGTTTCGTCCATGCTCCAGGGTCTCATCGACCGTTATCGCGAAAGCTCCCAGCTCTACCTCATACTGTGTGGCTCGTCGCTTTCCTTCATGAGAGAGCAACTTCTCGACGATAAGAGTCCGCTTTACGGGCGCAGAACCGCGCAGATTGAGCTCGCGCCCTTCGACTTCTTCGACGCTCTTGGGTTCTTTCCCAACGTGCCTGCAACCGACGCGCTGCAGTACTATGCGATGGCGGGAGGGGTCCCCCTCTACCTCAGGCAATTCGACCCTTCCCTCTCCTTCGAGGAGAACGTCTGCGAGGCGTTCCTTAGCCCGGAGTCGCTGCTCTATGACGAGCCGACCAACCTCATCAAGCAGGAAGTCCAGAAGGCCGCGCCGTTCAACGCGGTCATCCAGGCCATTGCGGAGGGCCGCTCGCAGAACAACGAGATCGCGACGGCGGTCGGCGTCCAGACTTCCGAGCTTACGTACTACCTCAAGGAGCTGCGCAGCATCGGCCTCGTGAGCAGGGAGATGCCTGTTGTTGCGGGGAGCAGGCGGGCAATCTATCGACTCTCCGACAGCCTCTTCCGCTTCTGGTACCGCTTTGTGCTTCCCAACCGCACGGCAATTGAGCGCGGCATGCAGCAACGCGTGCTACGAAGTATCCAGATGGGGCTGCCTACGTTCTGCGGACCGGCGTTTGAGGACGTCTGTGCCCAGTGGCTCTGGAGGCAAAACGCTGGCGGGTTCCTGCCCGTCGAGTTCGGTGACCTTGGGCGCTGGTGGGGCAACGACCCCAAGTTGCGGGAGGAGGCCGAGATCGATCTCGTCGGCGTCGACGACGGCCGCACCGTGCTCGTGGGGGAGTGCAAGTGGAGGAACGAGGGCCTCGACAGGGATGTCGTCGAGACGCTTGAGCATCGCAGCGGTCTCGTGCATGCGCAACCCGGCTCGTGGTTGTACGCCTTCTCGAAGTCTGGTTTCACGCGCGGCGCTGTCGAGGCAGCAGCGTCCCACGGGCATACGCGGCTCGTCGCGTTCGAAGACATGTGCAATGTCCCCTAATCTCGGGTGGAGAGTATATGTGGGAGCGCTAGTGTATGCCGTGACGGCGAGCACCCCAGAGGCCACTACTCGCTCTCCAGGAAGGCGCCGCTCTGACGGTCCCAGAGGCTTTCGTACACGCCGCCCGCCTGGCTGAGCACGGCGTGCGTGCCGTCCTCCACGATCTCGCCCTCCTCCAGCACCACGATGCGGTCTAGCGCGGCCACGGTGCTAAGGCGGTGCGCCACCACGATGCTCGTGCGGCCGCGCATGAGGTTCTCCAGGGCGTCCTGTACGAGCGCCTCGGACTCGGAGTCGAGCGCGGACGTTGCCTCGTCCAGCACGAGGATGGGGCAGTCGGCAAGGATGGCGCGCGCGATGGCCACGCGCTGGCGCTGGCCGCCCGAGAGCTTCACGCCGCGCTCGCCGACCATGGTGTCGAGGCCCTTGGGCAGGCGGTCGACGAACTCGAGCGCGTTGGCAAGGCGCGCCGCCTCGCGAATCTCCTCGTCGGTGGCGTCCGGCCTGCCGTAGGCGATGTTCTCGCGGATGGAGCGATGGAATAGGAGCGCCTCCTGGGGCACGTACGCGATCTGCTGGCGCAGGCTCTGCTGCGTGCAGGCGCTCACGTCCTGGCCGTCTACCAGTATCTGCCCGCCTTGGACGTCGGAGAGGCGAAGCAGCAGCTTGGTGAGGGTGGTCTTGCCCGAGCCCGACCTGCCCACCAAGCCCACGCGCTGGCCGGCCGCAACGTGCAGGTCCAGGTCGCGAAACACGTAGTCGTCCTCGGTGGCGTCGTGGTAGCGGAACGACAGGTGACAGAAGTCGATGGCGCCTTCGCGCACGACGAGGTCCTTCGCGTCTGGCGCGTCCTCCACAAGGCGGGGCTCGTCCAAGATCTTGGTCATCTCGGCCGCATCGCCTACGGCGCGATTCATGCGCTGCATCATGGAGTTAAAGTAGTTAAAGCGCATGGTTAGCTGGTAGGTGTACGTGAACATCATTACCAGCACACCTGCTGAGATGCCGTACCACGCGTTTCCGCCGCACGCGAATATTGAGGTAACGAACATGATAAGCGTGATGAGAGTGCTTGTCATGGCGCCGCGACGCATCATGGCATTCATGGATATGCGCTCGGTTTCCATGGCCTCCTTGTCGGCCTCGTCAAAGAGCTGCCGCTCATAGTCTTCGCGACCGCACGTCTTTACGGCGAGGATGTTGGTAACGGCATCCGAAAGCACGCCCGAGAGTTTGTTCTGGGCTGCGGCCGTATTTGCCGAGAGGGGCAAAATGCGCTGGTACATGGTGTATGCCACCACGACGTAGAGCGTAAGCAGGGCAAACAGGATGATTACGAATAGAGGGCTCGCCGGCCATAGCAGCACGATGGTGCACAGGATGGAGGCAATGGTGGGGATGAGCGAATACACCACCACGTCCACCAAGGCGGAGTAGCCACCGGTAAAGCGGCTGGTTTGGCTTACCAGGCTACCGCCAAACCGACTGTTGTGGAAGGTCATGGATTGGTTGGACAGCGTGTCGAAGCACAGGCGAGCGAGATGGTAGTTGCCGTTCATCTCCAGCTGCATAACGCTCCAGTCCTGCAGTTTGGAGCAGGCCTGACCGACGGCATTCACCAGAAGCAGCGCCACGATGTAGGGTGTGAACACCTCGAAGACCTTGTCTGCCGCCACTGGTTCCGCCTGTATGCGGTCGATGATAAGCCCCATGACCCAGGTGTTGGCATAGGTAAGGAGGGCTGTGTAGGTAACGCTCGTGAACACGGCCATAAACGTAGCGAACGGTCTCTTTTTGGTGACCCACCAAAACCAGTGGAGCGTACGGGCCACGGTCGCGCGGTCTTGCGGGGCGCCCTTGCCTTGTGACATGCTTGCCTCTCTTTCGCTTGGGTGCGTGTACCATTATGCTACTGTTCGGGCAATGAGGAGCATTCACCTTGGCTCCCTCTCTCAAAGAGCGGCCAAATCCGAGAGGGAGCGCTGGAAAGCAAGCCATGCGAGTTTCCGCGGAGCGGACTGTCCGAGCATGGCGCTTTCCACGCTCTCGGAAGGATTTGGCCGCTCTTTGAGAGAGGGAGCCTCCCAGGAGGCACGTATGGGCTATGTTGCAGTGGACGATATGCGCGTTGTGGCGGAACCGCCGGATGCGGATGCGCCGATCGTATACGTGGTCGACTCGCCGGAGCATCCGCTCGCCCTCGTTGGCGCGGCAAAAGACCTTGCGGTAACTGTCGTGAGCGTGCCGGTGCGAAATTGGAACGACGCGCTTACGCCCTGGCCTGCGGCGGGTCTGTATCGAGGCGAGCCGGACTTCGGGGGAGAGGCACGACGCACGCTGGACGAGCTTCTCGATTGTGCGATTCCCTCGTTTGAGGAGGAAGCAGGGTTGCGTCCGCCTAGGCGTGCCATCTGCGGCTATTCGCTCGGTGGGCTCTTCTCGCTCTATGCCTTTGTGCGTAGCGAGGCGTTTGGTGCCTGCGCGTGCGTTTCGGGCTCAGTCTGGTATGAGGGTTGGGTCGACTACCTGCGCGATCTCGACTGCGCCCTCTTGGGGAGGTTCGCGTACCTTTCGGTGGGCACCAAGGAGAAACGCGCCTCGCGACCTTTGCTCAAGCGAGTTGAGCGAAACATGGAGGAATGTGTTCGTATTTTGGAAGGGCGCGGCTGCAAGGTACGCTATGTTACGGGTCCGGGGAACCACTTCGCGCATGTGAAGGAGCGCCTTGGCCTTGGGCTTGCGGGGCTTGCGGAATACCTTTGCGGGGATGCCGAGTTGCGAAAGAGCACACGAGAGGGGTCTTGATGTTGTACAAATTGCTCGCCTTGGACATGGACGGAACGCTGTTGACCTCCAAAAAGACCGTCTCGGAGGGGACGCGCAGGGCACTTGAGGACTTGTCTGCAAAAGGCGTGCCCCTTGCGTTTTGCACGGGTCGAAACTTCCTGGAGCTTTTGGATTGGCCGCGTGAGCTGCCGTTCATTCGCTATGGGGTGCTGGCAAGCGGCGCTGTTGTGCACGACTTTGCCAGCAACAGCACGCTGGAGGTTCGCCCTCTGCAAACCGATGCGCTTCTGCAGGCGCTCCAAATAGCCCAGGCGGAGGACGTTATGGTCCATGTGATGGCCGTGCGCGAGTCGGTGGTGCGCAGTCAGGACATCCAGAATATGGAACACTATGGCATGGGCGTGTATCAGTCGATGTTCGAGCGCATTTGCACGCGCGAGGACGATCCCGCGGCGTGGATGTGCGACCATCCCGGGCAGGTGGTTAAGCTTAACTTCTATCATACGGACTCCACTGCGCGCGACCGCACGCGCGAGCGCCTGGCGGCAGCGGGCCTTCCCCTTACGCTCGCCAACGCCGAGGAGGGCTCCGTCGAGTGCAGCGCGCAGGGGGTAAGCAAGGGAGAAGGGCTACGGCTCCTTGCCGAGCATTTGGGTGCTACGCTTGAGGACGTCGTTGCGGTGGGGGACTCCGACAACGACTCGGCTGCGCTGCAGGCAGTCGGCATGCCGGTGGCCATGGGCAACGCGAGCGACTCCATAAAGCGCATGTGCAAGCTGGTGGTTGCCGACAACGACCACGACGGCATCGTGGAGGCCATCGAGCGCCTATTCTAGGCGTGCTTGGCGTATGCATGCTTGGTTGGGATTGGCTGCATGTCCGAAATTGTCGGCAGCGTGGCGGGTGCGGATAAAATCGGATGTTTGGGCACTTGTTTTGCTTGCTTAACGTCCGGTTTTATAGGCAGCCAATTCGATGCACATAATTTCGGAAGTTTGGACCGCCTGGCGGGGCAGTAACTTCCGATTTTATCGGCACGTTTTGGGTTGCCGACAAAAACGGAAGTTCCGACCCTCTAGGAAAATGGGCTCGACCGTCCCGATCCCGTGGAGGAGCCCCTAGAGGTCCGCAATGTCCGTGCTTGTCTGCGTCCGTCAATCGTCTGGTCCAACGCTGCGCGAACGGGGCTTCTCTCTTGCAAGGATGCGTTGCATCACGTTGCCAAACAGGGCGGCAAGCACCTGCTGAAACGGCGTCGCGATGATGGCGGGAAACATGACCTCGGGCCCAAAGTACTGTGCTGCCAGCACAGCTCCCGCGGTCACGTTGCGAATGCCGCAGGAAAACGAGAGCGACACAAAGCGCCCCTCGTCTCCCTTGCTCAGCACGCGTGCCAACGCCATGCCCACCAAAAAGCTGCCGACCGCAAGGCCCAGCATGAGCGCCATGATACCCACGAGCTGCGGCGTAAGGTGGCGCAGGGGCTCCGCGATGCCCGTGGCGTTGGTTGCCACGATAACGGGCAGCAGCAGTCGCGACAAGGGCATGGTTGCCGGAGCGAGCGTCCGCTGCGCCCAGCCGTGCGAGGCCTCGTTGAGCAAAGTCGCCAAAAGAGCGGGGATAGCCACCATGTAGGCCATGTTGCCCATCATTCCTAGCGTGTCTATTTGCACAGTGGTCCCTACCAGCGCTTTAAGGGTAAAGGGAATGGTAAAGGGCGACGCAAGCGTAGAGGCGAGCAGCGTCGAGAGTCCCAGTGCCAGCTCACCCGAGAACATGCCAATCCACATAATGGTGGAGGCGCCAATGGGGACGGTGTATTCCAAAACGACACCAGCCACGGTGGGGGAGCCCGCGCCAAAGATGAGGCTCGCTATGAGGAAGACGGCCAAAGGCATAAGAAGATGCACGACCAAAAGGGTAATGACGATGGGCAAGGGTCTGCGTACGGCCACGCGCATGGCGGCAAGGTCGTTGGAAAGCGAGTTCTGAAACGTCATGATGGCAAAGAAGGTGGGGATGAGTGGCTTTATGGGCAAAAGCGTTTGCGGAAAGAGCACTCCCACCACAACGCCTGCGGGCACGATGACCATGAGGTGCGCACCAATGAACGTGCCGATCCTCTGCCAAAGTCCAGCCAATGCAACTCCCTCTCTACCGAACGTCAAACGACCCCAAATACCGGAAGACAAACGCTTGGTTGTCCTTCGTCAGCGTATCATAGGCGTCAAATCCCATGTTCGAGCATTCCACCAGGTAGGTGTATTCGCCTAGCTCGGTCTTTCGGGGCCGGTCGTGCACGGTAACAACCGTGGCGCCTGCGCTCTTTACGTCTTCCAGCAGCTTGCCAAGGTCGCTGGCCTTACCCGAGGCAAGGAAGGCCATGCGGCTCGCAGGCTCCTTCGAAGGCTCTTGCGTTGACAGCACATAGAAGCGCGTCTTGTTGGCGCTGCTCATCTGGATGTTGTCTGCCGCAACCTCGAGCCCGTAGACACCAGCCGCCGCGGCGGAGCCAATGGCGGCGCAGTCGTTCCCTTGGGCCTCGGAGGCCATGCGAGCGCCCTCCGCGGTGCTCGCCACCTCAATGACCTCAGCGTTAGGCAGGTTCTTCTTGAGCCACTCTGATCCCTGCGCGATTCCCTGCTTGTGCGAGTAGACGGTCTTTATGCCGGCGAGGTCGGCGCCAGGCTTGGTGAGAAGGTTCTGGCTAATGGGAAGCTCGACCTCTCCCACGATACCGATGTTGTCGTGCGTTACGACCTCGTCCAGGTATTCCGCAATGGGTCCACCAATGGTGTTTTCCTGAGGTATTACCGCATAGTCCGTGGTGCCGTCCAATACGGCCTTAACGGAAGCGGCCACGTCCTCCTGCGGCAGGTAGGTCCCTTGTCCCCCAAAGAAGAGCTGGCATGCCTCCTGGGTGTAGGTGCCCTCTGGCCCCAGGTAGCTTACGCGCGCCTTGGACCAGTCTTTTTGCTGTTGGCTGGATACATTGGACGAGGATGAGGACGCAGCCGTGGCGGAGGACGTTGCTGCGGAAGAGCTCGCGGACGAGCCAGCAGTCGGTACCGCACACCCTGCGAGGGCAAGCGTTGCGGTGAGTATGAGGGCGACGAGCCTATTCGTTTGCATTCTCTTTTCCAATCCGAGGCTGTGCGTAGTGCTCGGCCTCTTCGATTTCGCGCTCTGCCGTTGCGAGGACACGTTTGATTTTGCCACAGTGGTCAACCACGATCTGGTGTTTTTTCTTGGCGGAAGGTGCGTGCTCGATGTTTTGCACAAGCTGTTGGCGTTCTCGTTCCGCCGCACGCAGACTCGGCTGGGTCGCGCTTGCCTTTTTTGGGTCGTAGGCGGCGTGCGATGCGGCGAGCTCCTGCTCAAAAAGCTCCATCGCGCCGTCGGGGCCATCGATCTTGCTGCAGCGATTCGCGCTGAGATAGTCGTGGAGCGTGCAGGTGGCAGCGAGATTGCGCATTTTTGCTGGCAGGAACCCAGCGGATTCGTAGCACTTGTCCAAAAGGTCTTTGCTGCTGAGCATTGCCTTGCCAAGCCTTTTGGACGCGTCCTTTGCGAGGCTGGATTCCTCGGTTACCTCCTTGAGCTTGCGCGACCATGTTTCCAACGACTGCGCATAGGCTGCCTCGGCGTTGAGCACGCTCTTTTGCGCGAGGCCCTCAAAGTACGCAACGTGCGATTGGGTGTGGGCAAGCTCGCGGTCTAGGAACCGCTTGCGCTTGTATATCTTGCGAATGGGAATGAGGATGCCCAAAAGCATGAGGACATAGCCGACCGTGCGAACGGCTCCCGCGGCAGCGTCCGAGGGGATTCCAAGGGTTGCACTTGGGTCGATGGAATTCAGCTGAGCGCTTGCTCCCACTTCCTTCATCTGCCCAAAGATAAGACCCGTAAAGTCTCCGGCTATGGCAAAAGCAGCTCCGACTTTGCCCATGAGCCAGCGGGAGAGCTCCACGCTCTGCGTTATACAGGTACGCCCGGCCACGAGCAACGCGATGCCAATGGCGAGATAGATAACAGAGCGGATACCAAGGGAGCGGATTGCGGCCTTGTTGTTGAGAAGCCCTGGCGTGGGGTTCTTGCGAGGTTTGGCATTCTGCTTTGGCTGCGTTGCCATGAGCTTCTCGTGCTCTTTCTCCAGAGCCTGCAGCCTTTGGCTCGTTTGGTCTTCCAGAGCCTCGGTTACGTAGAGACTTGATTCCAGGAGATAGGCTGCCCTGAGGAACCGAGCCTCCTGGCTTTGGGCAGGCCGTTGGCCCTCGACCTCACCCGCGTTGAGGGTGCCTGCGTCCAAAGGGGTGCATGCCCGTTCAACTTGGCGAATCTCGTCTTCGGCGACGTGTGTGCTTTGGCATCGATTCGAACCTTCCACCTGTCCTTGGAAGTCCAAGAGCGCGTTGCTGCTTCCCCTCGAGCCATTCTCGGCAAACGCGATGTCAAACGCCTTTTTGTCCCCACGCCAATGGCGCAGGAGACAAAGCATGCGACACACGAGCCCTTGCAGGTTTGGTATGCCGCGTTCCAGCCTCTCGTCGAGGCGCACGCGTAGGGAGTTTGGACCCTCGGTGTCCACGATGAGCGGGTGGGATCCACCCTGCAGCAGGAATAGGGAGGCGCCCGTGAGGTCACCTGCAAGAAGCGCAGGGCGCACGGCCTCATGGATGCGCTCTTCGCCCACTCGCAGGCCCTCGTCCGCATCGAGGACCTCGAGCAATCGGAGAAAGTCGGGAAGAATGGCTTCGACGTCCTCGTGCGCAAGCCCATAGAGCGAGATTACGCCGTCGTCTATGGTGGGGAGGGGCAGAGTATGGGATTTGCCGTCCCACGTTGCGTCATCTCTTTCCATGCGAAGCGCGCCCGACCACAGGAGCTTGCAGGCGGCAAGGGAATCCAGCCTTCCATCTGCGCTTCTCTCGATTAGGTCCATGCGCGATTCCTGCCGTTGGCCGATGACCTTCCATATTGCACCCTAATCATAGCAAAGCGCGCAAAAGGGACAGTCCCCTTTTGCACGTTTTTGGCCCATTGCCGCGGTCGTTACATGTTATTGTTATTCGTGTATACAAACCCCTGTTCAAAGGAGTGAAACATGGCATTTCCCGAAGGATTCTTATGGGGCGGCGCGGTAGCGGCCAACCAGTGGGAAGGCGGATGGGACCAGGGCGGTCGTGGCATGGCGATGACCGACGTTACCACCGGCGGCACCGTGGACGAGCCCCGCTACGTCACCTACATCGACAAGGACGGCAACCACTGCAAGATGAAGAATGGCGACCCCCTGCCCGAGGGTGCCAAGTATGCCGTGCTTCCCGAGTATCACTATCCCAACCATGAGGCCGTGGACGGCTACCATCACTACAAGGAGGACATCGCGCTGCTCGGCGAGATGGGCTTCAAGCAGTTCCGCATGTCCATTAGCTGGAGTCGCCTGTTCCCCACGGGCCTGGAGTCAGAGCCCAACCCCGAGGGCGTGGCCTTCTACAAGGACATGTTCGAGGAGATGCGCAAGCACAACATCGAGCCGCTCGTTACCATTTGGCACTTCGACACGCCGCTCTACCTCGAGGAGCACTGCGGTGGCTGGGAGAACCGCGAGACCATCGACCACTTCGTGCGCTATGCCACGGCCTGCTTCCGTGAGTTCAAGGGCCTCGTGCACCACTGGCTCACCTTTAACGAGATCAACAACACCATCATGTTCCTTCCCTTTAGCGGCCACACCACCGACGAGGACTACCAGCGCGCCTACCAGCACCTGCATCACAAGTACGTGGCAAGCGCCAAGGCCGTGCAGATTGGCCACGCCATCGACGGCGACAACAAGATCGGCTGCATGATCTGCGGCATCGCCTGGTATCCCCACACGTGCGACCCGGCCGACATCCTCAAGGCCCAGCATCAGATGGAGGAGGGCATCTGGTATTCCGGCGACGTGCAGTGCCTGGGCGAGTACCCCACCTACGCCACGCGCCTGTGGAAGGAGCACAACGTAGAGCTGGAGATCACGGAGAACGACCTCATCGACCTTGCCATGGGCACCGTGGACTTCTACACCTTTAGCTACTACATGTCCAATGTCGTTACCACGCACGAGGTAAAGGACATGGTAAAGGGTAACTTCAGTGCTGGTGTGCGCAACGAGTACCTCAACTACTCCGACTGGGGCTGGGCAACCGACGCCACCGGCCTGCAGTGGTACCTGGAGTGGGCGGCGGCCCGCTACGGTCTGCCCATGATGGTTGTGGAGAACGGCCTCGGTGCATTCGATACCGTTGAGGAGGACGGCTCCATCCACGATCCGTATCGCATCGACTACTACCGTCTGCACATCCAGGCCATGGAGCGCGCCATTGAGAACGGCGTTGACCTGTGGGGCTACACCACGTGGGGCTGCATCGACGTCGTGAGCGCCGGTACGGGCGAGATGCGCAAGCGTTACGGCTTCATCTACGTGGACATGGACGACGAGGGCAAGGGAACCATGGCCCGCAGCCGCAAGGACTCGTTCTTCTGGTATAAGAAGGTCATCGCAAGCAACGGAGAAGACCTGGACTAGGTGCATTTACCTGAGTCTTTATGCCTTTAAGAGAAGGGCACCGCACGCCATGATGTCCTTATGCGAATGTGCCCGTGGTCGTTACCTTCCACGGGCGTATTCATGTCCAATGTCTAGAGCTCAACCAAAAAAGCACCCGAACAACGGTTCCTCGCTAGCTCCTTCGTGGCCTGCTTGCGCTATTCTTGCGTATGCATGAAGAATCCTATCTCTCGGAAAGGTCGATCCTATGGCACACGTGCTCGAGGCGCTCATGCTCATATCGTTTGGAATCTCATGGCCTGTCAACGCCCTCAACGCTTGGAAGGCGCGCACCGCGCGGGGGACGTCCCTTGCCTTTCTCCTGCTCATCACCTTTGGGTATGTTGCGGGCATCGCTGCCAAGTTCGTGGGGCACAACATCACGTGGGTGCTGGCGGTGTACGTGTTCAACCTCACTGCGCTTGTTGCTAACCTCCTCATCTACGTGCGCAATTCTCGGCTCGACGCGCAGCGTGGAGAGTAGGTAAAGGTGATTGCGATGCCTGATAGGGGTGCGTGTCGCTGGCTTTGTTCGTCGTGAGGATGGAGTTGCTGAAAATTGCCGCAGTGAAAGGTCCTTTTGCTGAAAAATGCCGCATCTCTAAATCTGGGGGAGCGTGATTTTCACGCGGGTACCGCATCCCACATGGGATTCGATCTCCATACTCCCATTGCACATGAATTTCAGGCGCTGCCGAATGTTTGACAGCGTGGTGTCCGGGTCGTTGGCGATGGTGGGATCGAAGCCTACCCCGTCATCCTCCACGACGATCTGGCTGCCTGCGCCTATCGCACGGGTTCGGATCACAACATGCAGCGGGATGGTGTTTGGCCCCATGCCATGCTTTACGGCATTCTCCGCAAGGGGTTGAAGCGTGAGCGACGGCACACGGAATTGCTTGTGTGGTGTGTCGAATTCAATGACGAGTTTGTTTGCGAACTGCACTTGCTCCACCGCAAGATATGCGTGGGTGTGCTCCAGCTCCTCCGAGAAGGGGATGGTATTCTCGCTGGAAATGGCAGAGAGGTTCTTGCGCAGGTACGTGTTGAAGTTCATGGTGAGCCGTTGAGCCTCTTTGGGATCCTGGTCGCAGAGATAGTAGATGCTGGTCATGGTGTTATGAATAAAATGCGGTCGCATCTTGAGCACCATGATGTTGGCGCGCTGGCGCGCGGTTTCCTCCTGAAGACGTATGTACTGCTCAATCTGCTCCAACACGACAATCATAAACATTGCGATCGAAGAGATAGTTAGGCCAGCGTCGATGAGTAAGTAGTTGGGAATGAATATATACGTGAACGTGGCCACCAACATTGGAATCAAGAAAACAAGAAAAGAAAGAAAAAGCCTTTTGGACAGCTTGTCTCGCCTTCGAACCACGCCTGCGAGGACAGTTGCCAGAAGCATCCCAACAAGGGCTACCGTCAGTGGGTACCAAGGGCCAAGTTGGAGTTGGGCATCTTGCGAATAATAATAAAAGATCGTTGTGAATTGAGAGATTACAACAGAGAAGAAGTACAGAGCACACAAGGTAAATACGCCGCGAAAGAGCGTGCTCTTTTGCCAGCTCTCCTCGCAACGATGCAATAGATAGACTGCCGACATGGAGATAAGAATTGCAGGAAACAGTGAATCCAGGAAACCGGCTATCTGGATAACAGGGAGTAGACTCGGTTTACCGTAGGAGCTTGACTCTAAGAGGGCACTTCCTACGCACAGCGTAAGCATCGCAAAAAAACACGTAAAGAAGCGTCTACTCCAACGGTCCAAGCCGGGCATGGCGGCGGCGAGCCCAAACCCAACCAAAGCTAGTGCGAGCAGCGCGCCGCCTACGAAGGCCGCAAATACATACATCCAGTATTCGTTCACGTCTCTATCCTTTCCTGCGAGAAAGGATGCCGTAGGTTTGCAAGCTGGGCCTGGACGCCCTCAGCCGTAAGGGGCTTGAGCATGAATCCACTTGCACCAGTATCCCAAGCGTCGAGGGAGTATTCGGCGTATGCGGTTAGAAATACCACGTTCGTGCGAGGATTGATGTTGAGCAGCGCGTTGCAGAGGTCGAGTCCGCTCTCGTTTCCCAGCTCTATGTCCAAAAAGGCTAGCGAGACGCGATTATTGCTTGCATATTCCATAGCGTCACTTGGCCACGAGAACCCTGTTACCACGGCATCTGGCATGGCCTCTCTTAGGACGGCCAAGCTGCCAGTAAGGATGATTTCCCTGTCCTCCACCAGAATGACGTTTGGAGACTCGACGCTGCCTGCCGTGACGTTCAACAGCGTGTTGATGTCCACGCCGAGGTATCGAGAAAGCTTAGACATCATCGATGCGTCCGGCAGGCGGCTACCGTTTTCCCAGCGGGCGACGGTTGACTGGGTAACATATATTTGCTCTGCGAGCTCCCGCTGTGAGAGGCCCTGCTCTATCCTTAACCTCTTTAAGGTCTCTGCAAACAGCTTGCCCATCATACGCCACTCCGTCTTTTGATACCTTTCGTATAGCTTTACCACGAGAGATGGGGAAAGTAAAGAAATATCCACACCTTGGGCGGGTGGCTATTGAACGCGTTATCGAGTAGCATTGAAGCGTCGCCTTTGCAGGGGTTTGGAGGAACGTTGAAATCGGGACGCATTCTTCATCTTGTCTTAACCGTCCTTGCCGTTCTGGCTGCAGGCGCGCTCTTTGCGATCTATGGGACGGCGTTGCCGACTACGCCCTTTGGCGCGGTTCGACTCGAGGGGCCAACCTTCGCCGATTCCAATGGTGAGTATACGGTTGTAGTGGATTCGCGATCGCGTAGGGCGCTCATCCTAGACAAGAGCGGCTCTATTACTGGTATGGTCAATACCTTGATGACGGATTCGCCGATTGACGCCATAACCGACGTATGCGTTGAGGGTGAGTCAATCTACCTTTTGGGCGTGAGGTTTGCATCTGGCAGCGACGTGATAAAGAGCGAGCGCGTGGTGAAGAGCGACGCGAAAGGCAATTTGTTCGACATCGTTTACGAGAAAAAGGACGAAGACACGACCGTGCCGTCGATTAAGGCGCTTAGCAACGTTTCCGGTGGATGCGCGATTGCTCATGAGGTGTATTCAAGCCAAGGCACAGGCGCGTCTTCCACGGACAAGCGAGTGGAGACCACAGGAGGAAAGATCCTCGGCGAGACGGGCTATGGGGTCACCTTCGAAATAGTTGATGGAAGCGGCTCGGGCAAAAAGGCCAGCATTGCCGCAAATGATGTTGTGGTACATGACGCGGCATACTCTGCAGGCAAGACCGAGCACTGCGCCATCTTGAGCATACGTGGCGTGCTCGAAGGTGGAAACGAAGCCTACGACCATCGACTGTTCGAGGGGCACGTCCTCACTTCCATTGACATTGACGACGCGGGAGTCTTGTATGCGTGTGATGATGAGACGGGCGGCTTGTATTCGTTGCAGCCGGGCTCTTCCGAACTACGCGAGCTCGTGGCTGGTGACGGTTTTGTCTCTGTCCATGAGAACAAAGGGGTAATAAGCCTGTGTGATGACAAGGCGAACGAAGTGGGGCTCTACGATGCGGCGGGGAATTTGCGCACGAAGTTTGGCGAGGTAAAGCCAGGCACGCGGATCGTTGTGCTCTCGGTTCTCGTATGGGCAAGTGGTCTTTACCTGGTTTGCTATTTGCTGTATTTGGCCATTCGCAGGTTGCGACGCCTTGTTCGGGATGGGGACACTCGCGGCCTTGCGCCTCTGCTCTTGTCTCTGGCGGTCGTCACTGCGGTTGCGATTGCCATTGGTAGCTTTATGAGCTACTCGTATGGCAGGACGCTGGAGACGCGGGAAAACGAGATCAACATGTGTGCCGACTATCTTGAGGGAACCAAGGAGTCCATGAGCGGACCCATGGAACGGGCAAGCAATCGCGATGCCATTCGTGGGTCGCTAGAGCGACTAAACAAGGTCGCGGATGATCTTCTTAATGCGGCTAAGCCTGCGCTGATGCTGGTTGATTCGGCGGGGAAGAACAACATAGGCATGTATTGTGTGGTGTACGGCAACGACCAGAAGGGCCCGCTCTATCTTTACGATAGTGCATGTGAATACGTGATGGGCACCTCAATTCGGGCATCCGAAGACGCGCCGATTCTTGCGGCGTTTAAAAATCTTGGTGACACGAGCCACGACCTACAAAGTGGCCGGACGCTGCGGGACGTCTCGCAGTATAGGCTCGTTCAGATTCCCACTGCTGACGGAAAGGGCGTGGCGGGCGTAATAGAGATTGGCGTCAAACAACGCACCCTAGACTCCACTATTGTAGGAAGATTGGTTCGAGGCGCTATAGCTCTGATTGCCATGATGCTCGTCGTGTACCTGTCATACACCGAGTTGCGAGAATGCGGGCGTTGCCTGCTGTTGTATCGCGAGCGACGCAAGGACCAGGTTGCGGAGGCCACCGCATTGCTCACGCGCCCATACACGTTCTTCGTAACGATGCTTACGAGCGTAGATTCGGTGATGACGGTGCTCATTGCCCGCGAGTTGCTCGAAAAGGCCGGCGCGGGAAATTCGAGCCCGCTTTTGGCCGTCCCCGCCGTCATGCTGGGCGTTGGCATGATGATTGGCCATGGGCTGTATGGCTACTTTGGCTCGCGGGTTGGGTTGCGCAAGCTTGCTACGGGCGGCGCGCTCGTTATGCTGCTATTTGCCTGCTTGTGCGGATGCACGGTGCTCTTGGGCGATTTCTGGCTGTACTGTGTGGCCAAGCTGCTCATGTCGGTGCCGTTTGGCATGCTGTATTCGCTTGGCTACTCGCTCCCGCGCATCGCACGGACCGATGAGACGCGGGCTTTGGCGGCAGGTGGCGTGAAGCGTACCGATACGTCGGCGGCGGCACTTGGCACGGTGCTCGGTGGCTATGCGGCGCAGGTCCTTGGCAACGTGGGGGTATATGCCCTTATAGCGCTGCTGTGCATCCCCGTCATAATCATGGTGTATCGGTTGTTGCCAAAGGGAGCGGATCCGCTTGAGATGCTGGCGCAGCCAGATCAGAGAAATGGTCGGATACTCGATTTCCTGCGGACGCCTTCGGCTCTTGCGCTGGCGCTCTTCATCGTGCTGCCAGCAACGCTGGCGGCGGGTTACACGTCATTCCTCTTCCCGCTCTTCTCGTCGGATTTCGGGTTGGAGAAGGCGGACATAAACAACATCGTCGTACTCGGACAGGTGTTTGTGTTTGTGTGCATTTCGGGCATAGAGTATATGGAGGGACGCTATGGACGCTGGCGAGTAAGCTCGCTGGCCATAGCGGCGCTCGGCGTGGTGTTCCTGCTGTTTTCCATAAAGACGACGCTCGTTTGGTCGACTGCCGTCATTGCGCTTGTGGGACTGTTTGGCAAGTCGTCGGATGGATGGAAGGCGATGTGGCTGGCGTCGGCAGGGTATGCGGAAGTTCCCACCGGACGCGCAACGGGGGCAATGTATGCCACACGCAGCCTTGCGCTCATTGTTCAGCCTGCCATCATGGGATTGCTTCTGGGCGCCACCGACAGCTTTGCCGTAATAGTGCTTGGCACGATATGCGTGATCTGTGCCGTGTTGTTCGTTTTGGTGACCCGACGCACTCCCTTGGCACCTGGCAATTCGTCGCAATAACGACGGATGATACGCTACGTTTGTCGCCGCGCGATGCCTTGGCGCTCGTAGTGGCGCGATTTCGCTTCGTACATGCGCTTGTCGGCAATGCGGAAGAGGTCGTGCACGCTTTCGCTGGGATACTCGCGTCGGGTGGCATATCCGCATGATATCGAAAGGCTCTTTGCCTTGCTACCCGACCATGCGCCAACCACATTGGCAAGATGGTCCTCCATCTGTGCCTGCTCCTCTTCCGTTAGGTACAGCAGCGCGGCAAATTCGTCGCCGCCTGTGCGGTAGACCTTGCCATATATGCCAAAGCATTGCTTAAGGCAATCGGCCGCACCGCGAATGAGCTCGTCGCCCGCCTCGTGTCCAAGCGTGTCGTTAACAGTCTTGAGTCCGTTTACGTCCGCAATCACGCATACCAAGTTGTTCTTTAGAGTGCCACTTGCCAACCGTTCCTTATCGAGTTCGAATGCGTGGCGGTTGAGGAGTGAGGTGAGGTGGTCCACCATGGAGGCTTTGGCCAGCGTGTCGGCGCGTTTGTGGCTGTATCTCATTGCGACCAGCATAAGGGCAAGTACCACGACGCACATTATGGAGTTGATAAGGATTACGTTGGCGAACTGCCCCGTGTTGCCTGTACCGGTGCTCTGAACCACCAGGTACCAGTCGATGGCCTTGATGTATTTGGTTACCGCAAAGCGGCCTCCTCCGAGCTCCTTGTACTCGTAGTCCTCGCCTGTGTTGGTGCGTATGAGGTCGTAGAGATTTGCGTGCTCGATGTTTTTTGCATCGGTGTCCACCTGCACGAGTCCGCTGGGATCTACGAGGTCGATCTTTACTTTAAAGTCCTGTTCGAGCATCTGGAAGAGGTCTTGGATTCCCGTCATACGTACGCCCACACCGCATACGCCGAGGTTTTGCCCCGACTCGCTTGCGACTCTGGCGTTGACGTAAACCGTGAGATCCTTGGCATCGATCTCGTCGTTGTCTACGTCCAGGTCGTATTTCTCGGAGCCTTCCAAGAGCTCAACGTACCACTCGTCGTGCTTGTCGGTTGGGTTTACCACTCTGGTGAATCCGCTGCTTGTGTAGTAGCGATGCGTGGAATCGGCAATGGCAAAGGCGGACTGATATCCCAGCCCTCGCTCTATGCCTTTCAAGAAGTCCGAGAGCTGCTGTTCAGTAACCTTGGGGTCGACCTTTGCGTCGTTGGCAAGCGTGTTGTGTAAATAGTTGCTGTGCGCCATGGTTCTGGCAACGGTTATGGGCTCGGATAGCTCGCCCACGATGTGGTCGTAGACCTGGGTTGCGAGTACCCGATTTACCTCGCGGACGTTGCGCTGGGCCATCATCTGCAGCGATATGAGCGAAACGCATGTGGAGAGCAAGAAGCTTACCACTACGAGGACGAACGCCCGCCTATGCGTTTTGCCTTCTATCACGTCGACTCCTCAACAAGCGCTGACGAACCAAAAGCGATTATATGCGAAACTCCGCGCGGCGGTGGGTTGGGGACTAGACGAGCCAAGGGACTAGCCAATTGATACGTGTCCGATTTACGTACGGCACGCATGCTGAGCTGCCTACATACCCGTGTCGACGCCGTCCAAAGATGCGACACGCGTAATTCCGGGTCCCATTCCTACCCAAAACCCGAACAAACGGAAAAAGCGGGGCGAAATATTCCTCAAAACGACGTTTGTTCGGATTCCGTAAAGACGAAACCCGAACAAACGGAAAAATTGGGGGCGAAAACTCTCAGAAACGCCGTTTGTTCGGTTTTCCGGGTCCCGGAGCGAGGGTGGCAGGGGGCCAGAACCCGAACAAACGGAAAAATTGGGCCAAAAAATCTCGGAAACGACGTTTGTTCGGATTCCGGCAAGACGAAACCCGAACAAACGTCGTTTTGGCTCAAATAACGTCGGAAATTTCCGTTTGTTCGGGTCTTGGTCACGCTTACGTGCGTGGGCGCCCGACACAAAGAGGCTCGCTCGCAGGTCTAAAGATCCCTTTGTCTTGCCTGCCCTTCCTGTTTGTACATGCGACGGCAAGCGCTGCCAGGTAGTGTGTCCAAAACCACCACAGGGCGTGCGGGACCGGCTCCCTGACAATCGTATTTGGGAAGGGCGCGTTCCCAGCGCGGAGCCGCATGCGACACGGTGCGGGCTCGGCGTATCCGAACAGCCTGGTGGGGGTGTAAACTGGCCGAGAGCCTGCACCGAGGCGGGCAATTTCCAAAAGGGAGGCAGCATGATTATCGAGCATGTGGCGCTGTGGGTACGCGACCTGGAGCGAGCGAGGCAATGGTGGGAGACCTACTTTGACGTGGCGGCTGGCGATGAGTACGTAAACGCCGCGGGATTCCATTCGTACTTCCTCACTTTCCCCGATGGCGGGGCCCGGTTGGAGCTCATGTACGACGGCTCGCAGTCGGCCAATACCGAGGACCGACCACATGACGGCTATGGTCACGTGGCTGTTTCCGTGGGTTCGAAGGAGACAGTCGATGCGCTTACGGCTCGCCTTGTGGCCGACGGGTTTCGTTGCGTAAGTGGCCCTCGCACCACAGGGGACGGCTATTACGAGAGCTGCGTGCTCGACGCCGAGGGCAACCGCGTGGAAATTACCGTGTAGGGCTAAGTCATACGGCTGGTTCTGTTATTGGCTCTTGGCCAAAGCCGGCAAAGTGAGGCCAGGCGCCTTAGAGCAGGTAGGTGTATATGGCCCAAAAGTGGAAGAACGTGCCCAACAGGCAGAACATATGGAAGACGCTGTGCATGTAGCGGCGCTTCTTTCCTAGGCCATACAGTGCTGCGCCTATGGAGTACGCCACGCCGCCAATTACAACGAGGACGGCACAACCGTATCCAACGTTTGCAATGAGTTGGGGGATGCCAAAAATGAACGACCAGCCGCACGCAAGGTGGCAAACAACCTGCACCTTGCTAAAGCGTTCGACGTCTATGGCGGCAAAAACGATGCCGATTACGGTAAAGAGCGCCACAACCCCAAACAGAGTCCATCCCAAGGGACCGCCCACGCCCAAAAGGGAGGCGGGCACGTAGGTGCCAAATACGAGCATGTAGACGTTGCAGTGGTCGATTACGCGAAAGATTCTCTTGCTTGCCGCGTCTTTGGGCAGTGCGTGATAGATGCAGGATACGGTGTACAGGAAAACCATCGACACCCCAAAGACGATGGCGCAGACGGTTTGCAGGGGACCATGCGCACGTACGATCATGAGCGGTAGCGCCGCAAAGCTCAGCAGAGCTCCGACTCCATGGGAGACGGAGTTAATAAGCTCTTCTTTTATGGTGTACTGCGGAATTGAAATGCGACTCATGACCTGCTCCATCGTGCTCGCTCCCTTCCAAGAAACCGTTTCCATGGTTATAATGGTAGCAGAAATTACTGCATCTAGAGTCAAAAACTAGATGAGAGAAGAACGAGAATTGGATGATTCCATGGAAGAGCTAACGCCGCGCACCTTGCCGCATTGGGATGAGCTTCCGGACTTCGACCTCTATATGGATCAGGTCCTCTCGCTTATGGAGCGCTATCTTGGGCCGCCCATTGCCACGGGAGAGAAGGGCATCACGGCATCGATGGTGAACAACTACGTAAAGCTGGGATTGGTGCCGGCGCCTCATAAGAAGCGCTACGATCGCGAGCACTTGTCATGTCTGGTAATGGTATGTGCCCTCAAGACCGTACTGCCGCTCGCTGCCATCCAAAGGATTCTTGCGGATGGGGCGCAGGAAGATCCCGCAGTGCGCTACGACCGCTTTTGCGAGCAGTTCGAGGCGGCGGAACGTGACGCCTTGCGTGGGCTTGCGCGGGAAGGGGAGCCAAGCAGTCCTCAGGCGATTGCGGTTGCAACGGCATTGGGCGCGCAGGCCCAACGCAATGTTGCCCTTAGATGCTGCGCGGACCTACAATAGGCCCCTACGATTCGCCGTAATGGACGGGGGAATGAATGGGCGTCGGTGCGCATGCAGGTCATGAGGCTGCGGCTTTGGACTCCCTGGCACCAGAGCGGTATCGCATATTGAGCGGCAGCGTGCTCAAGCTCATTGCCGTCGCGACCATGCTGGTGGACCACGTAACCAAATACGTGCTCGTAAGGTTTCCGACATTCGGCACGCCGCTTTATTACGTGGGAAAGACTGGCGTGAGCTGGGTTGTGGTCGGTGAGTCAGTTGGCAGGCTGGCATTCCCGATTTTTTCGTTTTTGCTGGTGGAGGGGTTTGTCCATACGCATGATCGCTGGCGATATGGGCGCAACCTTGCTCTGTTTGCGCTCATATCGGAGGTCCCGTTTGACCTTTTGCACACGCTTACGCCGCTCGACCCCACCTACCAAAACGTGTTCGTGACGTTGTTCGTAAGCTATGCTGCGCTCTGCGCGTACGAGAAGTTCGTGGATCGTCCCGCTCTTCGAGCCGCGTGCGTTTTGGGCTTGGCGCTTGCGTCTATGGGTTTGGCCTGCGATTACGGACCGCGTGGGTTTGCGCTCGTGTTCGTGTTCTACGTGCTTCGCTCCAACGCGCTTGCCCATACCGCGGTGGGCAGCTGCATCATGCTGTCTACCTGGCGTTCGGCCCTCGCGTTTGTGCCCATAAACCTCTATAACGGCAAGCGTGGTTTCGTGCAGGGGTCGGTGCTCAAGTTTGCGTTCTATGCGTTCTATCCCGTGCATCTGCTGGTTCTTTGGCAAATGGAGCTGCAGTTGATAGGTGCGTAGTGGCTATGACGGGGGTGGCGCGTCGTGGCTTGCTGGCTTCGCGAACGGCGCGGGGCCGGTTCCGCCGATTTGCTGGGATCGCGAACGGCCCCTCACCGTTCGCGATCCCAGCAAACGCGACTCGCCATCCAACCGCTCGCATGCCCTTTTCTACGTGGTAGCGTGGTGGTCCTCTGTTTAGGACGTGGCAAGAAATGCGCAGATAAAAAAGACATAGCCAAACGTATGGAGGAAACGTGAACGCACAGATGAGCTGGGACCGTTGGCGCTCAGGAACGTAGTACTAAGCAGATGACGAAATCAAACGTCACCTTCCTTCCTTTCCTTTGCGCGTGGCCAGACGCGCATCTGCCCCAGGGCAGCAAACCAGGCCGTCGGGAACTTCCTTCCGCCCGACGGCTTTTTGCTGTGCTTTAGAAAGCGGAAGAATCTATTTTGTGGAACAGGAGGCTCGCAGGCTCGCAGGCTCGCCTTCCCCGCTATTCCATGGGAGCCACCTTGGCCTCCACGAACCAGCGGCCGCGATAGTCGTCGTAGAAGAGGTAGGTGGCCTGGCCGCCCACGCGCACGGTGTAGCGTATGCCCGTGCCACCCGTTTTGAGGCTGTGTGCCTGCCTGCGGTCGAGGACCTTGTCTATGTGGTAGCGCACCCCAGTGTCCCACACGACCGTAAGTGGGGTAACAACCCCATCCGCCGACGTGTCCGAGATAACCTCCACGTACTTCTTTTGTCTTCCGGCGACGTCCTTCATGGGAACCTCCTCTACGCGAAGTAGCTTACGGGGTGAACTACGTTGTCTCGTTCGGGGTCAAGACCTGCGAGGCGGCTGTCGGAAAGCTCCGACAGCCTGCGTACGGCATGGTTGCCAAAGCGCGCGCGAAGCGCGTCCGTGGTACGGTCTAAGTCGAGCGCGCGCTGCCTCCTCTCCTCGTTGCCAAAAAGGTCCAGCTGCATGTACGTGCTGGCGGGCGTGAGGTTTGAGGTGTGGACGCCCACAGAGCGCAGCTTTTCTCCGTGTGCAAAGTCCCAGTCGTCGCAAAGAAGGCGTGCCGCCGTGGAGCAGATCTCGCCCGTAAGTTGGGTGGGACGCTCAAGCGTGGTTTGTCGCGAGCGAGAGGCGAGGGTGGAGAAGTCGCGGCCCCAGGCGCACACCGTACGGGCGGCAAGGCCCTGCGCGCGAAGCCGTTGGGCCACGCTTTCGCCCATAAGCCAAATCACCTGCCTGGCCGTAACCGCGTCTTCCACATCGAAGGGCGTGGTTATGCCGTTGCCGACTCCCTTTACCTCGTGCACGATATCGCCCGCTCCCGGCTCGAACACGCGCACCGGCGCATTGTCGTGCCCGCGTGCAAAGCACTGCACGACCGTGCCCATCTTCCCCAGGCTGCGTCGGATGGCGTATTCATCCGCGCACGCAAGCTGGCCTATGGTAAAGATTCCCAGGCCATGGAGCTTTCGCTCGGTGGCTGGCCCCACATACAGAAGGTCGCGCACGGGCGAGGGCCATACGATTTCGTACATGTTGTGGGGGGTAACGACGGTAAGGCCGTCGGGCTTTTGGTAGTCGCTGCCAAACTTGGCGAAGATCTTGTTCCAGCTTACGCCCACGCTTACGGGGCATCCGAGCTCTGCCGGCATGCGCTCGCTTATCTCGCGAGCCACAAGCAGGGCGTCTCCGCCGGCAAGGTGCACGCTGTTGGTAACGTCGAGCCATGCCTCGTCCAGGCCAAAGGGCTCCACCAGATCGGTGTACTGGTTGTATATTTGGCGGGCCTTGCGGCTGTAGCTCGCATAGAGGCCGTAGCGTGGCGGCACCACAATGGCGTCGGGACACGCGCGGCGCGCCTGCCAGAGCGTCATGGCGGTTTTTACGCCGCGTCGCTTTGCGGGGTAGCTTGCGGTGAGCACGATGCCGTGACGACTCTCCTCATTGCCACCCACAATAACGGGCTTCCCGCGCAACTCCGGTCGCTCCGCCATCTCCACGCTCGCGTAGAAGCAATTCATGTCCACGTGCAAAATCGTGCGCTCTGCGTCCACGACCCGTGCTCCCTTCGTACGAACCTGTGTTCGCTTCTAGTATGCCACGTCCCGTGGACACAAACCGCGCATGAGTTTGTCTACGACGCAAACGCGCTGGTGCGTCAAATAAGAAGCATAGTTTGTTCGGTTTTGCGCGGTGCATCGCCAAAACCGTGCGTAAGGGGGCTGTCCCCTTTGCACCTCCGCTCGCATACTAAATGCGATATTCTGCCTATTTTGTATTGCATTTCCGTATCGAGAGGTTTTTTTAGCAAACGAATCGCTCCGACGGTGCTATCCTATAGATACTCAATGTCCATCAGACTCTATGTTCGCTCTATTGTTCGGCGCAATGAGGAGAGTTTTTCTTTATGAAGCAGATGGAAGAGAAGATTCTCAAAGAGGGGCAGGTGCTCCCAGGGGACATTCTGAAGGTCGGCAGTTTCCTTAACCAAAACATCGACACACAGCTTCTTGCCCAGATGGGCGAGGAGGTCACGCGTCTGTATGCAGACGAAAAGGTGACCAAGATCCTCACCATCGAGGCGAGCGGCATTGCCATTGCTGCGGCCGTTGGCCTTGCCATGGGCGTGCCGGTGCTCTTCGCCAAGAAGCATCGCACGAGCAACGTGGATGGCGACGTGTACATAACCAAAGTGCATTCGTTCACCCACGGCGAGGACTATAACGTGGTGGTGAGTCGCGATTACTTGTCTGCGGACGATCGCGTGCTGCTCGTGGACGATTTTTTGGCCAAGGGCGCCGCGCTCTACGGGCTGGTGGAGCTCTGCGACGAGGCGGGAGCCACTGTTGTTGGTGCTGCCATTGCCATTGAGAAGTGCTTTACTGGCGCTGGCGATCGGTTGCGCTCCGAAGGGTTGCGCATAGAGTCGCTGGCAGCCATAGAGTCGATGTCGGAAGACGAGATCGTCTTTCGCTCGTAAAATGTGTATTGCGGACGCATGGGGCGTCCCAAACGGAAGGAAGAGTATGAAGAAACTCAATAAACTCATGATGAACCGTCGTCAGGCTCTTGGCGCTGCGTTCGGTAGCGCAGCCGCGCTCTCGCTTGCCGCATGCGGTGGCGGAAGCGGCTCTTCGTCCGCCGCGAATGGTGGCGGCGAGTCTGGTGCCATCAAGGTCGGTCTCATCTGCCTTCACGACGAGAACTCCACCTACGACAACAACTTCATCAAGGGCTTCAAGGAGGCCTGCGAAAAGCAGGGCATTACCGATAGCCTCGTAAAGACGAACATTCCCGAGAGCAACGCCTGCTACGACGCCGCGGCCGAGCTCGTGGACGCCGGCTGCAAGCTCATCTTTGCCGACTCCTTTGGCCATGAGGACTACATGATCCAGGCCGCTAAGGAGTTCCCGCAGGTCCAGTTCTGCCATGCCACGGGCACCAAGGCACACACCGAGAAGCTCGCAAACTATCACAACGCCTTTGCCTCCATCTACGAGGGCCGCTTCCTCGCTGGCGTCGCTGCCGGCCTCAAGCTCAAGGAGATGATCGACGAGGGCAAGATCACCACCGACAAGGCGAAGATGGGCTATGTGGGCGCCTACACCTATGCAGAGGTTATTAGTGGCTACACCTCCTTCTACCTGGGTGCCAAGAGCATCGTGCCCGAGGTCACCATGGACGTTACCTTCACCGGCTCCTGGTACGATCAGGCGCTCGAGCAGGAGGGCGCGAAGAAGCTCATCGACGGCGGCTGCGTGCTCGTCTCGCAGCATGCCGACTCCATGGGTGCCCCGCAGCAGTGCGAGAACTCCAAGGTTCCCAACGTCTCATACAACGGCAGCACCGTAGACTCTTGCCCCAACACCTTCATCGTTTCGTCGCGCATCGACTGGGCACCGTATTACGTCGATGCCATTGGTGCCGTTGTCGCAGGCAAGGAGATCGACACCGACTACACCGGCACCCTTACCACCGGCTCCGTTGCCCTTACCGAGCTCAACGACAAGGTCGCCGCCAAGGGTACCGCCGAGAAGATCGAGCAGGTCAGGGCCGACCTCGAGGCCGGCAAGGTGCACGTGTTCGACACCTCGACCTTCACGGTAGGCGGCAAGAAGGTGGATACCTACAAGGCCGACGTGGACTCCGACGAGAAGATGGAAGGCGACACCGAGGTTATTAAGGACGGTTACTTCCACGAGTCCGAGTTCCGCTCCGCGCCGTACTTCGATCTGCAGATCGACGGCATCAACCTGCTCGACACCAACTTCGGCAGCTAAATGCCGGCATAGCCCATAAAGACGGTTCCGGTTCGCCGGGGCCGTCTTTTTCGTTTCCTTATTTGATGGATGGGAGCCATGAGCGAAAAGCAGCCAGCAGTTTCCCTGCGAAACATAAGCAAGTCCTTCGGGCCTATACAGGCCAACAACAACGTGAGCCTCGACATTTACCGTGGGGAGATTTTGGCCTTGCTGGGCGAGAACGGCAGTGGCAAGACGACCCTCATGAACATGCTTTCGGGCATCTACTATCCCGACAGCGGTCAGATTTCGATCGACGGCAAGCCTGTGAGCATCGGATCGCCCAGGGATGCCTTTGAGTACGGCATCGGCATGATTCACCAGCACTTCAAGTTGGTCAACGTCTTTACCGCAACGCAGAACATCGTGCTTGGCCTCAAGGAGAAGGGCCGATTCGACCTTGCGGCTGCCGCGGAAAAGGTAAAGCAGATCTGCGATGACTACGGCTTTGACGTGGATCCAAACCAAAAGGTCTACGACATGTCCGTGTCGCAAAAGCAGACGGTCGAGATCGTAAAGCAGCTCTATCGTGGCGCCGAGATCCTGATCCTGGACGAGCCGACGGCCGTCCTTACGCCGCAGGAAACCGACAAACTCTTCGCGGTGCTGCGCAACATGCGCGACGACGGCAAGACGGTCGTGATCATTACCCACAAGCTCAACGAGGTGAAGGACATAAGCGACCGCGTGGTCGTGCTTCGCAAGGGCGAGTACGTGGGGGAGCTGGTAACTTCTGAGGCAACCACGCAGGAAATGACCAACATGATGGTTGGCCGTCAGATTTTGCTCAACATCGATCGCCCCGATCCCGAGATGAAGTACCGCATGGAGCGCATTCGCGTGAAGAACCTTACGGTAAAGAACCGCGAGGGGGTAACGAAGCTCGACGACGTCTCGTTCGTGGCATATACGGGCGAGATACTGGGCATCGCCGGCATCTCCGGCTCTGGGCAGAAGGAGCTTCTTGAGGCGATCGCAGGCCTGCAGCCCGTGGATAGCGGCAGCATTGAGTACAACGTGGACAACGAGCAGGTCGAACAGCTCATTGGCATGGACCCGCTCAAGATTGCGGATATGGGCGTCGTGCTTTCGTTCGTGCCGGAGGACCGCTTGGGCATGGGCCTGGTGGGCAGCATGGACCTCACCGACAACATGATGTTGCGCTCGTTCCGCAGGGGCACCTCGCCGCTCGCGGATCGCAAAGAGCCCAAGCACCTGGCAGAGCTTGTGGTGGAGGAGCTGGAAGTCAGTACGCCGAGCGTGTCGACGCCCGTGAGCAAGCTCTCGGGTGGCAACGTGCAGAAGGTGCTCGTGGGACGCGAGATCGCAGCTGCCCCAACGGTGCTCTTGTCGGCATATGCCGTCCGCGGACTCGACGTCAACTCTTCCTATGTTATCTACGACCTTCTCAATCGCCAAAAGGGCAACGGCGTTGCCGTGATATACGTTGGAGAGGACCTGGACGTGCTTCTGGAGCTGTGTGACCGAATCCTCGTGCTATGCGGCGGCAAGGTAAGCGGCATCGTGGACGGTCGCACGACCACAAAGAACGAGGTGGGCCTCATGATGACCAAGCTGGGAGGAGGTGAGGACCAGTGATTCACGTCGTTAAGCGGAAGGACATGCCCCTCGTTCAGGCGCTTGCCATTCGCTTTGGCATTATAGTGTTCGCGCTTGTGGTGTGCGGTGTTATTACGGCGCTTGCCACCGGTCTTAACCCCATTGCCGTGTATGGAACCATGATCCAGGGATCGTTTGGTTCCCCGCGCAAGGTGTGGATTCTGTTGCAGCAAGTCGCGCTGCTCCTGTGCGTGTCGCTTGCCCTTACGCCGGCGTTTCGCATGAAGTTCTGGAACCTTGGTGGCGAGGGACAAGTGCTTGCGGGCGGCTTTGCCGCGGCGGCCTGCATGATCTGTTTGGGCGACAAGTTGCCCAACGCGGCGCTTTTGGCCGTCATGTTCGTGGCATCCATTGCGGCGGGCGCGCTTTGGGCTGCCATTCCCGCCTTCTTCAAGGCAAAGTTCAATACCAACGAGACGCTGTTTACCCTCATGATGAACTACGTGGCCATCCAGATCGTGGCTTACTTCGTCATCGTATGGGAGAACCCCAAGGGTTCGGGCACCATTGGCATCATCAACCAAAAGTCCGAGGCAGGATGGCTTCCCGTTGTGGGCGGCAACAAGTACATGCTCATCGTAATATTGGTGGCGCTGCTCACGATTGCGATGTACGTGTACCTTAACTACAGCAAGCACGGCTACGAGCTTGCGGTAGTGGGCGAGAGCCCAAGCACGGCACGCTACGTAGGCATTAAGGTCGATCGGGTAATCGTGCGCACGCTTATTCTGTCTGGTGCGATTTGCGGGTTTGCCGGAATGCTGCTCGTTGCCGGTTCGGCGCATACGCTTACCACGAGCATCGCGGCAGGTCGCGGGTTTACGGCCGTCATGGTCGCATGGTTGGCAAAGTTCAATCCCGCCGTTATGGTTGGCAGCAGCTTCCTGCTCGAATTCATGGGCTCCGGCGCGGGCGAGATCGCCACGACGTACGGGCTTAACCAGAGCTTTGGCGACATCCTCGCCGGCATCATCCTGTTCTTCATCATAGGCACTGAGTTCTTCATTACCTATAGGATCGTGTTTAGCAAAAAGCAGAAGGCGAGTGAGAAGGAGCAAGGCAATGTTTGAGTTTTTGGTCTCCTTCATTCCGCGTGCGGTCGTCCAAGGCATTCCCTTGCTGTTTGGCTGCACGGGCGAGATCGTAACCGAGAAATCCGGCAACCTTAACCTGGGCATTCCCGGCGTCATGTACGTTGGCGGCATCTGTGGCGTAATTGGTTCGTTCTTCTACGAGAACAGCTTGAGCGACCCCTCGCTCATGAATCCTGCCCTCGGAATCCTCATTCCGCTTGTGTGCTGCATCCTCGGCTCGCTTCTCATGGGTCTTATCTACTGCTTCCTTACCGTTACGCTTCGCGCCAACCAAAACGTCACCGGCCTGGCCATGACCACCTTTGGCGTGGGCTTGGGCAACTTCTTTGGCGGTTCCCTGATTAAGCTCGTCGGCTCTGAGATACCTTCCATCTCGCTTACGGCAACGAGCAACCTGTTTAGGGCCACGCTGCCTTTTGCGGAGTCGCTTGGCTGGTTCGGCCAGATCTTTTTGAGCTACGGCTTCTTGGCTTATGTGGCAATCATCATTGCGGTTGGGGCTTCGCTGCTGCTCAACCGTACGCGCGTTGGTTTGCAGCTGCGCGCGGTGGGCGAGAACCCTGCCACGGCAGACGCTGCCGGCATCAACATTACGCGCTACAAGTACGTGGCAACCTGCGCTGGTTGTATTATTGCCGGATTGGGCGGCCTGTACTTCGTTATGGACTATGCCAACGGTATTTGGGCCAACGACGCATTTGGCGATCGCGGCTGGCTTGCCATCGCGCTGGTTATCTTTACCGTCTGGCGTCCGGGTGTGTCCATTCCCGCCTCGATCCTGTTTGGCGGTCTGTACATCCTGCATCTGTTCATTCCCACGGGAACCGACCTCGCGGTGAAGGAGCTCTACAAGATGCTGCCCTACGTGGTTACCATCGTGGTGCTCGTTATAACCAGCACGCGCAACAAGCGGGAGAACCAACCTCCGGAGAGTCTGGGCTTGCCCTATTTCCGCGAAAACCGCTAGCCTCGGTTGGGTGTAGCTTAGGGAAAGGCCCCGAGCCAGGGTTTCGAAACCCCTGCTCGGGGCCTTTCCCTAAGCCATACCTGCGTCTATCGCTTTTCTGTGTGTACGTGCCGTCTGTTTTGGTATATAAAAGAGAGGCTTACTCATGCGTACGGAAGGAATGGATCAATGAAGTCTATTGTCGTCAATTGTCCCATGTGTGGCGGTCGCTATAGCAGAAACATCACCTCTCGGTTCCTCACGTGCGACTACTGTGACTCGCGCTTTGCCCTCGACGAAGAGGAGATGGAGGCGCTCGGACTCGGTGGTGGCCGGGATGAGGCAGAGTATGACGACGACGCTGATTACGAAGCCGACGAAGAGTACGCGGGCATGGATCTTTTGGATATTGTTGACGCGGAGTGCGAGGACCTTCTGTGCAGGGTGGACCGAGACAACTTTGAAACCTCAAGTAAGATCGAGAGGGGACTCGGCATAGACGGGGACGAGGAGATCTACCTCATTCACGACGACACAATCTTCAATAGCGGCAAGAACGGATTCGCCATAACCTCTGCAGGCTTGTATTGCCGCGAGATGGGCGACCGAGAGGCCCACTTCATGAGCTGGGAAGACTTTGCACACACGCGCTATAGCGCCGTGATTGACGACTCGTACATTCGGGTGGACGGCACGTCTATTGCCTACTACACCGACGGTGACGACGACAAAGAGCAGCTCGAGAACCTGTACCAGCGCCTACAGTACTTCACTGCAAAGGCGTACGGCACCATGTAATGGACGAAGGGAATATCGATGAGCGATATAAGCACCATTGCGGCAAGCATGAAACTCAACAGTCCCGTTATGGCGGCCACCTCCGTGGAGGTGCGCAACGCCGCGCTTGCCCGCATTCGTGAGGCACTGCTGGCAAACCAGGATGCCATTTTTGCGGCGAACAAGGAAGACTTGGCCGCCGCGGAGCGTGACGGCGTAGCCGCCGCGGTAATAAAGAGGCTCAAGTTCGACGAGTCGAAGCTTGCCGACGTATGCGCAGGGATCGAGGACCTCATTGGCCTGCCCGATCCCGTTGGCCGCGAGCTGTTGCGTCGCGAGCTCGATGAGGGGCTCGTGTTGGTGCGCCAGTCATGCCCCATCGGTGTCATTGGCGTGATCTTCGAGGCGCGCCCCGACGCGTTGGTGCAGATCTCCACCCTTTGCCTGAAGAGCGGCAACTGTGCGCTGCTTAAGGGCGGCAGCGAGACCATGCGTACCAACAAGGCGCTGTTCGACGTTATCTACAACGCGGCCGTCGAGGCAGGGCTGCCCGCCGAGTGCCTGTATCAGGTGGAGGCTCGCGAGGAGATAAGCGAGCTCTTGTCTTGCGACCAGTCGGTAGACCTGCTCATCCCGCGTGGCTCCAACGCATTTGTGCGCTACATAATGGACAACACGCGCATCCCCGTTATGGGCCATGCGGACGGCATATGCCATGTGTACGTAGACAAGGACGCGGACGTTCAGAAGGCCGTGCGCATTGTGGTTGACGCAAAGATCCAGTACACAGCCGCCTGCAATGCAGTGGAGACGGTACTCGTTCAACGCGATGCGGCGCCGCGCCTCTTGCCTGCAATCGTGGAGGCACTCGTTGCCGAGGGCGTGGAGGTGCGTGGTACCGACGAGGTACGTGCCATCGTGGACTGCAAGCCCACAACCGATGAGGACTGGGACACCGAGTACCTTGCGCTCATCGTGTCCGTCAAGCTCGTGGATGGGGTAGACGAGGCGATCGAGCACATCAATCGTCACGGCTCTCACCACACCGACGCCATCGTAACCGAGAACGCGCAGGTGGCCGAGCGCTTTATGCAACTCGTGGACTCGGCTGGCGTGTACTGCAACGCGTCCACGCGCTTTGCTGACGGCTTCCGCTACGGCTTTGGCGCCGAGGTGGGCATTTCCACGAGCAAGCTGCATGCCCGCGGTCCGGTGGGTCTGGAAGGGCTCGTCACCTACAAGTACAAGATCTACGGTACGGACCACGTGGTGGGCGACTATGCCTCTGGCGTGCGCAGCTTCCACTTTAGGGACCTAGACTAAGGCTTAGGCAACGTAGTGTTGGGTGGTGTTTGGTCACGTGGGCGATCAAAATGAGCTCGTACAAGCCTATCGTGAGTGGATCCTTGAGCAGGGACTCGAAGGATGTTCCCTTTTGGAGAGAAAAGACGGCGCCATAGACATAACGGGCGAGCTCGTGCGCGGTTGGGTCAACTTCTACGACATAAACGATGCGTGCATCGTGGAGCTTAGGCTCGAGCGCGTGCTCGATAGCGAGCCGGCGTTCTTCTTGCACTTTGAGCTGGAGGACCTCACGCGTGCCCAGATGCTCTTTGATGAGATGGCAAGCGTCGTCTACGATCTCAATCACCACCAGACGCGACAGATTCTTCTGTGTTGCAGCTGCGGCATGACCACTATGTTCTTTGCCGATAAGCTCAACGAGTACGCAATGAGTCTGGGACTGGACTACGAGTTTAGCGCCAAGCCGATTGAGGAGGCCGAGAGGGAAGGGTCCAAGTATTCTGCCGTGCTCCTGGCTCCCCAGGTGGGCTACCAGCGCAAGGCCGTTGCGCAGGCGCTTCCCAATACGCCCGTAATCGAGCTTCCCGGCAAGGTGTTTGGGTCCTACGATGCTGCGTCCGCCCTGCGCATAGTGGTGGATGTCCTGTCTGGAAGCCGCACGCCTATTGACGATACGCAGATCCGTTCCATGCGCGACTTCGACAAGACCAAGCGTGTGCTGGCGATGAGCTACATCTATCGCAAGGACGAGCCCACCTTGTCGTATCGCGTGCTCGACAAGGGCAAGATTGCTGCCTCGGGCATGTTGGTGCGACGAACCTTCGACAGCCAGACGCTCGAAGACATGAAGGCCACGCTACGCCTCAAGGGTTGGAAAACCGACGAGTTTGATGCGGTGGGCATCGCGGTGCCCGAGATGGTGGATGACGGCATAGTGGTGCGCATGCGCGATGAGGGGGGAGCCGACCACCACGACATGCGTGCTTCGATTGAGGAGCTGTGGAACACCAAGGTATATGTGGACCATAACACCACCGCCGCGGCGGTTGGCTGCTACGTGTCGCAGGATGAGTACGAGAATGTGGCCTTCCACGCACAGACGATTGGCGTGCCTGGCGGTGAAGAGGGATACGTTGTGGAGGGTAGGCCACTCGTGGGTCGAAGCGGATACTCTGGCCACCTGCGGCCGCTTGCAAACAGCTTCTCTCTGCAGATGGACCTCGAGGATGCGGCTTGGCGCGTGGACGGCATGTGCGAGTTGGTGGCACGCTACATTACGAGCTTGGCGTGCACCATAGCCCCCGAGGCAATATATGTGTGGTGCGATCTTTTGCCCCACATGGACGACCTGCGAGAAGAGCTGGAGAAGGTGCTGCCTCCCGCCGCAATACCAGAGCTAAAGGAAATCACGGACTACGACGGCTACGTACTTCTTGGCGAGCTGGCACTCTGCCTGGACAGATTGGCGCAGTAACGCAGATTCAACGATTGGCGACATGCCCTTTCCCGAAGATCTCGTTCCTATGGAATGGGGCTTTCGGGAAAGGGCGCACATTTATCGTCACGCCCCGCGCCCACGCCAGCCCGCATGCGGCTCCGCGCTCGCTTCGTTCGCTCACTTCGTGAGTCGCCGCTTGCGGGCTTGCGCGGCTGCGGGGCGTGACGATAAATGTGTGCCAATTGTCAAAGCAAGAAATCTATTACAAACTGACTTAGATTATGTATAGAATCTAAACGCAGGGGAATACTACATACCGTAAAGCAAAGGAGCGGACGGCAGATGGCCGTTTCGCGCAACGAAAGGATTCCTAATTATGGCAAAGATTCTTGGCATCGACCTTGGCACTACCAACTCGGCCATGGCTGTACTCGAGGGCGGCGAGCCCACGATTATCGTCAACGCTGAGGGCGATCGCACCACCCCCTCCGTCGTTGGCTTCCGTACCGATGGCGACCGCATCGTTGGTAAGGCCGCAAAGAACCAGGCGGTCACCAACCCCACCAACACCGTGTTCTCCATCAAGCGCTTCATGGGCCGCCGCTACGATGAGGTGAGCTCCGAGCTCAAGACGGTTCCCTACAAGGTAAAGTCCGGTACCGGCAGCCGTGCCGTGGTGGAGATCAACAACGAGGACTTCACCCCCGAGCAGATCAGCGCCATGATCCTCTCCAAGATGAAGGCAGACGCCGAGAAGTACCTCGGTGAGCCCGTTACGGACGCGGTGATCACCGTTCCTGCGTATTTCAACGACGCCCAGCGCCAGGCCACCAAGGACGCCGGCAAGATCGCAGGCCTCAACGTGCAGCGCATCGTAAACGAGCCCACGGCTGCGGCCCTTGCCTATGGTCTGGACAAGAAGGACATCGACCAGAAGGTCCTCGTCTTCGACCTCGGCGGCGGCACGTTTGACGTTTCGCTGCTCGACCTCGCGGACGGCGTGGTTGAGGTTCTTGCCACCAACGGCGACAACCACCTCGGCGGCGACGACTGGGATCAGAAGGTCATCGACTGGCTGGCCGACAAGTTCCAGCAGGACAACGGCATCGACCTGCGCAAGGACCCCATGGCACTTCAGCGTCTGAAGGAGGCTGCCGAGAACGCCAAGAAGGAGCTCTCCAGCGCACAGCAGGCACAGGTTAACCTGCCCTTCATCACGGCCGACGCCACTGGCCCCAAGCACCTTGACTACACGCTCACTCGCGCCGAGTTCGAGCGCATCACCCGCGACCTCCTGGATCGCTGCAAGGGTCCCGTAACCAAGGCCCTGCACGACGCCGGCATCTCCATCGCAGAGGTTAACGAGGTCATCCTGGTTGGCGGCTCCAGCCGTATGCCCGCCGTGCAGAACCTGGTGAAGACCATCACCGGCAAGCAGCCCAACATGTCCGTGAACCCCGACGAGGTCGTCGCGGACGGCGCAGCCGTACAGGGCGGCGTGCTTACCGGCGATGTCGAGGGCATCCTGCTTCTGGACGTCACCCCGCTTTCGCTCGGTGTGGAGACGATGGGCGGCATCATGACCAAGATGATCGACCGCAACACCACCATCCCCACCAGCAAGACCGAGGTCTACTCCACCGCGGCCGACAACCAGACTTCCGTCGAGATCAACGTGCTCCAGGGCGAGCGCGAGATGGCTCGCGACAACAAGAGCCTGGGCAAGTTCAACCTCACCGGCATCCCCGCTGCGCGTCGTGGCGTGCCCCAGATCGAGGTAACCTTCGACATCGACGCCAACGGCATCGTTAAGGTTACGGCCAAGGACAAGGGCACTGGCAAGCAGCAGCAGATTACCATCTCCGGCTCCACCGCCCTTTCCGACGACGAAGTCGACCGCATGGTAAAGGACGCCGAGTCCCACGCCGAGGAGG
Source organism: uncultured Coriobacteriaceae bacterium (assembly GCA_902803315.1). Classification (GTDB taxonomy): domain Bacteria; phylum Actinomycetota; class Coriobacteriia; order Coriobacteriales; family Atopobiaceae; genus RUG440. The sequence continues at coordinate 36,626 of CADCPM010000054.1, forward strand.
ACAAGGCCAAGAAGGACGAGATCGAGGTCCGCAACCAAACCGACAGCCTTACCTACAGCACCGAGCAGACGCTCAACGAGCTGGGCGACAAGGTTCCCGCCGACACCCGCTCCGAGGTGGAGGCCGCGGTGGCCGACGCCAAGAAGGCGCTCGACGGCACCGACATCGAGGCCATCAAGGCCGCTTCCGAGAAGCTCCAGCAGGCTGGCTACAAGCTCGCCGAGATCGTGTACTCCGATCAGGAGGCTGCATCGGCCGGCCAGCCCGGCACAGGTGCCCAGCCCGGCGGCGACGACGTGGTCGATGCCGACTACGAGGTCGTAGACGAGTAAGGTGAGGCCAGATGGAGCGCTATGACTTCATACCTAACGACGACGAGAGCACGAAGAGGGACGAGGACGGCGTGAAAGTACCCATAGACGAACCAGGCGCCGAGCCTACCCCCACCGACGAGCTTGACGAGGAAGCCATGGTAGAGGCCGCCATTAGAGCGGGGGAGCAGGCAGCGGAGGAAGAGCTTGACGCGGAGGCCGAGGCAAATGCCGAGCGCACCAAGGCAGAGCGCGACGAGCTCTACGAGCGCCTCGACGAAGCCATGGATCAGGTGGACGAGGCCAAGCAGGCCGCCAAGGAAGCGCAGGATCGCCTGACGCGCCTGCAGGCTGATTGGGAGAACTTCCGCCGCCGTACGCGCCAGGAGCGCGAGGTCGAGCGTGAACGTGCGGGCGAGAAGCTCGTGCTCGGTCTTCTCCCCGTGCTCGACGACATGGAGCGTGCGGTAGACCATGCCCGGCAGTCCGCTGCCGACGACGAACAGTTCACGCAGTTCGTGGACGGCGTCCAGCAGATCCACGACAAGATGGTCGGGATTCTGGAGAAGGATGGCGTGGAGGTCATCGACCCGGCGGGCGAGCCCTTTGAGCCCCTCTCGCATCAGGCTGTTGGCCGCGAGGAGAACGCCGAGGCATACGACGAGACGGTCGCCCAGGTCTATCAAAAGGGCTATCGCATGGGCGGCAAGGTCATCCGACCGGCAATGGTTACCGTCACGTACGGTGGCCCCAAACGACCCACAGAAGACGAGGCTTCCGCAGACGCCGAGTAGCGTAAATCCACAGGGGTATGTGGCGGACGGGGGACATACCTCAAAGAGGTGTGTCCCCCGTCCACAATGCAAGATAAAACGATTGAGAAGGGGGCGAAGCCACCATGCCGAACAGGAACTTCTATGATGTGCTGGGTGTAAAGCGCGACGCCACCCATGACGAGATAAAGCGTGCCTTCCGCAAGCTTGCCGCCAAGTACCATCCCGACGCGGGTGGTGACGAGCAAAAGTTCAAAGAGGTGAGCGAGGCCTACAATACGCTCTCCGACGAGGCGAAGCGTAAGGAATACGACCAGATGCTGATGTTTGGTGGCATTCCTGGCTCTGGCGGTCCGGGTGGACGTGGTCGCTATGCCACCAACATGGACGTGGACTGGTCTTCCATATTCAACAACGTGCGTGGTGGCGATGGCAGCGGCTTTAGCGGGTTCGACTTTTCCTCGATCTTCGGTGGCGGTGCTGGTCAGCCTAACCGTGCGATGCGCGGAGACGACCTTAACGTAAGTATCGAGATTCCCTTTGACGATGCGTTTAAGGGAACGACGCGCAAGATAACGTATCGTATTCCCTCCACGGGGGAAACGCAGACCCTTACCATTAAGGTGCCGGCCGGTGCCGTGGATGGCGGAAAACTCCGCCACCATGGGTACGGCGAATACGGCGTGAACGGCGGAGAGCGCGGCGACCTTGTTATTACGACGCATGTGATCGACGACACGCTGTTCAAGCTTGACGGTGCCGACGTGCGCATGGATTTGCCCATATCAATTTACGAGGCGGCTCTGGGAGCTTCGGTGGAGGTACCCACTCCCAAGGGCAAGAAGGTGCGGCTGAAGATACCGGCCGGAACGCAAGAGGGCAGGGTGTTTCGCTTCCGGGGCGAAGGTGCGCCGGACGTTAGGCGCAAGGGCATTACGGGCGCATTGTACGTGACGATTCGCGTGCAGGTGCCAACCATCCTCAAGTCAGACGAGCGTGCGCTCTTGTCCGAGCTGCTGGAAAAGGACTCCCGCTCGTATCGCAAGGAGGTGGAGCGCCGTGCCAAGTAACGATTCCGAAGGGCGCAACAAGCCTCTGTATATGATCAGCGTTGCCGCCGAGCTTACCGGCATGCATCCTCAGACGCTCAGGGTCTACGAGCAGAAGGGCCTGGTGAATCCCGGCCGCTCGCGGGGGAACACCCGCCTGTATTCGCAGGCCGACATCGAGCGCCTCAACCTCATCAGCAAGCTCACGGACGAGGGGATCAACCTTGCAGGCGTCGTGCGCATCCTCGACATGCGCGAGCGCCAGCTCAAAGACGAGCAGCTCATAGACGAGCTGCGCGTTCGCGTGCGCGAGCTGGAGGATGAGGTCCACGAGTTCAGGATGCGCGAGCGCATCGTGGCGCTGGCCCGCTACGACGGCGCCGGTCCCGAGCAGGTAATGCGCGGTTTGCTCAACAAGGGCGGCGAATAACCGCTTGCAGGGCCCCAGGTACCTTGCCGTTCCGATGGGGGTATTCCCTTTTGTCTGCAGACAATAACATCAGACGATGGGGAGTACCCCCTTTGCCTTAGTGATAAACTATCGCCGTAAATGCACATCACCCATGCGGGATGGATCCGCGGGAGGGTAGAGACTTATGGCGAGAAGGCAGCAAACGTATGGGAGGGGGTTGCCCAGACTTGCGCTGAGCCTGTTCGTGACCCTGGCAATGGTGTTCGGCATCTGCCCGACCACGGGCATCGCCGAAGAGATTATGACGGAGCCCGAGGACGAGTCCGTCGCCGAGGTGAAGAACAAGGGCAACGAGGCCGCCAACCAAAAGAGCGACGGCGAGGAGCCCGCGTTGCAGGCGCAGGGGAACGAAGACCCATACCCCCTCTGGGTTGGCGGCGTGCAGGTGACGAGCGACAAAATGAGTGGCCAAGGCTGGAGCTTCAATGCGACAAGCAACACTCTGACGCTGGACGGGGCGAACATCACGAATGGGCACGCTACAACAGACGGTGGACAACAAGGCACCAATGTATTTTGCGGCATCTATTACGCGGGAAAGGGCCCGCTCACGATCGCGGTTACGTCGAACAGCACGGTAGACGTCAGTGGCCAGAGTGCGGACGCAACCGCGGGCATCTTCAGCGAGCGCTCGGACCTCACCATAACCGGAGCGGGCAAGCTCACGGCAAAGGGCGTGTCCGACGGCATCAGTGGTTTAGATAACGTGACGATCGACAAGGGCGTGGTCGGCGCCACCGGCTCGAATGGCGCCATCACTGCCAGGCAGGGGGACGTCGTTATAATCAACGGCAGCGCCGTCGAGGCCGACGGCAGCATCAATGGCAAAACTGTCACGATTAACAGCGGTACCGTCAAGGCTGACGGCGAGGGGAGTGTCATATCCGGCGATAGCGTGACGATCAGCGGCGGGGAGGTCATCGCCATCGCCAGCAAAGGCAACGGCATCGATGCCAATGGAAAAAACGGGGAGCCCGGCCGCGTGACGATCACCGGCGGCATCGTGAGCGCCACGGGCGGCGCCGAAGGCTTCGGCATTTACACCAAGGAGTGCTCCGATCCACCGGCTCCCGGCGCTGTGAAGATTGACAGCGGCATCGCCTCCGTCGTTGCCTCCGGCGGCAAGCGAGCCATCGAGGGTACCGTCACCAACGCCGTCGCCGGCGCGGGCTGGACGGACGTGGAGGGCACCACGGGCAAGAACGCTATCGCCGCGAGTGAGGCCGGGCAGACGCTGTCCTTCAAGAAGGTCCAGTTCCCGGCGCCCGTGGCCAAGGTCACCAAGGCGCCGACAGCGACCAACCCCACCTATAACGGCAAGGCGCAGTCGCTCGTTACGGCGGGCACCGTCGAGGGTGGCACGATGCAGTACAGTCTCAACGGTGATACTTGGTCCGACAAGGTCCCCACGGCGATCGAGGTGGGCACCTATACCGTGTGGTACAAGGCCGTAGGCGATGCCCAGCACTTCGACAGTGAACCGCAGAGCGTTGCCTCGACCATCGTCAAGGACGTCATTAAGCTCACCGCCCGCGGCCACGTGCAGAACGTGGGCGACGTTGCCGGCAGGGCGTCCGGCAAGGGCATCGCCGTGGGCACCGAGGGCCGAGGCCTCAGGCTCGAGCAGTTCTCGCTCGCGCTGCCCAAGGACGCAGACGGCGGCCTCGAGTACCGCGGCCACCTGCAGAACAGCGGCTGGGGCGGCTGGGTAGAGGGTGGCAAGGCCTGCGGGTCGAAGGGCAAGGGGCTCCGCGTCGAGGCGGTCCAGATGCGTCTCTCCGGCAAGCTGTCCGACACCCACTCCGTGTGGTATCGCGCGCACGTGCAGAACATGGGCTGGCTCGGCTGGGCCCGCGACGGCCAGGCGGCCGGCACCGCGGGTCAGGGCCTGCGCCTGGAGTCGATCGAGGCGCAGGTGCTGCCCAGGGGCGAGGTCCCGGTGGGCTACGCCGAGGGACAGGCCTCCTACGTGGGTGCCGTCGGCGGCAGCGCCCACGTGCAGAACGCCGGCTGGGCCGGCGCCCGCTCCGCGCTCGAGTTCGGCACCACGGGCCAGGGCAGGAGGCTCGAGGCCATACGGCTCTCTGCGCCCGCGACGCCCGTCCCAGCGGGCGTCTCCTACGAGGCCCACGTCCAGAACGTCGGCTGGCAGGGCGCCCGCACGGCCGGCCAGCTCGCCGGCACCACGGGCCAGTCCAAGAGGCTCGAGGCCGTGAGGATCTCGCTCACAGGCGAGGCAGCCGCGGAGGGCAACTACTCCGTGTGGTACCGCGTCCACTCCCAGGACTACGGCTGGCTGGGGTGGGCCCACGACGGCGCCGAGGCCGGCACCACGGGGCTCGGCAGGCGCGCCGAGGCCATAGACGTGCAGGTGCTGCCGCAGGGACAGGTGCCCCGCGGCTATGACGCCTCCAGGGCGGCCTGCGTGAGCAGGTAAGGCGGCCGCACAAATTGTGACGAGCTGGCCGATTGGACCCTAAATAGGGGACAGGCTCCAAGTTGGGATTCCGCAAAATCCCAACTTGGGACCTGTCCCCTATTTAGGGTCTTTTGTCGGTGCCGCGGGGACGGGGGCGCTAACATACCCATCGTGAGGGGCTCCCGACTCGACCTTCGTGTGAGGAACGGATGTCGACGATTGAACCCGCAAGATATTGCGGAAGGAGCTGTGATGAGCGGACAAGCCATTAATATCCCGAGGAATGCGGGCAAGTACGCGTTGGAGCGGCGCAAGGAGCTCGGCATGACCCAGCGCGAGCTTGCAAGAAGATCCGACGTCTCGGAGCGCACGATATACTCGTTCGAGCTCGGCGAGAAGCTCGGCATGCATCTTAACAAACTGCTCGCGGTCTACCAGGCGCTCGGCTTGTCGCTCGTGGTGGAAAGGGTCGATCCCGCCGATGCGCCCGGTGAAGACGGGCGCTCCCAGGAGCAGGTGATTGCCGACTTCCTCGCTCAGATGGGCAGGGGCTCCCATGGCCAAGGTTGAGCTGTTCTGCATCATTGGTGGCGTGCCGGCGGGTCTTCTCTGGCAGGACGCGGCAGGGCTCGTCTTCTATCGCCATGCGGACGGGTACCAAGGCGTGCCCCTCTCGCTTTCGATGCCTATATCGAACCGCTCATATGGGCATGCACTGCCCTGGTGCGGTGCAGTGCAACTACGTGTACCTCTGCGTGAGCCACGCCATTTGGGACGGCATGTCGAGCGAGGTGTTTGTGTCCAACCTAAGCAGGGCGCTTTCGGGCGAGCAGGTTCCAGTTGCGCCTGCGACCTCGGGCGCCATGGTACAAACCGACTCTCATGCGGTCTCGGGGGAGGAGTTCATGGTGTCGGTGGATGCGTTTAACGACCTGCTTTGCGTAACGCGACAGTCCTACAGCGTCGAGGAGAGGCCCGTGGACTACGCGCAGTACCTTGCGCCCATAGAGACGATCATGGCTACGTATGTGCGCGCCAACCCCCTGCTCAAAAAGCTGCCTGAGGTGCCGCTCATAGTGCTTGACAGTGGGCGAGACGCAACGAACGGCCGGCTTTTGGGCAACTTCCTGCAGCCGCGCTTTGCGTGCTACAACACCGCGTTGGGTAATGTGTCCTACGCTACCTCTGCGGATCTTGCGGATGGCATCTTTGCCCTGCGTTCCAAGTTGCTGCGCGTGCCGCTCGTCAACTATCTGGGTGTCTTAGACACCAAAGAGACGACGGACGACTACCTTACGTTGCGCCGCCAGGGCAAGTTGGAGCATGCTGGCAAGGGTGCGTCCATTACGGCAAACATCGA
>CADCPM010000055.1 GCA_902803315.1 uncultured Coriobacteriaceae bacterium
GAAGTGGAAGAGATATAGGAGTCACCCATCATGCAGCTTAATGATCTTCGCCCCGCGGAGGGCTCCACAAAGGCGCGCAAGCGCATTGGTCGCGGTAACGCCTCCGGCCACGGCACCACTGCCGGCCGCGGCACCAAGGGCCAGCTTTCGCGCTCGGGCGGCGGCAAGGGCGCCGGCTTCGAAGGCGGTCAGCAGCCGCTCGCTATGCGTCTGCCCAAGCTCCCTGGCTTTATCCATCACGGGCGCATTGAGTACACGCCCGTCAACGTATCCCGCCTCGAGGCCGTCTTTGCCGATGGTGACGTGGTGGACAGCGAGACCCTTATGGCCAAGGGTGTTATCAAGCACGACTATATTCCCGTAAAGGTCCTCGGCGACGGCGAGATTACCAAGAAGCTCACCGTGCGCGTGGACAAGGTTTCTGCCTCTGCCCAAGCCAAGATTGAGGCAGCTGGAGGAAAGGTCGAGGCCGCGTGCTAAAGGGAATCGTCAACGCCTTCCGAATCAAGGAGCTCCGCACCAAGATCCTCATTACCATAGGCATCTTGGTACTCTACCGCTTTGGAGCCTACCTCCCCGTGCCGGGCATCCCCTTTAAGGGCATGCTCGACTCGTTCGAGTCGTCGGCTGCCGCGGCGGGGCCACTTGCGGTGCTTAACCTTTTCTCGGGTGGCGCACTCTCTCGCGTATCGGTGTTTGCGTTGGGAATCATGCCCTACATCACGGCACAGATTATCTTCCAGATGATGCAGGCCGTGATTCCCAGCCTCCAGGCACTCGCACAGGAGGGGGAGTCGGGACAGCGCAAGATCACGCAGTACACGCGTTACCTTACCATCGTTCTTGCGCTCATCAACGCCATTGGCTACCTGTTCCTCTTTAAGAGCAGCGCCTATGGCTTGGACTTCTCGGGACTTCCCTTCCCGTCCTGGATCGAGGACATAATTATCGTTGGCACGCTTCTAACCGGCGCCATCATCATAATGTGGCTCGGCGAGGTTATGACGCAGCGCGGCATCGGCAACGGTATGTCGCTCATCATCTTTGCCAACATTATGAGCGGTCTTCCCGTAGCCCTCATTCGTTCGGTTATGGGAGCCGAGAATGGCGTGGTCATTACTGCGATTACGGTCCTGGTGATCCTGATCATCATCCCCATTATCGTGTTTATCGAACGAGGCCAGCGGCGCATACCCATTCAGTATGCAAAGCGTGTTGTGGGTCGCCGCATTATGGGCGCACAGTCCACCTACCTTCCCATTAAGGTAAACACGGCTGGCGTCGTGCCCATCATCTTTGCGAGCGCAATTCTGTACTTCCCTGCGCAGATTGCGGTGTTCTTCCCCAACGTCGAGTGGATGCAGTCCTTTGCGGGCGCCATTTCCTCGGGCTGGGTTAACTGGCTGCTGTCGGTAATCCTCATCGTGTTCTTCGCGTACTTCTACACCTCGATGGTGTTCAATCCCGAAGAGACGGCCGATCAGCTGCGCAAGTCCGGCGGCTTTATCCCCGGCGTGCGCCCTGGTGCTGCTACCGCAGCCTATATTAAGAACGTGCTCAACCACATCACGCTGCCTGGCGCTATATTCATGGCCATCATCGCCGTGGTGCCTTCCATCGTGTTTACGTTCACCAACAACAGCCTCATCCAGTCGTTTGGCGGAACGTCCATCCTCATTATGGTTGGCGTTGCCATGGACACCATCTCGCAGCTGGAGTCCCAGCTCAAGATGCACAACTACGAGGGCTTCTTCAAGTAGGAGCGCTTCGATAGGTTGCAACTACGACGGGGGCCTTCGGCCCCCGTTTTTTGTCTTGGGCGTGCGTAAGACAAGGACCCCAAATAGGGTACTGTCCCCTATTTAGGGTCCGGCTAATAACTTTGCACCCCGTCCCCAAGATAAGGGCAAAGAAGCGCTAGACTATAGGCGTATGTGAATCCTAAACGAAAGGGGAACGGTATGAATATCGTACTTCTTGGCGCCCCGGGTGCGGGCAAGGGCACGCAGGGACAAAAGCTCGTAGAGGAGTTTGGCATCGCTCACATCTCCACGGGCGATCTTCTCCGCGCGGCCGTAAAGGCTCAGAGCGAGCTGGGCAAGCAGGCCAAGGCCTATATGGATGCCGGTCAGCTTGTTCCAGACCAGCTGGTGATCGACCTCGTGAAGGAGCGTCTGGGCCAGCCGGATGCGCAAAAGGGCTTTATGCTGGACGGCTTCCCCCGCAACATCGCTCAGGCCGAGACCCTGGACGGCGAGCTTAAGGGCATGGGCGTGGAGCTCGACGCAGCACTTCTGGTAGACGTGCCGTTTGAGGTTATCGTCGAGCGCCTGAGCTCCCGCCGCACTTGTCGTAGCTGCGGCTACACCGCCGGTCCCGACACCGAGGTCTGCCCGCGCTGTAGTGGCGAGATGTACCAGCGCGACGACGACAAGCCCGAGACCATCAACAAGCGCCTGGACACCTACCAAAACCAGACGCAGCCGCTCATCGACTACTACAAGAGCCACGGTATCCTTAAGGTCGTTGACGGAAATCGCGCGGTTGACGAGGTGTACGTTGATGTGAAGAAGGTCCTCAACGTATGATTCACATAAAGACACCCGCAGAGATCGAGGAATTTAAGGTTGCGGGGTCACTGTCGAAGGCTGTACTGCGTCGCGCCGGTCGTATGGTGCGGCCTGGCGTGACCACGCGCGAAATCGATCAGGTAGTAGAGAGCTTCATTCGTCTGCACGGGGCCGTGCCTGGCTTTAAGGGGCTCTATGGCTTTCCTGCGAGCATCTGCGCCTCGGTAAACGAAGAGATCGTGCATGGCATTCCGTCGGAGCGCGTTTTGGAAGACGGCGACATCATTTCCATCGATACCGGCGCCACCACAGGCGGCTGGGTAGGCGACAATGCTTGGACCTTCTTCGTGGGCGAGCCCTCGCGCGAGGTCAAGGCGCTGTGCGAGGTGACGCTCGACTGCCTTAAGGCGGGAATCCAGCAGGCAGTGCCGGGCAACCACATTGGCGACATTGGCCATGCGGTGCAGTCGCTGGCGGAGCGTAACGGCTTTGGCGTGGTGCGCGAGTACGTGGGCCACGGCGTGGGCCACGTGATGCACGAAGATCCCAACGTGCCGAACTTCGGCAAGAAGGGGCGTGGCGTAAAGCTGCAGGTAGGCATGGTTATTGCCATCGAGCCAATGATTACGCTGGGCAGCTTTAAAAACCACACGCTGGCAAACGGGTGGACGGTTGTTACCAACGACGGCAAGCCCGCCGCACACTACGAGAACACCGTGGCCATAACCAAGGACGGTCCGGTTATCTTGACCCAGGACGCCGAAGGCCCCTGGTGCGCCTTCCAAGGCGGAGAATAGAAAGGCGTGGACTAAGAGGCTACGTTATACGAAAGCTGGGCGGGACGCGATCCCTCCGCGCGCAGTTCGCAAAGCGCTGGCTGAGCACGGAGGGATCGCGTCCCGCCCAGTGCGTAGGGCATGTGTCCAAAGCTATTGTCTTTGTTGTGTCGTTTCCATGCACCATAGACAAGCTGGATGTCTTTTAGTAAAGTGTATTGTTGCTGTGTCAGCTGAAGAAAGGTACATGTCTTGAGTAAACAAGATGCCATTGAGCTTGAGGGTACGGTCGTTGAACCGCTTCCCAACGCCATGTTCAATGTGGAGCTAGAGAACGGCAAAACCATTCTCTGCACCATTTCGGGCAAGATTCGCATGAACTACATTCGAATCCTTCCAGGTGACAAAGTGGTCGTGGAGATCTCTCCCTACGACCTTACTCGTGGGCGCATTACCTACCGCTACAAGTAGGAAGTGCACTCGCGCGCAGTCGGTTATTCACGCCAGCGGCTGGGCGAGCATATAGTTGCGAGTCAGCTCCACCTGTCTCGCGCAAAAGAACCAAAGTTCGTATGAGCATTACCGGAAAGGACAGACGATGAAGGTACGCCCTTCTGTTAAGAAGATGTGCGACAAGTGCAAAGTCATTCGTCGCCA
>CADCPM010000056.1 GCA_902803315.1 uncultured Coriobacteriaceae bacterium
GGACTGCATCGCCCGCGCATGGCCGTACTTCCAGGACGAGATCGCCCCGCAGCTCAAGGCTGGCAAGCGCGTCCTCATCGCCGCTCACGGCAACAGCCTGCGCTCCCTCGTTATGATGTTCGACAAGCTCACCCCCGAGGAGATCCTTGAGGTTAACATCCCAACCGCCGTGCCCCTGTCCTACACCTTCGACCAGGACTGGAACGTCGTCGACAAGCACTACATTGGCGACCCCGACGTAATCGCCGCCAAGATCGACGCCGTTGCCAACCAGGGCAAGGCCAAGAAGTAGTTCGCCCGCATAGATCGATGTAGGGACCTCCCCTCTTTACACGCGCTCACGCTCCGCGAAATCGCGCTTTGTAAAGAGGGGAGGTCCCTACATCGAGCGCTGACCACCAGGCCACGGCGTAGCCTATGCCTTGCGCAGGCTCAGCAGACGCATAACGAGGTCGGCACCGCCCACCAGCGCCAACGAGATTCCCAAGGCCATGCAAAACGGGCGCAAGACGCCATTGCAAACCATGGCAGGATCTGCACACAGGTTTATGAGCACGCCAGGGATGCAGGCCACAAGCGCTCCCACCAAGGCGATGCCCAAGTCCAATCCGCGACGCTCGCCCTCGTCACGCTCAAATATGCGAACGACTGAAAGCAGAAGGGTCACAATCGAGACACCCAGCACGGTGCGCCCCGCCCACAGGCAGGTGCCCACCATTCCCGCATTGTGCGCATCGCAAGGCGCGGCAAAGGTGAGTACACCAATCAAGAGCAGCGTAGACAAAATCGTAAGCGCTATTCCCACCAACGGCTTTGCTTTGTCCATCAAAGATCGCCTCCAAATTTCGTTGCCCCGCAGGCTGCAGGGCGCTTTATATTTAAACAGAACGGGAGGCCCGCCAAACGAACGTTAGTGCGCCATACAATAAAGACCTTTCTTGTATGCCTACGCTGCCACAGGGCTGTGATGGTTTGACAAGTCGTGTATGATTCATACGTTGGGATTTCCCATTCGTGGGCAAGGGTCGCGTCGCGCGGCGGGCGGGGGCGCCTGACTCCGCATGGCGCGATGAGGCCAGATTGGATTGCGATGAGTCACGCTGACCTTACGCTCGTGGTGCCGGCATATAACGAGCGGGACAACGTCCGCCCGTTCCTCGACGAGCTGAGTCGCGCCCTAGCGGGCAGGGACGAGCGCATAGAGGTGCTGTTCGTGGACGACGGCGGCTCGGACGGCACGTGGGACGAGGTCGTCGCGGTCGCCCGCTCGTGGGACGACGGGCGCGTCGTGGTGCGAGGCATGTCGTTCTCCCGCAACTTCGGGAAGGAGGCGGCCATGCTGGCCGGCTTGGAGGCCGCCCGCGGCGACTGCCTGTGCATAATCGACGCCGACCTCCAGCAGCCCCCCGCCGTGGCGCTCGAGATGTACGACCTGCTGCTGGCCTCGCCGGAGTACGAGTGCGTGGCCGCCTGCCAGCGAGAGCGCAGGCAGGGCGGTCCCGTCGGCGCGCTCTCGTCGGCGTTCTACAGGCTGCTCGGCAGCGCCTCCGGCATGGAGGTGCTCCAGGACGCGAGCGACTTCAGGGTGTTCCGCCGCTGCGTCGCGGACGCGATCGTGTCCCTGCCCGAGTACCACCGCTTCTCCAAGGGGCTGTTCGCCTGGGTGGGCTTCCGCACGCTCCCCTTCCCCTACGTGCCGGAGGAGCGCCGCGCGGGCAAGAGCGCCTGGGGCCTCCGCGGGCTCGTGTCCTACGCCTGGGAGGGGATAGTCTCGTTCTCGACCGCGCCCCTGCACGCGGTCCTCGCGTTCGGCATTGTGTGCGCCGTGCTGGCGCTGGCCATGCTGCTCGTCACGGTCGTCAAGCGGGTGGCGCTCGGGGTGGACACCCCGGGCTACGCCACCATCGTCACCCTCATCCTGTTCTTCGGCGGCGCGCAGCTCGTGGCCATAGGGCTCGTCGGGGAGTACGTCGCCCGCACGTACGTGCAGAGCAAGCGCCGCCCGGTGTACCTCGTGCGCGACAGCGTCTCCTCCGAGACGAGTGACGACGAGCCCGAGGGAGGCGAGACGCGGTGAGCGGGCTGCCCGAGGGCGCGAGGAGGGGCATGCGCTACGTCGCGGTAGGCGCAGGCACGGCGCTTCTGGAGCTCGTGCTGTTCCGCCTGCTCTACTGGGCGACGGGCGGCAACGTCGCGGCGTCCAACGTCGCGGCGGTGGCGGTGGCCACGCTGTGCAACTTCCTGCTCAACAGGTCCTTTACGTTCAGGAGTGGCTCGAATCCCGTGCGCAGCATGGTCCTCTACGTCGCGCTCCTGGCCTTCAACACCGCCTTCTCTACCTTCGCCATCGGCTGGCTGGTGGGCATCGGCGCGGAGCCCGCGGTCGCCAAGGTGCTCACCCAGGGCTGCGTGGTCGTGTGGAACTACTTTCTATACAACAAGGTGGTATTCAAGTAACGCATCTCCAAGGAGTAAGGGATATGGCTCTTTCCACAACGCAGGAACAGGCAAGCGAAACCGTACTTATGGGCGCGGGCAATCGCCACTTATTTACCCATAAGGAATGGCATGTGGTCGCTATCGTGACGATCGCGTTTCTTACCATCATTACGACCGCCCCCTTCCTCACGGCAAATTGGCCGAGCACGCACGACCTGTTGTTTCATGTGGCGCGAATTCGTTCCATGGCACACGGCTTCCAGACGGGAGTTCTTCCCACTCAGCTCCACGACGTGTTTGCCTTTGGCTTTGGGTATCCGTCTGGAATCTGCTATCCAGACCTGTTCCTCTATATACCTGCGCTTCTGCTGGCCGTGGGCCTCTCTCTAAAGACTTCTTACGTCGTGTTCATGGGCCTTATGAACCTTGCTACCGCCTGCATTTCGTACTATTCGTTTTCGCAAGTGTTCCGATCGCGCTCCGCAGGCGTGGCTGGCTGCATACTCTGGACGTGCGCCCCTTATCGGCTGCTCGACGTACTGCTACGCGCCGCCGTTGGCGAAAGCCTCGCCCTTGTGTTCGCACCCCTGCTCGTCCTCGGTCTTTGGAGGATCTTTCTCGATGACAAGAGCAAGCCGGGATCGGGTTGGATGGCGCTTGGCCTCGCTGCCGCGGGCATCGTGCACTCCCACGTCCTCAGCATTGTGCTCTTCCTCATGTGGGGTGCCGCAATACTCATTCCCCTCGTGATCTTTAGGAAAAAGAAGGGAATCCTGCTTGCCCTTGGCAAGAGCGTGCTCCTAGCCCTGTTGCTTTGTGCTGGGTATCTTGTGCCTTTCCTCGACTATTACGTCCATCATGACCTACTGGTAAAAGACTTCTACTTTCCCGTGTATGAGCATTCGCTTGAGCCAGCCGAGCTGCTTTCGCCGTTCCTGGACATGTCGGGGCTCTCTCAACCTCTTGGAGAAAAGCTGTCGGCCGAGATGCCCATGAACATAGGCTGGGGCCTGCTCCTCACTTTGCCTCTTGCGGCATGCGCCTTTGCTCTCCCCTCGCTTAGGAAGCCCAAAACCGAAGGGGTCCGACCTTGGTTTTTGGTACTGGCAATCGTGAGCCTGGTGTTCATGTTCTTGACCACCTATCTCTTCCCTTGGGAATACGATGGCGGCATTCGCATCCTGGCGGCCATCGTTCGAAGAGTTGAGATTGTTAATCTTCCCTGTCGCTTCTTGGGGGTTGCGTCATTCACGCTCGTCTGTCTGGCTTGCCTTCTTACAAAGTGCGGCGACCGTCGCCTGCAAATTGCGGTTGTGGCCTGCCTCCTTGTTTCGCTCATTGAGTGCGGGTATGCCATAGGCACCTTTGTTCGCCAGGTTGATCGGCTTCCGGAGGAAACGGTTACCGCAGCCGAACATGAATCGTTTATTAGCGGGGCAGAGTACCTCTCTCAACCGCTCGCAGCCGATTTTGCAAAAGACTGGCCCGACGAGAAGTTCGTACCGCTTTCGGACTCGACGCAACTTACTGTGGAGAACTTCGATCGTGTTACGCCACAGCGAACGAAGCTCAGCGTGCGTAATGACTCCTCAGATGCGCAGCGCGTGCGCCTGCCGCTCTTCTGGCATCAGCAAAACGTTCTGGTTGACCAAAACACGGGCTCGGCTCCCAATGGCGTGAGCATGGAGTTTGACGAGGGATACGTTGCGCTTGTTGTGGAGCCTAATGTTGCGGCCAACCTCGCGATTGAGTTCCAAGAACCGCCCCTCTGGCGCGTTGCCGAGGCGACCTCGCTCATTACGGCAATCGCGCTTGTGGTGTGGGGTATAAGGCAAAAGGTCGTGCAATCGCGCGGGCTTAAGGATCGCGGCTAAACTTGCCCGCTCCCCAAGTAACGCTTAACCCTGCCAAGAGCGTGGAAAGCGCGACGCATTAACAGTCCGCGCTTCGCGAAAGACTCGCGCAACTCGCTTTCCATCGCCCCGTCGCAAGCCTTAGAGTTCCACGTGCTCCCACTCGGGAGCAGCAGGTATGGAGCGAATCCGTGGGTTGAGCGCAGCCGCTGCCGCGCCAAGCAGCGCTAGTCCCACCATAACCAGCACGAATCCCGAAAAGCCAATGCGAGGCAGCAGCTCGCCCGCCACCGCACCCGAAAAGCTGGCAAAGAACATGAGCGCCGTCATAACGGCCGCACGCGTGCGCCCCTGCTTGGACACGGGCGTCTTGGAAAACACGAATCCACTCACCAGCGCGTTGAACAGCGGCATGGGAAAGCTTGCCAAGCACGTCGACACGATGATCACGGGATACGAGGCGCTCAGCACCATGGGCAGGTATGCAGCGGCCATGCCAAAGAACACGAGCACGACCCCCTTGCCCGTGGGTATGCGATTGCATACGCGCGTCGAAAAGATCGACCCCAAGATGGTGCCCGCCGCCATGCCAACATTGGAGAGGCTTATGAGCAGCGGGTCGGTTCCTCGCTCCACCAACGAGAGGTTAACCGCCTGGTGCAGGCCAAACACGCTAAACTGCACGATGCCGATGACCACCACCGCGCTCACGATCGTCTTGCTTGCCAGTACCCATCTCCATCCGTCAACCATGTCGGACCAAAACGAGAGAACGCCGCGATTCTGCGAGGCGTTATAAGCAGCCCTCTGTGCCTCGTCCTCATCCGTGCCCGGCAAGCGCAAGAACCAGGCGCATGCGAATGCGAGCGCATCGAAAACCGCGCTCGCAAAGAACGGGAAGGCGCGCGACATGCCAAACAGGACGGCGCCCAAAGGAGACCCGGCCGTGTTTACGGCCGCGTCGCGACCTTGGTTTACGCTTTCCGCCTCCGCATAGCGTTTCGACCCCACCACACGAATGAGCGCGGCGTTGGTGGTGCCACCCAAAAAGCCAAAGATAGACGACGAGCACAAGCACAGCCCCGCAAACCAGGCAAAGGTGAGCCGGCCAAACACGAACAGGATTCCCATGAGCATCCACAACAGCGCGCACACGCCGGCCTGCACGAGTATGAGCTTGCGATGGTCGTGTCGGTCGATAAAGGTCCCACCCGTAATTTGGGCAATGGCGCTCACAATGCCGCGAACCGTGGAAAACCACCCAGCCACCGCCACCGAACCCGAAAGGTCGTAGGCCATAACCGACAGCACGATCCAATGCACCGCCGAGCCCGCCAAAAGGAAGGTGTCGGCCCCAAACCAAGCAGGATAGTTGGGTATGCGAAAGAGAGATGACCGTTTCATGACTTCATAATAACATTCGTGGCACGACGCCATACATCCTTGGGGAATCTTTCCTTTCGGGCAGCAACCCTAACTTAGGGACAGTCCCCAAGTTAGGGTTTTGCGTAATCCTAACTTGGGGACTGTCCCTAAGTTAGGGTGAACGAGGAATTTGGCGTCATGGCAACGCTGCCATCCGCAAAAAGCAGCAACGCCTCAACGCCGGCAGGCTCTTGCGCGAACGCCAACGCCTCTTCGCGCGGTAGCATGAAGAGCGGCTTGGTATATCCATCGCCGTCAATCGAGGCGACGCTAAACACCGAGGCCGACTCCACGTCGGTCTGCGCGGGGTATCCCGTTCTGGGATCCAGGATGTGCCAGTAGCGGCGCTCGTCCCGCTCGAAGCTGCGCTCGTAGAGGCCGCTCGTCACCACCGACCCATCCGTGGTGCGCACGCGGGCGACCACACGCTCGCCGCTCTTGCTTGATGGGTCACGCACGCCCACGCTCCACGGCTCTCCCCGCTCGTTCGTTCCCCACACCTTTACGTTGCCGCCAAGGTTCACAAACGCGCTGGTGGCTCCCCGCTGGCGAAACAGCTCTATGAGTTTGTCGGCCATAAACCCCTTGGCGATGCCGCCAAGATCCAGACGCGCCAAGGGGTCACGCAGACGAACCGCGTTGTTTTGCACCTCCACCCCTTGCCAGTCCACATGCGGCAATGCCGCTTCTATGGCGGCAGGGTCGGGCACGACCCCCTCCACAAAACCCCACAGCTCGCTTACCGCACCGATGGTTATGTCAAACAGCCCCTTGGACTGCTCGCAGTAGACAAGAGCTTTTGCTATGAGCTCGGCCGTAAGGGAATCCACCTCGCAGGACTCCCCCTTCGCGGCGTTTATTCGCGCTACGTCGCTAGTCGCAATGGTGCGCGAGAAGAGCTTCTCGAAGCGATCGCAGAGGCGCTGAGCCTCATCCAAGACGTCTTCGCCCACGTTGCCGCCCAACACGCACACCGTATTGAAGTTGAACAGCGTGCGCTGCGCATAGGGAGGCGAGGCAGACTTGCAGCCCGCCAGAGGCATGGCCATGAGAGCCACGGCAAGTCGCACAAGCTCTCGACGCTCGATGTTGCGCATGGTCCCCCTCCCGTTAGCGCTCGTGCCTCTCGCCCATGCCAGCCCGCAAGCGACGCCGCATGAACACGCTTCGTTGGTAAATTATAATTGCCACGATACGAAATATCGAACGACGGGCAAGCAGCGTGCAAGGGATAGGAAAATACAAAGCAACCATTGTGGCGGGCATCGTGGTGCTCGCCGTGCTGGCCGTCGTGTTCGCGCTCTTTGGACCCTGGCGCACGTCGGATGCCGGCCAACTTTTTGCCGTGGTGCACGACGCGGATGGCAACGAACGACGCCTTCCCCTCTCCCAAGATCAGACCTGCGAAGTGCAGACGTCACTCGGACGCAACGTCGTGGTTGTCCAAGACGGCGCGGCGCACATGGCCGAAGCCGACTGTCCCCACAAAAGCTGCACCCAACAGCAGCCCATCTCGCAACCTGGGCAGCAGATCATCTGCCTTCCTCACCAGCTGTGGGTGGAAATCGTGGCTCAGGGAGATGCGTCTACTCAGCTCAACGAGAATGCCGTGCGCTGGAACGAAAGCGACAGCCCGAACGTCGACCTGGTAGCGCGCTAGCATGGGAAGCAACGCTCTTTCACCCGTCGAGATTCAGCGCTGGACACGCATAGGCGTACTCGCGGCCCTTGCCATACTTCTTGGATACCTCGAGGCCTTCTTGCCCATTCCCATTCCTGGCGTAAAGCTTGGCCTTGCGAACATCGCGGTCCTTGCCGCGCTGGCCAACCACGACATAAGCGGTGCCTTTTGCATCTCGCTCATAAAGGTGCTCGTCTTGGGCCTCCTGTTTGGGTCTCCCCTCACGTTGGCCTACTCCGCCGCAGGGACGCTCCTGGCCTTCTGTGGAATGGCGATACTGTCTTTGCTGCCCAGCATGCATCTTGTGATGGTCTCGGTGGTAGGAGCCATTCTCCACGAGATCGGGCAACTGTTCGTGGCGCAGGCGATGCTCGGCACGACGGCGGTTTGGTATTTGGCGCCCGTGCTCTTGGTGGCCGGATGCGTTACGGGAGCCATCTGCGGAGTGCTCGCCGGCAGACTCGACGACTCGCTTGCAAACAAGGATGCGACGGCCGCCGTTGCGACAGCCAGCGTTTCCGAGGTGTCCGCACGGCCCCTGCGAAGGTCGTCGGCATGGCTCCTTATTTGCCTCATAGCGTTCGTGGTAGTCATCTTTCGCGTTGACGACGTGCGCGTCCTCGGCGCGCTTGCCGCGCTGGGCCTCGTTCTCTGCGCACTGACGCGCGTACACCCAAAGCGCCTATTGCGAAGCATGGCACCGCTGCTCGCGCTCGTGGTAGTAACCCTCGCGATACAGCTCGTCGTGTCTCCGCAAACCGCCTTGGAGCAGACCGCACGATCCTCTTTGCGCCTCTTGAGCGTTGCCACCGCGTGCGCGGCTTTTATGGCATATGTTCCCACCAGCGACCTCACGGCCCTTGTCGCTCGATTGGCCACGCCTCTAAAGCGCCTTGGCATTCAAAGCGACGGCTTTGTGCTCGCCCTGGATGTGGCGTTGCGTCTGGTGCCAACCATGGAGGGGCTCATTGAGCTGCAAGGATTGCAGCTACGCGACGTGCCGCAGCTCATACCTCGCGCGTACGAACGCCTGCTGGCTCGCGTATCGGAGAGGTAGGCAGACCTGAGGGCGCAGGGTCACCCGCGGAGGTCGGCCGGCTTTGGGTGTGTCAACAGAAGCTTCCCTCTGTCACACCTTGGGAACCAGTTGAACCTGTATTGCCTCAAGTCGGTATGAGCGACCGGTAGTTCCCGCAACCTCTCCGTTCCTGACCCAGTCCATCCAGCCAATGTTCTGCACGTGGGCACGATATCGCACGTCGTAGCGTTCGGCCATCTGGCCCGTAAGCCGAATCTGGATGGCCTCCAAGCGCAGGCCCCGCCCGCTCGTTCCGCTCAAGGCGCCATTGCGCGCCCAACCCTGCCAACCGAGGTTCTGCACGTGGGCACGATACTCGATACCTCCCGCATAGGGCTGCTGCTGCAGTCCGATCCTCATCCCCTCGAGTCGCAGCGACCGACCAACCGTTCCGCCCACGACACCGTCGGTAACTTGTCCTTGCCAGCCAACGTTTTGCACGTGCGCGCTGTAGCCAACAAGATGTTGTCTGTACGCATTTGCCGTGGCGCCGGGAGCCGCAGCTCCCTTTTTCAATACCAGCACCTCGAGTCCCTCGAGTCTATATCCATAGGTCGTGGTACCAGCACGTTCACCATTCTTTGTCCAGCCCATCCAGCCGACATTCTGCGCGTGGGCGCGATACCACACGTCGTAGTGTTCGGCCATCTGACCCGTGAGTCGAATCTGGATGGCCTCAAGGCGAAGACCGCGGCCGGCGGTACCGCTCATGGCGCCGTCACGCCGCCACGCGTCCTCCCAACCCACGTTCTGCGCGTGCGACCGATACTCGATGCTCCCCGCGCAAGGCTGTCCATCCAACTTGAGGTTAATGCCCTCGAGTCTCAGGCCCCGCCCGCTCGTTCCGCTCAAGGCGCCATTGCGCACCCAATTCTGCCAGCCAACGTTCTGCACGTGCGAACGATATGTGACGGCACAAGGCGGGCTCTCGATCTTGAATGTGGCCGCCTTGGCGCCAGCATAGTTGCCCTTACCCGTTACTATGACCGTGGCCGTGCCCACGTCGAGGTTGTTCTTGTAGGTGAGGGTGTAGTCAATCCCCTCGCACAGGACCTTTCCAGCAAGCATTACCGTAGGCTTGGGCGTCTGGAACTTACCGGAATACAGGCATGTCGAGAGCCCCGTAATGGTAGCGCCGTTCAACGACGCCGGCGCGATTTTAAACGTTGCCGTTCTGGCGCCCTTGAAGTTTCCGTCCTCACAGGTGATGGTAACCGTAGCCGTGCCTGCGTTCACATTGTTTGCGAAGGACACGGTATAGTCGTCCGAATCGAGCGCCTCACCGTTCCACGTGACCGTTGGCTTTGGCGTTTGTGCCGAGCCGTTGTACACGTATGAGCCTGGGATCGCAACGCTCACTTCGGAAGCCGAACGCGGCGCGATGGACCATTCGATACGACAGGACGTGCGATAGACTATGGAGTTGTCTTCGCCGTCGTCTTCCCAGTACGTGTTGGCCTTGTCCTTGACTTCTACCGTGGAGAAGTAACTATCGGCATCGACTCCCGTGGCGTTCCTGAGCGTGTAGTCGGCGCCTTCGGGAACACCGGTCTGCAGCTGCCCGTTATACACGAGGCCCGTCTTGGCCTTTGGGGGCGTAAGCTTTTTGGGCTCAACCACAAAGACGCCCGTAGCGGTCCCTTGGTAGCTGCCTTTGCCCTGAATGGTGACGGTGTGTGAGCCTGCACCCACGATGTTTTGGTCGACCACCTCGTAATCGACGCCAGCAGCAAGCGTAACTCCGTTGAGCGTTACCACAGGAACCGGCGTGAGCTTTTGGCCCGAATAGGTTTGCCGCGGAATGCTCACCTTTGCGTTGGCAAGCGATATTGGCGTTGCCTGGGTTACTTGCATCTCACGCGAAAAACTCATCTGCCCCCTAGTTGCAGTAACGATGACCGTTCCCGGCGCTTGACCGGTCACCACGCCGCTCTCGCTCACCGTTGCCACCTCGCTGCTCGAGCCGGCACCAAGCGACCACGTCCAGCCCGACTGAAGGTCTTGCGGCATGTTGTTGATGCCTGCCACCTTGAGCTGCGTACTCTGTCCGATTCCCACCTGCGAATCGCCTTCGATCGGCCCGTACACATAGACGCACCATACGTTGGTGGCGGTTTTGCTCCCTTCTGTAATCGTGCAGCTCACGACCGTTCCGCCAACGCTCTTCGCCGTTACCTTGCCGGCGGAATCGACGGTTGCGACCTGCTCGTTCGTGCTTGACCAGACCATTTGCGGGCTGGTAAAGCCGGATGCGTCGGGCGTGAGGGCAGCCGTGCCTCCCTTGGGCACATACACATCGGTCTTGAGCGCGTCGTATACCGTGATGTCGTAGCTCAGCGAGACGGATGAGTTGGACGCCAATGTTGCCGTAATGGTCGTATTGCCCGCGCCCTTACCGTGCACCACGCCATTGTTGGTTACCGTCGCCACGGAATCGCTGCTAGACTCCCACTCCCATGAGAGCGCACCGCACTCGTCGGGCGTGGTGATGACAAGTGCCTCGGACCCGTTCTTTGCCACCAGACTGTTTCCCGTTATGGGACCAAAGACCGTCACCCGCTGCGAGATGGAAGAGTTTCCGCTGCTGGCAACCACGTTGGCGATGCCGGCCGAAACCGCCGTTGCGTTTCCGTTACTGTCGACCGTAAGCACGCTTGGGCTCGACGACGAAAACGACCATCCCGTGTATTTGGCGCCCAAGGTATAGGTAGCATTCGATCCAGCGGCAAGGTACTCGGGGCCCGAGATGGTGCCAGCCGCGGCAGCGCGAACCGCGTCGGAGGCATTCACTTCGCCACAGCCGAACTGTTCGTCCCAGCCCTTTTCGCCAATGTCGCGGGCGCTGGAATACAGCAGGTTCTTTGCCTGGGTCGTCGTCATGTTTGGATTAACCGTAAACATGAGGCCTACGACACCCGCAACATGCGGCGCCGCCATGGACGTACCCGACATCTCTCCATAGCCGCTCGGGTAGGTACTGTATATGTTGGTGCCGGGGGCCGAGATGTTCTTGCTGGTCTCGTCCTTGTCGTTGTAGTTGGAACCGTCCCTCCGTTCCACGCTTTTGGGGTCGTCGCTGTTGGTGTTTTGCAGGTTTATGACGCTCACCACGGTGTCGTAGTCGCTGGGATAGTTGATGTAGGGCGGTTCGGCATATCTGGTTCTGTTGCCCGCCGATGCCACCGTTACGATTCCCGCGGCGTATGCCTCATCAATCTTTTTTAGGATGACGTCGTCATTTGCGTCGGGAAGGCTGGGCGTCTTTCCACCAATGCTCATGTTTGCCACACGAATGTTGTACTGATTTTTGTTTTTCATCAGGTATTCGAAGCCTGCCGCAACATCACCGGCGCTAATGCCGGTGGGATCGCTTTCGCTCGTAAGGCTTACCAACGAGAGCTTGAGGTGGTTGAATCCTACGCCGCCAATGCCCTTTCCGTTGTTTGATGTGGCCGCTACGATGCCGGCAACATGCATGCCGTGTTCGACAGTTGGTGTGCCGGGAGGACAGTACACAGGGGCGCTTTCTCTGGTCGTGGCGTTATATGTGCTCTGGACGTTGTCCGCGAGGTCCTCATGGAAATTGTTGAAGCCGTTGTCCACTATGCCCACGCCGACTGTTGCCGTGGCATTCTTTACGGGAGGGAACTCCCAGGCGTCGAGGGCGTCGATGCTGTCCAGGTCCCACTGCTTGTTCGCATGGGGGTCGTTGAGCGAGTCTCTTGCCGCTGTGGACGAGGTGGATTGAGCGGTGGTTGCGGGCTGATCGTCGGTCTGGGCGGGCTGCGCCTCGGGCTGGGCGGTGGGCTGCGCCTCGGGCTGGGCGGTGGACTCGGCCGCGAGGTTGGGGGCATTGGTTGCCTTGGGAGCGTCGGTGCTGCCGGTGGTCTTGTCTTCACTCGTCGCTGCAGTTTCCTCCAGCGCGGGCTCAGCAGCGGACTCGGTGCCATCGGATGCCGATGCTTGCTCCCCCACAATCTCGTACAGGTAGTTCGGCTGCGCACCCTTTGCAACGCCCGTGCTCTCCAGCTCGTAGATGGCGTCGTCGATCGTTGCGTTTGGAGCGAGCTTTGCCATCATGAGGTCGTCCGTCACGGCCTCAATATCGTTACGCTCCACGCTCTTTACTCCTGCTGTCGCCATGGCCTGCAAGAGCTGCTCGGGCGTTGTGCCCTCGCGCACCGTAACGAGCACCACGCCCGGCTCATACGCTGCGTTTGAGGCAACCTTGGGCCGCTCGACATGCGGGATGGCAGCAAGAGCCTGACGTTGAATCTCTTCGCGTACGGGGGAGGCACCCTCACTTGCCGCAGGCTCGCTTGCAGAGGTCTCGGGAGCAGGTGTGGTGCTCGCGGGTTCGTTGGCCTGCGTGGATTCTGCATCCCGTGCGACCGACGCGGCGGGGTTAGACGAGTCGGTTGCGGGCTCGCTGGGCGAGGGAGTCTCGGCGGGTTGCTCGGCGTTTCCGACCGACGTGGGTTGTGATGCTGGCTGGGTCGGCATGCCTGCCGGCGTCTGCGCATGCAGGGCCACGGCAATCGCGACGCAGAGGGTCAAAAGAATCGGAACAATAATGCGGATGTGTTTGCGTAGGCGCATGCGACCTCCCAACGTCTTTGTCCATCGAATAGGAAGCCCAAAGACTTATAGTCCCCGACCTGCACTTATTCGCTAACGGCTCGCATATCAATATCTTACCAAACAACAGGGTCGGTCCCCAAACTTCTGACTTCCGATGCTCTGCGCCATACGACGATGCGCTGCGGCCGGTAAGCCGCCCCTTCCCCGCCGGGTCCACTTTTGGGCCCAAAGGCTTCCCTACCGTGCGCACTTCTCGGTGCCACGCCTCCCGCCGGGTCCACTTTTGGGTCCACAACTTTCCCCACCGTGCACACTTCCCGATGCCATGCCTCCCGCCGGGTCCACTTTTGGGTCCACAACTTTCCCCACCGTGCACACAAATCGGCCATTTGTGCGCACGGTGGGGACGGTTGTGGAGCGAAAAGTGCGCCCGGCCCTCCCCGACCCCGTCCAGCGGGAGACGCCGAGTAGGGCGCGACGGACGCCTATCGGCATGCCAACAAAATCGGAAGTTACGAACCCCTGGGAAAGGCCGTAATGTCCGAAGTTATCCGCAGCCCCTTTGGCCAGCCAAACGTCCGATTTTGTCCGCACCCAACTACAGTTCGAGCTTGTACACGCCAGTCTTCGAGTCGTAGCCCGAACCCAAGACGCCAGAGCAGAACTCATTCGCCCATGCAGGAGTGAGCGTGGAATTGTCGGTGTCGGGGTTTATGTCGGTATTGAGCTTGTTGGTCGCCGCCAGCTCGTCGGTCCAATCCTTGATGAGGTATGTCGTCATGTCGGTACTGAGCCCAAGGTGCGAAATGACGGGCTTGAACTCGGCAGACGTCACCGAGCATGAACCGTTGGCGTCCTTGTGCAGGGTAACCTCGGCAATGCCGCCCACCAGGCTCTCGTTGGAGGGAGACGTGCTTATGAAGTTGCCCGTGGAGTAGTAGCAGGGCACCTTCTTGCCGTTTTGACCCTCAACTACGGTCACCGGCTCGATTACGTGGGGATGGTTGCCAATGATTACGTCCACACCCAGGTCAGCGAACTTCTTGGCCCACTCCTTCTGCATCTCCACGGGCTCGGTGCTGTACTCCTCGCCCCAGTGCGGGAACACGACGACCATGTCGGCAAGCTCGTGAGCCTTCTCGACGGTCTTCTTTACGTGCTCCTCTTCCAGCATGGATACGAGGCCCTGCTTGTCGTGAGACTCGTTGCCGTTGAGATCCTGCGTGTAGTTAAGCAACGCGACCTTAAAGCCGTCCTTCTCGAACACGTACACGTCGTCGGCCGAGGCGTTCTTGTCGTCTGGGTTCGCCTCGCCAATGACGTTCATCTCGGGATGCTTGGTGGCCCAGAAGTTCTGCTCGCTCCGTACCAGGGTATAGGGATCGTCGAAGTTGCCGCTGTTGTCCATGGCATGGTTGGTTGCCTTAAGCGCGACGTTGAAGCCCGCCTTTGCCTCCGCGTCACCCATCTCCTGCGGACCGTTGAACTCGGGATATCCGTCATAGCCGTCGGGCGCCGATCCCGTGTACACGTTGCCACCCAGAGGCGTCTCCTGATTGAGGACCTTTATGTCCTTGTCCTTTAGCTCGTCCTGTATGTGGGCAAACACGTGGTCGTAGTTGCGCGTGCCGTCCGACTGAAGACCGCTTTGGCGCACCTGATAGTGGAACAGGATGTCGCCCACCATAAGCAGGTTTATGTCCACCGAACCGTCTGCGGCCTTGCCAGCGGCTGCCGTACCGCCCTCGGTATTGCCCTGGCCTTGGGCCTGCTGCGTGTTGCCACCAGCTGCCCCCTCCCCAGATGCCGCGTCGCCTCCCTTGTTGCACGAGCGCATGAGGAAGAAGACCAGAAGGCCAGCGAATATCAAGACAAGTACGATGATTACGATGGGAAGCGCCGCGCTACGCTTGGGCGCCTGACCATGCATGTGCGCCGCATGTGCGGGCCTTTGCTGGCGCGCTTGCGGCCGGGACTGCGGTCGCTGCGTGCGGGGACCGGCCTGCACGGTAGACTGCCTTCGTTGTGCGTTTGTGGGACGCGCGCCCTTCGACCTTCGCTGGGAATCCGGTCGACGACGCTGTGGTCTGTTTTCCTGCGGCATCTTTTCTCCTCACTCGAGTGATGAAGATAATACCGCTCTGTGGTATAGGGCGTTCGCATATACACAAGAATCCACGTAAGAGAAACACTGTTTCGACGTCTGGAGGACGAGCGAACTTGGAAACATGCCCAGGCTTGGCATCTTGTCCCAAGTTTGGATATCGTATTTTCAGCTATCTGTATTAATAATGGGAAATGAATTCACCCTCCGCAATCGAATCCTGCGGTTTTTCATTTTTGAACAGATTCATTTCCCGTTGCATAAAATATTCAGTGGGAAATGAACGGACAACTTTTTTGCGAATCCTGGGCTTTTGTGTTTTTGAACAGATTCATTTCCCATTAATTTATAACAGAATAGCATGTCTTAGTCCGAAGGCCGCCCGAGAACTTGCCCGTCCCACGAAAAAACGCCAAATCCGAGAGGAAGCGCCTCCTTGGGGACATGAAAACTTGCCCGCCCAGGCAAAAGTCAACAAACGAACTGCCCTCAAACAGCTTTATCGCTTTAAGCGCATGAGGGCATACTGCACGCCCAGCATGGCAAAGAGCGCAACCATGACGGAAAGATACGAGTACACGGCGCCGTCAAAGCCCACCATGCGCACAAGCACCACCGACGCCAGGCACACGAAGACAAAGGCGGCCAGGTACGTAAGGGTCGCCTGCGCCTGTCTGCGCAGCACCGTAATAACCTGATACAGAAAGTCGATGGCCGCGGAAAGGCCACCTGCCACGATCATGAGGTACTGCGCCATGCGATACGGCTCAAAGTCCACGCCATACATGACGCCGTTAAGCCACACGCCAACAAGGCCAAACCCGAACAGCATGACTGCCGTAACCGCCGCACTTACCCCCAGCATGGCAAAGACAATAAGGTCAAAGCGGGCGCGCTTGGACTTGTCGGCCCATACGCTGGCTATGCGGACGAGCTGCGGCTTGTACACGAAGCCCACGATCATGAGGATGGACTGCGCCGGGAAGTATATGGCGTTAAAGTACACCTGGCTCTCGTAGGGAAGTACGCCTTCCATCGCAAACTTGGGCACCGTCTCTATGAGGGCAAACAGGAACAAGGCCGCAAACGAGGGAAAGCACTCAACAAAGAGCTCGATTATCTCCACGCGATCGACGCTGCGCGACTTGGGCGTTTCCAGCAAGGCAAGCGGCAGCGTAAGCAGGAAGAAGGATGCCACCGCCACGATTGCCATACCTATGCTCGCGACCACGAGGTTGCGCGTTACAAGAAGCAGCAGCGTAAACATGATGACGCCCGCCACCGACCGCACTGCCTGCGATACGCCCGAAAGGTAGAGCTTGCCCATCTGCTGCAGGCGTCCCTCGTACACGTCGGCCAAGGCGTCCACCGCGCGAAAGCCAAAGGCCCCCCAGGTAATCAGAGACATCTCCTGGTCGTATCCCTTTATGGCGCACCACAGCCAGCCGACGACGAGCATGAGCACCACCGTAAGGACACGCTGCACCTGATAGGAGGCAAAGGAGTCGGCCTCATCGATGTCGGAGACCTGGTACGTCCGCACGCCGTAGTTGCCAATGTACAGCAGTAGCGTTGCCGTGGTAAATGCCATGGAAAACATGCCCGCATGCTCCGCCCCGGCGAGCTGCGTTGCGATTATGGACAAAATCGGAAAGAGCGCACCCCACGCCGCGAGTCCAATGGTGTTGAGCACGTAATCGCGCATCGTCTGGTTTGCCTCGTACTCGGAGGCGCCCTGCGAAAAAGAGCGCTTGTCTGCCACATCAAGCAGGCGATCCCACCATCGATTCACTATTTGCCTGATGCGCGGCTCCGAAGAGCGGCGCTTCTTCTTACGCCTCTTCTTCTTGCTGCGAACGCCATAGGCATCGCGCGAGTCGAGCGCTCCGCGCGAATCACGCGAGCCGCGCGAACGGCGGGAACCGTCCCGCCGCTCCCGCGGCTTACGCCTCTTTTCCGTTCTATCCGATCGACGTTCCATGCGCACCTAAAGAAGCCTGAGCGAGACTTCCTTGAGCTGCCTGCCCCCAACGGCAGAGGGAGCGTCGCTCATAAGGTCGTTGCCATTGCTCGTCTTGGGGAAGGCCATAACCTCGCGAATGGAGTCGCAGCCAGCCAGCAGCATGCACACGCGATCCAGACCCAGCGCAAAGCCGCCCATGGGAGGCGCGCCGTACTCCAAGGCATCCAGCAAGAAGCCAAACTGCTCGCGCGCGCCCTCCTCGGTAAAGCCCAAGAGCTTGAGGATGCGCATCTGGAGCTCGGCGTTGTGCACACGCATGCCACCGCCGCCGGCCTCGTAGCCATCCATTACGAAGTCGTAAGTATGCGACCCCACCGAAAGCGGGTCCGACTCGAGTCGCTCGATGTCGGCCTCCTCGGGCTGGGTAAAGGGCTGGTGCTCGGCGGCATAGGCCTTGCGATCCTCGTCCCAATGCACCAGGGGGAAGTCCACGACCCACAGGAAGTCGTGTCCCTCAAGCGGCAGCTCCATTGCCTTGGCCATATGGGAGCGCATGCCGCCCAGAATCTCGCAGGACAGAATGTGCTCGCCCGCCGCAAACATAACCAGGTCGCCCGGCTCCACGTTGCACTCGGCGCGCAGGCCCTCCATCTCCTCTTCCGAGAAGAACTTCACGATGGGGCTGTTCACGGAGCCGTCCTCGCGGAAGGCAATCCAAGCGAGGCCCTTGGCCCCAAAGGTCGCGGCAACGTTGGCGAGCTTGTCGATCTGGCTGCGCGGCCACTTGCCGGCACCCTTTGCGTTGATGCACTTTACGACCTGGCCCTCGCTGTTGGCAGCCGTGGCAAAGATCTTGAACTTGGAGTTGGCGAAGAGCTTGGTAACGTCGTGAAGCTCCATGCCAAAGCGCGTGTCGGGCTTGTCGGTGCCATAGGTATCCATGGCCTCGGCATAGGTAAGGCGAGGCAGCGGCTTGGGCATGGTAACGCCAACCGCGGCAAAGGCGTCGGCAAGGACGTCTTCCAGCGCAGCCATAACGTCCTCTTGCTCCACGAAGCTCATCTCTACGTCCACCTGGGTGAACTCGGGCTGGCGGTCTGCGCGCAGGTCCTCGTCGCGGAAGCACTTTGCCACCTGATAATAGCGCTCAACGCCACCAACCATGAGCAGCTGCTTGAGGAGCTGCGGGCTTTGGGGAAGCGCATAGAAGTTGCCGGGCTGCAGACGGCTCGGCACGATGAAGTCGCGCGCGCCCTCGGGCGTCGACTTAAAGAGCGCGGGCGTCTCCACCTCCATAAAGGCACGCTTGTGCAGCGCCTCGCGAATCGCAAAGGTAAAGTCCGAGCGCAAACGCATGTTTTCCATCATGGACGGACGACGAAGGTCCAGGTAGCGGTAGCGCAGGCGAACGTCCTCCGACACCTCCAGGCGATCCTCGATCTGGAACGCCGGGGTCTTGGCGGTGTTGAGCACCTCTATGCTCGAGACAAGAACCTCGATTTCGCCCGTTCCGAGCTTGGGGTTCTCCATGCCTTCGGGGCGCTTGCGTACCACGCCCTCCACCTTAATGGGCCACTCGGAGCGTACCGTCTCGGCGGTGTGGAATGCGGTTCCGCCAGAGTTGTCGGGGTCAAACGAAATCTGCGTCACGCCTTCGCGGTCACGCAAGTCAATGAAGATAAGACCGCCGTGATCGCGGCGATGCCAAACCCAGCCCGTGAGGGTAACCTTAGACCCAATGTCTGTGGACCTCAGCTCGTCGCAGGTGTGGGTGTGCATGGAAAACGTGCTCATGTAGTTCCTTTCGTTTCTTCCCGTCCCGTGTCGGTACGGACGGGCAAGCCAACACACTGCATCAAGGCGTAAACGGCACCTCGACACACGGCGCAATATTCTACTACGACTTTGCACGCTCGCCACGGTATAAAACACACGCTCGATGTGACGCTCTGGAAAACCACAATTGCGGGGCGATGGCATGCCGCTCCATCGCTCGCAGCCCCGCGCCCGCGGCGTAGCCCACATGCGGCTCCGCGCTCGCTTCGCGCGCTCACTTCGTGAGTCGCCACCTGTGGGCCGCGCCGCGGGCGCGGGGCTGTGTCATGGCCCACATGCGGCTCCGCGCTCGCTTCGCGCGGGAACTCGCATGGCTTGCTTTTCACCACCCCCTTGCGGACTCGGCTTGTCTTTAGGACCGAGCCTGTAGATGTTTTGCTTCACATCCCTAAAGGTCTCAGTTGCGGTATGCTTTAGCACACCGTTAAAACGAAGGACCAATATGGCTGAAAATCAAAGCGACACGAACGACAAACGGAAGCATCTTCGCATGGACCTGCCCTCCATTGAAGACGGCGGCTTGGGCGACCACACCGTTGCCTCCCCCGCGCTGGGCTTTGGCATGGACCGCGAGGAGGAGTCCGAGGAGATCAAGCACCTGGAAAGCGAGCAGGCCGCAAACATTCAGGGCGCTGCGACGTGGACGCCCAATCAACAGCCCGCTATCCCCGGCTCCCAAAACCCTTACGACCAAATTGACCAATCGCCCATAGAGACGCTTAGTAAAAACGAGGTGGCGGCAGTCAACGTAGAGGACCGCTCGTATTACGTAAGCGACGCGCCCTCCCCCTACCTATCCAAACGTCAGGCACGGGAAGACGTTCAGACGACCAAGCGCAGGCATTCGCGCATCACGACCGTCCTTGTGATTTTGTTCGTCTTGGGCGTATTGGGTGCTGGCGGCTGGTTCTTGTGGAACAACATGGACCACGAACCGCCAAAGAGCGTCGAACGCTATGAGTCGGCGGAAATCGAGAAGGCCGAATACCTCGAGGCCATAGACACCACCTCGTTGGTACGTCCTGCCGATGAGGTAACAATAACTCCAGGAGTGTCGGGCACCATTACCGAGGTGCATGTCGAAAAGGGGGCAGAGGTGCAGGAGGGCGATCACCTCTTTCACCTAGACAACCCCACCATATCGGATGCGCTCAACAAGGCGCAGCAGGCGCTCGACTCGCTCAAGGAGGACGTGCAGAGGAAAAACGAAGCGCTGCAACGCGCAAACGAAGAGGTTGCCAAGGCGCAGGGACAAACGACGAGCAATAGCAGCAGCAGTAGCAGCAGCTCATCCAGCAGCTCATCGACCACCTCATCATCCCTTGAGTCGGCACAAGCCAGGGCAAAGGCGGCTCAGGCCGATCTGGACGCCGCCAACGCAAGTCTGGCAAGTGTTCAGGAAACATATGACCACGCACTCGAGCAGCTCGACACACTCGACGTATTTGCGTCCATATCCGGCAAGGTCACCGAGCTCAACGATCAGGCCAAGGAGGGCAACGCGGTATCGGGCTCAACTCGCCTGTGCACCATCTCCGACACATCGCGCTACAAGATCGTGGTGGAGATTCCCAAGTCCAATCAGAACAACGTGACGGAGGGACAAGAGGTCCGCCTTACCTTCCCCGCCATCAAAGACCTGACGGTTACCTCCACCGTAAGCTCCATCGATGAAGCAGAGGAAAACGACGAGGTTGTCCTTGCGACCGTATTCATCGACAATCCCGACGAGCGCATAACCACCGGTGCCGCTGCCGAGGCCTCCGTAATCCTCAAGAGTATTCCGGATGTGTACATAGTTCCCTACGAGGCTCTTCGCATAGCAGAAAACGGAAGCACGCACCTCGACGTGCTGCTCGACCCCTCTCGCGGCATCGTGACCGACGTGCCCGTGAAAGTGCTCGCCACCGACAGAACGAAGGCAGCGGTTGAGGCCGACAACATCCAGGCAGGCAATGAGGTCCTGCTGCCAAAAGAACAGCAGTAGCGTAGGCCCTAACTAAGGGACAGTCCCCGAGTTGAGGTTTGTAACACAAAACCTCAACTCGGGGACTGTCCCTTAGTTAGGGTAAATCCAAGTCGCTACACCACGCGGAGCATGCCGTCCTCTACGTTAAATCCTTCGCCAAGTATCTCGGTACACATCTGCGAGACCTCTTCGGGCGGCAGGTAGTCCCATCCCGTCTGTCCCAGCTCCTCGTTGTAGTTGCTGAGGAGATACACCGAGTAGTCGCCCCTGTTTGCGCGATACGTCACAACCGGCTTGAGCACGGCACTCTTTACGCTGCAGGCGCCCTTGTCGTCGCGCGCGAGCGTAACCTCTGCGAGTCCGCCCACGTTGTTTTGCCTATCGAGCGACGAGACGAAGCAACCGAGCGAATAGAAGCACACCGTTTTGTGTCCGTCGGGTCCCTGCAAGATTTCCGTCCGCTGCAACACACGAGGGTGCGTGCCTATAATCACATCCACACCGTTGTTGGCATAAATCTGTGCGTAGCGGGTTTCGTCCTCCGTCGTTTCGGTGTCGTTCTCCTGACCCCAATGCGGGCATGCAACGATCATCTGCGCGCCAGCGTCGCGAGCCCGCTTTACGTCGTTGCTGATCTTTTGTTCATCGAGGGCAGACAGGTAGCGCACGTCCTCCTCGCCGACGTCCCACGTGTGGTTAAGAATCGCAACCTTAAAACCGTCCTTCTCAAAGACATACACGTTGTTCGCGTAGCCGTTGCTAACCACGCTCTCTTCCACCTCGGGATCCGACACGCCAAGCAGGGGAATCTTGGGGTATTCCGCATTCCACCAGTTAAGTTCGTTGTGCAATCCCTGCGTGTTATTGTCCATCGTGTGGTCGGTCGCGCGCAGAATCACGTTAAAGCCAGCTTCCACCTCTGCTCGGCCCAATTCCTGAGGTGCGTTGAGGGGATCGTACCCGCCGTAGCCAAACCCCTCTCCCGGCAGATTCGTTTCCTGATTTACGATGCGTATGTCGTTCTGCTTTATTTCGGCCGATACGTTTGCGAAGAGCGGCGTAAAGTCGTAGCTGCCGTTATCCTTTAGCCCGCTATCCAGCGCCGAGCTGTTTAGTATTACGTCACCCACCATCGCAAGGCTAATCTGAGCAGGTTGCACCGTTGGAATGGCCTCTTCTTGCGTTTCGGCCGTCTTCGCCGGTTCCTCGTTGCCATTGTTTGAGTTGAGCAATGGCATATCCAGTATGCGCTGGCCAAACAAAATGCCCGCACCACCGATTATTGCGATGAGCACGATGGCGCTAATCCATTTGAACACCCTGCCCGCGCGACGTTTGCGGCGGTATTCGGAAATACCAGCCGAACGCGAAAAACGCGAATATGATGAGTCCGCACGACGAGGTGAGCCTGGACCGTTGTTGAGTTCGTCGCCCATGTGCTTTCCTTCCCGCACCATATGCATGCCAGTCCATAATACGATGAAATGCGTCAAAATGTGAGATGAACCTCACAAGAAAGGATGCTTGTGCAATATAAAACAGTAATCTTCGACCTTGACGGAACCCTTCTTAACACCCTGGACGACCTGCATGCCTCTACGAATCACGCGTTGGCTTGCCACGGCATGCCCCCGCGAACCAAAGACGAGGTGCGTCGATTCGTGGGGAACGGCATATACAACCTCATTCGGCAAGCGGTCGTTCCTGGCACCTGTGATTCGACGATCGAAGAGGTGCATGCGACCTTTGACGCGCATTACGCCAAACACAGCCTCGATCGCACGGCGCCGTATGAGGGCATCTCTTTGCTTTTAAACAACCTCAAGGCGGCAGGCGTACGCTGCTGCGTCGTTTCCAACAAGGGCGACTACGCAGTCCAGCCCTTGGTGCAGCATTTCTTCCCCAACATCTTTGACGTTGTGTGCGGCGAGCGCGAGAAGGAGGGCATTCGGCGCAAGCCATGGCCCGACACCGTTCTTACGTGCATGGAGTCTCTTGGGATGGAAAGAGAGGACTGCGTTTACGTGGGTGATTCGGAGGTGGATGTGGCCACGGCCCAGAATGCCGGCATGGATCACATCATCGTTCTGTGGGGCTTTAGGAGCGAGGGATTCCTTCGTCAAAGCGGCGCGCGTACCTTCGCGCGCACGCCAGAGCAGCTCGGGGAGCTGTTGCTTGGGGAGTGACCGTACCGCGCAGGCGACAGTCACCGTCCCTTTGGCAAAACAGTCATGTCACACGGGTGCGTATGCGCTAAGATGGTACTACATTGTTTAGTCCCTCTCTCGAAAGGAGCGGCCATGGGCAAGAAGGCAGCGGAGGCTCTAAAGATAAGCTACAACGAGCTGGATGAGTACCTGCACATCAATCATTCCATCTACATGCGTTTCGGTACCAAGGTTTACTACATTACGGACGCAAACGAAAACTATTGGCGCGCACAGGATACTTCCATCCGCAACCATAAGAACCACTTCGTGGACTGCAGCGAGTTGGTACCCACGGTCGGCGAGTTCCTCTCCCTTCGTTTTGCCAATGGCCACACCATTGAGGAAGTCTTCGACCAGTGCACCTTCTATGCATCCGTAAAGGGCGAGAAGGACGCATAGACTCACGAACGGATGGGCCGACTGAGCTTTGTGCGCAGTGGGATCCTAAATAGGGGACAGTCCCCAAGTTAGAGTTTTCGTAAACCCTAACTTGGGGACTGTCCCCTACCTAGGGCCCTATTCCTCTGGCATCACGCCATCTTCGGGACGCTCAAGCGAATGGATGAGCGAGCGGAACTCGTTGTCCACCGCATGCTTGCGCGGCGACTTCTTTGCATAGCGCTTTACGGCTGCCGCAGACTTGTTGATGGCCTGCAGCGTTCCCGGGCCAGCAACGCAACCGCCTGGGCAAGCCATGCCCTCCAGCAGGAACCCGTCGTACTTCCCACGCGTGGCGTCGCGCAGCATCTTGCGACAGTCATCCAGTCCCTCGGCATTGAGCACCTTGACGTCGAGGTCGGGCTCACGCTCCGCAATGACGTTTACCACCGCGTTTGCCACGCCGCCGGCAACGGCAAAGTTGCGGCCGTCCTCGGAGGCATACTCGAACGAGGAGTTCTCGTCGTCCTCCAGGCTCAGGTAATCTATGCCCTTGGCACTCATCATGCCGGCCATTTCCTCAAAGGTGAGCACGAAGTCCACCTCGGAGCGCACCGACTCGCGCATGGCCTCGAGCTTCTTTGCCGAGCACGGGCCCACAAACACGATCTTCGAATTCGGCCTGTACGCTCGCACCATTCTTGCCGTAAGCACCATGGGCGTCAGCGCCATGGAAATGCATTCCTTGTGGTCGGGGAACTCCTGCTTTGCCATCTCCGACCAGGCTGGGCAGCACGACGTTCCCATAAAGGGTATCTTATCGGGCACTTCGTCCAGGAACATGTCGGCCTCTTCTATGGCGCAAAGGTCCGCTCCAACGGCAACCTCCTCCACGCCGGCAAAGCCAAGCTTGGCAAAGGCGTTGCGAAGCTTGCCCACGTTTCCCTTGCCGCCAAACTGGCCCACAAATGCCGGCGCCACGATGGCGATCACCTCGTCGCCGCCAATAATGGAGAAGATCACCTGCGCGATCTGGCTCTTGTCGGCAATGGCGCCAAACGGGCAGTTGATGAGGCATTGCCCGCACGAAACGCACTTGCTGTAGTCAATGTCCGCGCGACCGTTTTCGTCGGAGCCGATGGCATGCATGCCACACGCATCGGCGCAGGGGCGCGTGTAGTGATGTATTGCGTGATAAGGGCACGTGCGCTCGCACATACCACATTTGATGCACTTCTCTTGGTCGATGATCGCCCGCTTTTGATGGAAGGTGATGGCCTTCTTGCGGCAAATCTCGCGACACGGGTGCGCAAGGCAGCCCTGGCACATGTCGGTAACCATGTACACGTTGTCCTTGCAGGCGTTGCAGGCGAACTTTATGACGTTGATGAGCGGCGGGTTGTAATAGGTGTCGGCAACGGTGGCGTCGGAAAGTCCCTCGCTCACACGGATGGGGCGGTCGACACCCCTTAGGTCGAGGCCCATAGCCAGGCGAATGCGCTCCTCCACGATGGCGCGCTCCAAAAAGACGCTTTCGCGATAGGTGGCTACGTCACCAGGCACGATCTGATACGGAAGCTGGTCGAAGTGCACGTCGAAGTCCGCATCGGTCCAATCGGGATTGTTTACGATGTCGTAGACGATCTTTGCCACTTCAGCAAACACGCGCCGTCGGATATCGGTGAGGTTTGTGTACACGCCTCGCATGGTATCGGCCATAGGAACCCCTCTCCCCAGGTCGCGACCGGACCTTTGCGCCGGATTTCGCTCTTTCTACCTTAGTATGAATCAAATCCGGTAAATAAGGCTCGCACAGACTGGCCAAACGCCCTGCTCTTTCGGTGACTATGCTGCCATGGCTCATCCCCACGCCTGCGATGCGGCTCGCATGCGACTCTGCGCTCGAACAGTGCTGCGCTCGGCGAGGGGAAGACGAAAGTCCCCGTGCTCAAACAGCGCTTCGCGAACTGCGTGCGGTGACTTTCGTCTCCCCCTCGACCGTCGCTGCGCGAACTGCGCGCCCTTACAGGCTTGTCGCTCAGTGCAGGCCAAAACGCGCAAGTGCCTCGTAGCGCGGACGGGAGCCGCTCAGGTCCGACGAGAAGAGCGTCACGGTGTCGATCGTCCCCCGCTCGACGCAGGGCATGGGCAATGCCACGTGCGAGACGTCCGCGCGCCTCATAAGCGTAACGTGCGGCACGAATCGCTTGTGCTCTGGCGTGTACCCCACTGCCGACAAACCCTTCTGCACCGCGGAGGCCAGCGACGCCCATTGCTCGTTACCGCTGCAGAACCCCTGCCAGAGCGTGGCGCTATTCGCACGGCCGAACGTGCCCAAGGCACCCAAAGTGGTCTTGAAGGCAGCGCAACTCTCGCACGCCTCGTCGAGTGTGGACTCGAGCTCGGCCACTTCGGACCCCGCCCGCTCGCCCAAAAAGGCGAGCGTCACGTGAAAGGAATCCGATGCCACAAAACGGCCGTGCACGCAGGAACGCACGAGAGCCGAGGTCTCGCTAAGAGCCTCCACCAAATTTGGCGGCAACTCCGCCGCAACGAACAGCCGCATAGGATTTAAGCCAAGCGCTCAATAACAGCCTGCGCCAGATCGGCAAGGGGGACTTGCACCTGCTCATGCGTCGCCATATCGCGCAGCGTTGCCATGCCAGCCGCTACCTCGTCGGTACCCAGCACCACGCACAGACGTGCGCCGAGCTTGTCGGCCTGCTTGAACTGGCTCTTGAGCGAACGACCCTGTGAGTCGGTCTCGGTACGTACGCCTGCCTTACGCAGCGCGAGCGCCGCGCCGAACACCGAAGGACGTACGTCGGGCGTGCAGGCCACATATACACAACTCGGATCGTCGCCCCCAAGCTCCTTGCCCTGCGCTTGCAAAGCCAGCGCAATGCGCTCAAAGCCCACGGCAAAGCCCAGGCCAGGGGTGGGCTTGCCGCCCTCGAGCTCCATAAGGCCATCGTAGCGACCGCCACCGCCAATGGCGCCGACTCCGGCTCCCTCCACCTCAACCTCAAACACGGTGCGGGTGTAGTAGTCCAAACCACGCACGAGCGTGGGGTCTTCCACATAGCGCACCCCCGCCTCATCCAAGTAGCGCTTTACCTGCGCATAGTGAGAGGCGCATTCTTCGCAGAGGTTGTTCGGCGCAAGCGGTGCGTCCTTCATGACCTCGCGGCAGTGATCGTTCTTGCAGTCGAAGGCGCGCAGCGGATTGAGCTCGGCACGCTCCAGGCAGTCGTCGCACATCTGGTCCTTATGGTCGAGTATGAAGGAGCGGACCTTCTCACGATACGCGGGTCGACATGCGGCGTCCCCCATGGAGTTGATAACGAGACGCAGCGATTCGGGATTAAAGCCCAGGCGCTCGAAGAACGTCATGAGCATGATGATGCATTCCGCGTCCGCCGCTGGATCGGAGGCTCCGAGCCATTCCACGCCCACCTGGTGGAACTGGCGAAGACGACCCTTTTGCGGCCGCTCTCCCCTAAACATGGGGCCGGCATACCAAAGCTTCACCGGCGCGCCTCCCTGAGGCACGAAGTTGTTCTGCACCGCGGCGCGAACGACGCCAGCCGTTCCCTCGGGTCGCAGGGCAAGGCGCTGCTTGGGCTTGAGGCCGCTCTCGCTTCCCTTTGCCAGCAGGCTTTCCACCAACGCTCCCGAGAACACCCTAAACATCTCTTTCCTTACCACGTCAGTGGACTCGCCAATGCCGTGGACAAAGGTGGCAACCTGCTCGATAGCGGGCGTCTCGATCATGTTGAACCCATAGGTTCCAAAGACTTCGCGTGCCACATCGTTCATATGCTGCCAAGCACGCATGTAGCTGCCGTATAGATCCTCGGTTCCCTGAACCCGCTGCGCCATAATATGTCTCTTTCACTCGCCAACAGTCCGTGTAGTATAACGTGAAACTCCGTTCTTGTTCGGCAATAGTTGCAATAGCGCCCCCGAACCTGCGTCCGTCCGCAGACGACGACTCACGGAGTGAGCGAGCGAAGCGAGCGCGGAGTCGCATGCGGAAAGAACGCGGGTTCGGGGGCACGGCCAGGCGTTACGCTCGCTTACGCGATCTTGACAACCCAGCCGAACTTGTCTTCGATCTCGCCCGCCTGAATGCCCGTAAGGGTCTCGCGCAGCTTTGCCATAACGGGGCCCACGTGCTCCATGCCAGCGCCAAAGACGTGCTCGCCTCCCTGCAGGTCCACGACCTTGCCTACCGGGGAAATAACGGCAGCGGTACCGCACATGCCGCACTCTACGAACTGGTCGATCTCGTCAAAGCGGACCTGACGCTGCTCGACCTTCATGTTGAGCATCTCCTCGGCCACCTGCACCAGGGAACGGCGCGTGATGGAGGGAAGGATGGAATCGGTGGCGGATTGCGGAACGACGACCGTGCCGTCTTCCTTTACGAACAGGAAGTTCGCGCCACCAGACTCCTCCACATACGTATGTGTCTGCGGATCGAGGAACATGTTGTCCGCGAAGCCCTCCTCGTGCGCGAGCACGCTGGGATACAGGCTCATGGCATAGTTGAGACCCGCCTTGATGGCGCCTGTGCCATGCGGTGCCGCGCGGTCATACTCGGGCACCTTAAGCGCAACGGGCTTGACGCCGCCCTGGTAGTAGGGGCCAACGGGTGTCACGAGAATACGGAACTGATACTCGGTGGCAGGCTTCACGCCAATGACGTCGCCCGTGGCCACCATAAACGGACGGATGTAGAGCGCCGCGCCCGAGCCAAAGGGAGGCACCCATGCCAGATTGGCCTCAACGACCTTCTTTACCGCCTCCACAAAGCGATCCTCCGGGAAGGCCGGCATGCAAATGCGGCGAGCGGAATCCGCCATGCGCTGGGCGTTCATATCCGGGCGGAAGCACACGATGCTGCCGTCCTTGGTGGTGTAGGCCTTCAGGCCTTCGAAGACTTCCTGACAATAGTGGAAAATGCCTGCGCACTCGCTCAGCTGCAGGGTGTGGTCGGGCGTGAGGATGTCTTCTCCCCAGGCGCCGTCCTTGTAGTTGCACACATAGCTATAGTCGGTGGGCATATAGCTAAAGCTCAAGCTGCCCCAGTCTATGTCTTTCTTTTCCATGATCGCGTTTCCTTTCGTAGGACCTCTTCGATACAGGGCATTATAGCCCCGCTTTATTTCGTACCGTAGAACAACTTAATAAATTGAGAGGGATGCGTAATTGATGACAAGGGCAGCCGCGCCCCCCTCGGCGGCCGCGTCCCCCTCGGCGGCCGCGCCACTCCGCGGCAGGACCCCGACTCCCCCATATACGCCAGCGAGCAGGCGCGACAAATAGGAAAGGGCATACCAGCACCAATATCCGGCACACAAAAAAGCAGCCCCTCAAGAGGGGCTGCTCAACGATCTATATGCTCCGTGCTTACTGCTTAAGAGTAAGGATGTTGATGGAGCTGTTGCCGTAGAGATTGCCGAGGTAGTCCGTAACCGTCTTCATGTACTCGGACTGCGCCTCGGAGTACTTGGAATATGCCGTTTGGTAGGCAGCGTAAGCAGCCAGGTAGTTGGCGCTGTCGTTCTTCACGTCGTAGCTGGCGAGCGCCTGGGCGTAGGGGCCATCCTCGCTCTTCCACTTGTTGCCTTGGGCATCCCACTCGTCACCAGCGAGGTTGATGATGTACTTGGCGTAGTCGGCGGAAGTCTTGTTGT
Source organism: uncultured Coriobacteriaceae bacterium (assembly GCA_902803315.1). Lineage (GTDB taxonomy): Bacteria > Actinomycetota > Coriobacteriia > Coriobacteriales > Atopobiaceae > RUG440. Next base: position 29,220 of record CADCPM010000056.1, read on the forward strand.
AGGCCTCCTCCTGGTTCTTCTTGATCTCGTCGTCGCTCAGAGCAGAACCATCGTCTTTGGTGGTCTTGTACTCAGGCTCCTTGGGCATCTCGGGCTCGGTTACGCTCATCTCGCCACCGACCTGCTTCTGGAGCTCGCTGATGCGGTAGGAATCCGTGAGGAGCTTCTTTACGGTGTTCACGTCGATGTTGTTGCTCGTGGCAATGGACTCGAAGTCGGGAGTCTGGCCAAGGGTCTTCTCCGCATAGTTAAGGAGGTCCTCGTCGCTCGGGTTGATGCCGCGCTTCTCGGCCTCACCAATGGCAATGGTGTTGCGCACGGCATAGAGGATGTTGTCCGCGCTTGGCACGGTGTAGTTGCCGCTCTCGTCCTTGGAGGACTCAAGCGAGGAGGTCATCTCGATAACCTGACGTGCCGTAATATTCTTTGCTGCGCCATTGTCGGAATAGTTGGCAACAACCGTATCGAGCTCTTGCTCGGTAAGCGTGGTCTTGTTTAGAGCGGCGCCAGCTCCACCACCAAGGGCAAATTTACCGATGAGTACGCCGATGATCAGTGCCGCAACGGCAATGCCAATCCATGCGCCCATTCCCAGGTTCTTCACGTCGAACTTCTTGGCGCCCTCGTCCACCTCGTTGGTAACTTCTTCTGCCTTCTTCTTGGCGCCCTCGTCCACCTCGTTGGTAACTTCTTCTGCCATCTTCTTGCCTTTCTCGTACCAGTTGCCCGAAGGACATTCAGGGACATTTACAGCATGGAAGTGTATTCTACCCCTCAACTCACTGTGTGTCGACACGAATATGTAACTCGTCGTTCCCACACAATCTTAATTGCAACCTTTAAAACTGCCTATTCGGCAGCTCGGACCCTAACTTGGGGACTGTCCCCTATTTAGGGTTTTCGCGCAGAAACACATACTTCGTCGCGCTAGACCTCGCCTCATCGAACGCGTAACCGCTCCAGGAAAATGCGCACAGATCCTCTGGCTCTTGGGCATTGACACTTGCCATGTAGCGCACCATCTCACCGCGGGCCATCTTTACATACACGCCCTTTTGCACCACGCGCTCGCCCGCAAGCTCTCCAAATACGCACGTTATGCACTTGTCCGAAGACGTAAGGTGGCGTTCCACGACCTTTGAGTACTCCTTGGCACCCCGGACCTCTGGCCGTGCGCACTTTTCGGCCCAAAACTCTCCCTGCCGTGCGCACAAATGGCCGATTTGTGCGCACGGTGGGGACGTTCGCGGAGCGGAAAGTGCGCACGGGACTCCCCGACCCCCGGGAAAGTGCGCACGGTAAGGACGTTTGTAGACGGAAAAGTGCGCACGGCGCCCCCTGGCCCCCGGAAAGCGCGCCGGGTGCCCCCAGCGCCCCGGGCACCCGCCCACAGAACCGCCGCAAACAAAAAGGCCGAAGGGCAACGACCCTCCGACCTGCGAAAACACTGGAGCCAGCTATCAGACTTGAACTGATGACCCCCGCTTTACGAGAGCGGTGCTCTACCGGCTGAGCTAAGCTGGCTTGCGAAAGAGAATTCTACTGTAAACGCCCAAGCATTGCAACCCCGTTTTGAAAGATGGAGACGCGGTGACACCCTACTCCGAGTATAGGCGCGCCACTATGCCGCACACCAGGCGCTCAAACTCATCGGCGCAGGCACGCGCCGCAACCAGCACCGACTCGTGCGAGACGCCGGGCTCCCCCGCGTAGTTGGCGGCAAGCGTAAGACCCAACACGTGCATGCCAAGGGCGTGAGCCATTATGGCCTCGCATACCGTAGAACAGCCCACGTACGAAGCACCCAGCGTCTTTAGTGCAAAGACCTCGGCGGGCGTCTCGAAGCTCGGGCCAAGCACGCCGGCCAAAACACCTTCGCCCAGCTCTATTCCCTGCTCGACAGCCACGCTGCGGGCAATGTCTTGAAGGTAGCGCGTGTACACTTCGGACATGCCAACGAATCCCGAATCCACGAGGGCGAGTTCGGGCTCCTTGCCATTCCATCCAACCAGAGGATTCGTGCCCGTAAGGTTTATATGGTCCGTAATTAGACCGAGCCCCGGCTCCGAGGCATCGGGAATGGCTCCTGTGGCGCAGGCAAAGATGACGGTATGCGCTCCAAGACGCTGCGCATGGCGCACCAGCGAGGTCACCTCAAGCGCCGAATAGCCCTCATACAAATGCGGACGACCGGGATACACCACAACGGACACGCCCTCAATAGTGCCAACCGTCGCCTCAAAGCTGTGACCCGAAACCGGCTGGGCCGACTCGGGGAATCCCGGTATCCGGTTGTACCCAATGCGCCTCACCGGCTTGACCAAACCAGACAGGTGCCCCAACCCCGTACCCAGAACAAGAGCAACGGGATGCTCCACCGAAGGCCTGCAAGCACGTGCGTCGTCCACCATAGCCATGACTTCCCTTCTGGTCATCATCTCTGTATTACCTACATCGTATACGAGAAGCGCGCCAGAAGAAGACAAAACCGAGAAACGCAGCCCGTTAGGCGACCAGCGTACCCAATTGCACCGTCACGTCCGAAAGGATCTTGTTTACGTAGTTGGTCCACTCGGTAGAGATCTGCTGCTCCGCCGCGGCACGCTGCGTCTGTGCCACCTTGTATGCTGCCATTGCGGCAGAGTACGTGGCCCCGTCGTTGGAAATCGTATAGTTCTTGAGCTCCTCGTGGTACGGGCCATCCTCACGCGCCCACGTGTTCCCGTCCTTGTTCCACTCGTCACCAACAAGCCCCATCACGTACTCGCCGTACTCCGGCTTCATGTCGTCGTTCTTGCCGTCTGCGGGCGCAGCTGGTTCCTTTGGCTCCGCGGGCAGCTTGCTGGCAACCACCTGATCGCGTAGCTTCTTAATCGTGGCGGATTCCTTCATGAGGTTTGCGACCTGCTCCTTTGTCATACTGTAGCTGGCGGCGATTACCGCAAAGTCATCGGTCTTCCAAACCTCCTTGGCATACGCGCTCACGTCCTGGTCGGTGACGGTTATGCCACGTTCCTGCGCGTCGGCCAGCAGAAAGTTGTTTCGGGCAATGGAGAGAACGGCATCTGCGGACGGGATGTCGTAGGTGCCGTCAGCATTGCGCGCCGCTTCCAGCGACATGCCCTCCTCTATTGCCTCGCGCACCGTCACGACCGTCTCGTTGCCTTTGTACGTATAGGTCCCTATGGGGGTGTCGAGCTCCTCTTCGGTCACCGTGACTCGGCCCGGCAGCGACACCAGGCTCTTGGTACCAGGCACGGGTGCCGGAACCGACGTCCTTGGCAGCACAAAGAAGCTCACGGCACAGCCCACCGCAAAGGCGACGATCATAAGCAGAATCGTCCGAATGACGTTAATCCGTCGGGCACGACGCTTTTGTTGCTCCAGGCGGACCCTCCTATCGGGTCCCGCCATACGCTTTGGGGACTCGGTCGGTGCATTTTCCGGCGCCGCATCGCGCGGAGTCACTTCCTGGGCGTCATCCCGCTCTTTGTCATGTGATTGCGCCATGGGACTTACGCCTCTTCCGTTAAGATGGAGCAGATTTCCGCCGAGTACGCCTTCATGAGGCCACGACCATTCTGCGCGTCAAAGCTCATGCGAGCCACGAGCGACTCCTTAACGTCGTCACCCAAGTCTCCCCGCGCAAACTCTCGCAGGCAGACGAGCATCTCCCGGTACTCGGGATCGCCATGGTAGCACTGCACGGCCTCGCTCATGAGTGGCCACGCCTCCGCTGCGCACTCCGGGGCAATGGCCCCGTAGCAAGAGAGGAACCTAAACGCCGCCAGGCGAACGGATGCGGACGCGTCGTCGAACAACGAGTCCTCGGCTCCCGGAAACGCATCCAAGACCTGTTCGGGATCGACCACCGCAATCTCCGACAGCGCATCCAAACACTCCCAGCGCGTCTGCGCCTCGGGAAGCATGAGTGCGTCTATGAGCGCAGGTGCGACGTCCACCACCAAATCGACCCGCTCCCGCGCCATCGCCGCAAGGGAGTGCGCGGCCTCCTGCCGCATGCGGCGATTGGTACCTTCCAGCTTTTCCACCAGCTCGTCACGAGCCTCTTCGGTCATCTCTATGGTCTTGCTCCCATCGGACATAATGTCTCCCACCCTATTCACAAAAACCATCGACGGCTATGGTGCCGCTTTTGGGATCCTGATGTATCTCAATGAACCCAAGGTTCGCCGCCTCCTGCAAGAGACGCGAAAAGGAACGATACCCATAGGTTCGCTCCGAAAACTGCGGACGCTTGCGCTTCATGGTGTCTTTCAGGCGCGAGGCCAGTATTGCCCCGTCCGACTCATGCTGCAAAGCGTCCACCGTCTCCAACAATAGCTGATAGCAAGAGTATTTGTCGCGCGGAACCTTGGACTGGAAGTTGGGAAAGCCGCCCGCGCTCACAATGTCCTCATAGAATATGAACTCGTCGCAGTTCTCGGCAAGAAGGGCACTGGTGGCGTCCTTCATGCCAACGCCCACCACCATCTTGCCAAACTCCTTGAGCTTCGACACGAGCGGCGAGAAGTCGGAGTCGCCAGACAGGATGGCAAAGGTGTCTATGTGGTCCTTGGTAAGGCAAATCTCCACCGCATCCACCGCCAGGCGAATGTCGGCCGAGTTCTTGCCGGTATAGGCGCGGTCGGGAATCTCGATGAGCTCGATTCCCAGCTCGTGCAGCGGGGTGATGGCGGTGTCGAAGCGCTGCCAGTCGCAATAGGCGCGCTTGGACACGATGCGGCCCTTGTCTACCAGGCGCTCGAGAATACGCTTGACGTCCGGCGCGGGACCGGGCTCCTGATGGCCATTCCGCTTGCGACGCCCCGTGCCCAAGGCGAGGTTCTCGTAGTCAATAAGAACCGCAATGGAACTTTGGACGTTGTCGTCGTTCATAGTGCGTTTGTCCTTTCCTTGGCGACAGGCACAGACAAAAACGGCGCCTTCCATCGCCTAGTTCCCTTACCAGAGGGTGCGTGGCCTCTCCTACTCGTCCTTCTCGAGGCTGGACCAATCCAGCCCCGCCGCGGCGCATTCCCTTTCGCTGGCATAGAGCAGCGAGACGGCCTGCGTACCAAGATCGGCGCCGCCAACCTCGCCAAGCAGGTCAAACAGGTCACGCGATGTGGTTGTGCCGGGCAGGTTGAGCTCGAGCTCGTCGGCCTCCTCCAAGGCGATGGTAAGGTCCTTGAGCAGATGCCGCGATTTGAAGCGCGGCTTGAAGTCGCCTTCGAGCGAAAGTGGTGCGAGCTTTTCCATGGCACCCGACGTGCCCGTGCCACTGAGCACCAGCTCACGCACGCTCTGGGCGCTCAGGCCAGCCTGCTCGGCCAAGGCCAGCGCCTCGGCATAGCCAACCATGCACGCCGCAAGCGAGACCTGGTTGCAGAGCTTGGCCACCTGACCTGCGCCTGGCTCGTCGAAATAGAGCTGCTTGCCCGAGAAGCACCCAAGCAGGCGCGCAATGGGCTCTGCCTCCTTTTTTGTGCAGCCCAGCATTGCCGTAAGCGTGCCGGCCACGGCGCCTTCCTCGCCCCCGGTTACGGGGCAGTCCACGGCATGGCGGTCGCTCACTTCCGCCACCCCATGGATGTCGCGCGCGAGCTGCGGAGAGGACGTGGTGAGGTCCACCATCCACGCACCCTTGCGCGTGGTGGCCAGCAATCCCTCAGAAGACAGGTAGACGTCCTCCACATCCTTGGGATAGCCCAGCATGGTAAACACCACGTCGGCGTCCTTGGCAACCTCTGCCAGCGACGATGCCCAACGGGCGCCGCGCTTGAGCAGAGGCTCGGCCTTTTCCTTGGTGCGGTTGAACACGGTTAGCCTGTAGCCGGCATCCAACAGATGGCCGGCTATGGCCGAGCCCATGATGCCGGTACCAACAAAGGACACATTGCGCATGCGCGCTGTGCTCATACGAATTCCTTTCGACGTTGGGAGGCGCTATTGGTTTGAAGCGCTCTTGTCTCCGCGCACCTTACGCGCGAGCTTGTCGGCGAACGAGAGCTTCTCGCGGCGGTCGACGCCCCAGAACACAAGGGCAACCATACCCGGACCCACATGACTGCCCAGAATGGGCGACACTTGGCTATGGATAATGGTAAGCGAGCCGCAGCCCTCCTGCTTGCGCACTTCCTTCTCGAGCCAGCTCGCTTCCTTTTCGGCGTCCGTGGACACGATGGCGAGCGGCAGGGACGGGTCGTGACCGTAGTTTTGCTTGAAGTCCTCAAGGATGGCACGCAAGGCCTTCTTGCGACCGCGGCACATGCCGCACAGGCTCAAGGCCCCGTTGATGTCGTACGAGAGCTCGGGCTTTATGTCCAGCTTGCCCCCCACCGTTGCCGCTGCCGGCGGAATGCGCCCGCCCGCGGCCAGTGCCGAAAAGCTGTCGAGCGTAAAGTAGCCATGAATGAAGTAGCGCGCCTCGCGAGCCCATTCGTAGAGCTCTCGCGCGGTGAGGCCACGCGTCGCCTGACGCACCACCTCGATCGCCAAAAGCTCGCCCGCGGCCGAGTCGCACTTGTTGTCCACAACATAGAGCTCGAAATCGGGGTACTTCGCCCGAACCATATCGGCCGCCTGTCGCGCGTTATGGATGGACGACGAGAGACCCGCGGTGAGGCCGAGGTATATGGTTGGCAGTCCCTCTTGGGCCGCCTTTTCGAAGACTTCCATATACCGACCTGGGGTTATGGCACAGGTGCTGTAGTGCAGCTCGGGATTCTTGCGCAGCGTCTCATAAAAATCATGGGAGCTTATGCTCTGCCAGAGGTCATCCTCCTTTTCGCCCTCAGGCGTCACATAGGTAAAGGGCAGGAAGTCGACGCCCAGCCTATGAAGCACCTCGGGCGCAAAGTCGCAGCTCGAATCCACTATGATGCGACAGTTTCTGCGTTGATGGAACGCGCGCCCCACACTAACAACGTCCTCGGGGGCGCGCGAGATGTCTACTGATTCTTGCTCAATATCTTCTTGATTATGATTGCTCATCCTCATCCTCGATCTTAGGTTTAATGATGCCGTATCCGCCGTTATTCCGACGATACACCACATTCGTGAGGCCAGTGAGCTCATCTTCAAATACATAGAAGTCGTGGCCGATAAGATCGATCTGTACGAGCGCTTCATCCACGCTCATGGGGCTTAGCTCGACGATCTTTTCGCGCACCAGCTCGTCGTCCTCTTGATTATCCTCGGGCTCGGGCACAGGGAGATCGGGCAAAGGCTCGGGCATGGGCATCGGACGCTTGGCGCGTTGGCGCTTGTCGATCACGCGCGTCTTGTACTTGCGCAGCTGGCGCGTAACCTTGGACGCCGCCTCGTCGATTGCGCTTTCCAGATCGTCGCCCGTCGCAACTACACGAACCACGTTGTCGCGCACGAACACCGTAACCTCGCAGGCATTGCGCTTACCATACGAATGGTTTTTATCTACGCGCAACACCACATCGCACGTCATGGGCTTGATGTCAAACACCTTGAGCGCGCCACCTATTTTGGTTTCCACCTGTTCGCGAAGGGCGTCGGAAATGGTGACCTTACGTCCCGAGATCTTGATGCTTACCATCTTTGCCTCCTCGTCTTGCGTCGCACTGACAAACCCATGGGACGCTACCATGTGCTGGCCGCGCCCATGTTTACCACTATGATACCCGCAATAACTGATTAATACCCGTAGCTTTCGGCGTAATACCCTTCGCCGCCGTAATCGGTATATCCGCTGCCTCCGGTGCCGCCGCCGGAGGTGCTGGCGGAGCCGCCGGAGTTGCCGGCATACGCACCGCCGGCTGTGCCGCCATACGCGCCGCCCGAGGTTGCCTGGCTTTGGCCGGACCCACCGGACCCGCTCGTCGAGGATGTGCCCGAAGACTGAGCCAAGGATTGCGCCTCTTCCATCGTCACCGCATTTGCCCCTGCGGTCGAGCCATCCTTGGCATCGAGCGCAACCTCCTCGAGTTGCACGGCCGCGGGCTTTGCGGGCAAGTCGGAATGCTCCTCTTTGGGGGCAACGCCGCTGATCACGGAGTCCTTGCTAAGCGTGGGAAGATTTCCCAGCCACGTGCGGCGCACCTCGTCCAAGAGACCGTTTTGCTGAATGTGCTCAAAGGACTTCTTCACCGCATCCTGCACGGAACCTCCGCCCGAGGCAACGGCCATGCCAACGGAAACGGGCTCTTCCAGGGCACCCGCAAACGAAATGCCGTCTCGCCAAGACGAGAGGTACGCTCCCGTCGAGGCATTGCACAGCACCAAGTCCACCGCTCCCCGATCGAGCGCATCGAACGCCTCGTTTACGGAGGATACGGGACTTTCCACAACCTCAAGAGGGGTGAGTCTCAGCGCAACCTGCGCAGGGGACTCGTCCTGAAGGCCGACGTTCTTTCCTATGATATCGGGCATATTGAGCACGGCCGGCTCCCCGTGATGGAAGAGCGCGAGTGCCGTTTGGGTGTAGGGATTTACGACGTCAAAGCCGCTTGCCTCGCTTTGCGATACGCCCATTACCACGTCGCAGTTCTCCGACAAGGCCTTGGGGACGTCCTCCACGGCAACAAACTCAACGCTTAGGCCAAGGTCGTCGGCAAGCGTTGCGCCCAGATCCACGTCGAGGCCCTCCAGGGACCCCTCGGCGTTAGTAATATAGGGTGCCGACAAGGACGGGCGAACGCCCACGGTAAGCACGCCTTGCTTCTTTAGCCCCTCGACTGCGCCCTTGTTGCTGCTTGAGCCATCCGACGAGCTCTGGGAAGACGATGCCGACGAGGAGTCGCTTGCCGAACTGCTCGACACAGATGAAGACGCACGGTTACAACCCGCAAGGATGAATGCCATGCAAACGAGCGCGCACAGCATCACGACTTGGTTCCTAAACGATCTCATTGGTTCCTCTCCCGCAACGCACAATTCTTTGTCACATCCCAGCTGACCTGGTATTTGGCCCCACACTCGCATACTGGGACGTTTGCTTCGGGCGCTCAGGCACCCCCACTACTGGCCCTCTCGCCCGCGGGGCCCCTTGCCCCGAATCACGGACGGTATGACTTACTTCTAGGACGAGCCATGCTCGCCCGGACGCCCACGTCCGGACTTACGTGGATCCTTTTGGCCTCGTCTGCCATGGACTAAGGCGCGCTTGCGCCCGCAACCACAGACCTAGGATGAGACTCGGTAAGTATAGCACGGCAGTAAAGACTCGGAATCGACCCACGCTTTTGCATAAGATAAGGACGAATGGGAGCCGCGCCTTCCCGCGTGCGGCTCCGCGCTCGTCCACCCGTATCGCGCCACCATGCGTGCGGCTCCGCGCTCGCTTCGCTCGCTCACTTCGTGAGTCGCCGCATGCGTGGCGGCGCGATACGGGGATATGAGCTGAGGCAAGCGCTACCACACGCGCGACAGCGCGCAGCAGGTGACGTCTTTTGCCCCTCGCGCCAACAGCGCGCGCGTCGACTCGCGCATGGAGGCTCCCGTGGTCACGACGTCGTCCACGAGGAGCAGCTTCATGCCAGACACATCGTCCGACGCCCAAACGGTGCCGCTCAGGTTGGAGGTGCGGGCACCTCTTCCCAACGTGCGCTGGTCGCGTGCCCCGGAGCGAACCAGCACGTCGAACAGAGGTATGCCCAAATACGCGCTGAGCTCTTTTGTCACGAGCTCCATGTGGTCGAACCCACGACGCGCGTAGGCCTGCTGCGTTGCAGGCACGAAGCAAATCGCATCTAAATTACACGGGTCAAAGCGCGGGCGACCATCCGGCGCAGGCCATGCAGACGCCTCGTCCAGCGCAGTAGCCATGGCGGCCGCATTGACGCCGGCAAGGCGCAGCTCGGTGCGATCCTTAAGGCAGGCAACCATCTGAGAGGACGTCTGGTTGAACCCGAGCGCACACACGGTAGCCCGCGACTCCCATCCGCCCTCGCAGGCGGTACAGGTGAGCCATCCAAAGGGCGCCCCGCACACGGGACATGCCCAGCGCTGCGCTATCCACGGGAGGTTCGCCCTGCAGTCCTCGCACAGAAGCTCGCCAGGCATGTCACACGAAACGCACCTGGTAGGCCAGGCAAGCTCGGCCGCCGCGTCTGCGGCGTTTCTCACGATGCCGCGTATGTCCATGTCTACGTGCCAATGCCAAAGAAGGCGCCTGCGTTTTGCCACAGCGTCGAATAGGTTTGCGCTCGAGGGACGTCGCAGGTCCGCTCGCGCTCCTCAGCAATGCGCGCAACACTGAAGGCCACCATGGCCGGCTCGCACTCTTGGCCACGAAGCGGCACGGGCGCCATATATGGACTGTCCGTTTCCGACAAAAGCCGCTCCTCTGGGCACGCCACCACGGCAGCGCGAATCTCGTCGCTGCGGGCGAACGTCGCCGCCCCGCCAAAGGCGATGTGGCATCCCATGCGCACAAAGGGCTCCATGACCTCGGGCCCGCTGGTAAAGCAGTGGAGGTCGCAGCCGGCCTCTGGTACTCCCTCTTCCTCGAGCAGCCGCAAGGCGCCGTCGTGCGCAAGCGTGTCTTGCTCCCCGTCCCTCAGGTGCAGCTCAACCGGCAGGCCTCGCTCGTGCGCCAGGCGAAGCTGCGTGCGCATGGCCCGCTCCTGCACGTCGGCGGACAGCTCGTTCCACGGCCCATAGTCCAGGCCGAACTCGCCCACGCCTACGCAGCGGTCGTTGCCCAGGAGCCGCTCCAGGCGCACACGCACCTGCGAATCCTCCTCGAGACGCTGCGCCCCGTAGGGATGGACGCCTACGACTAAGTAAATGTTGTCTATAAGCAGCGCGGGGTCCTGAAGCTCTGGCGTCGGCAGGGCTTGTGCAGCGAACTCCTCGTTTTCGCTCAAGAGGCGCGCGGCGTCCTCGATCGCACGGTCGAACCAATCCAGGAACTGCGACACGTCCTGCACGTCGTCCGACGGGTCCACCGGCACCACCAGCAGGCGGACACCAGCCAACGCGGCGCGTGCGATAGCTTGCGCTGGATCGAGCTTCCTAAATGACGTGAGGTGACCGTGCGTGTCGGCAAGCGGCGACAAAGGCGCAGGCACCTCCACCGGCTTTTCTCGCTTTGTGTGGAAGAGGGACTTGTCCCCAGTTGACGGATGCATGGCTCCCCTCTCATCAAACTTGCGGATGTGGAAGGAACACTATAGAGGAAGAGTGCCTGCTTTGCATGGCCGCAGCAACCATGCGTAAGGGAACAGTCCGTTTATGCACGTCCCTCGCGCGGCCATTACCAAATAATTTGCAGTTGTTAACACGGCTGTAACGTGAGATTATAGAAGTAAGATATTACTTATTCATATTATTTGAATAAGTTCGGGGAGGAGTTGTGTGCTTCTGGCCTTGCGCACAACACGACTGCAGAGGAGGAAGGAATGGGCAAGTTCGAGAACGACGCACGCGAAATGCTGCGTCTGGTGGGAGGCAAGGAAAACATTGCCGCCCTCACGCACTGCGTCACGCGCATGCGCTTTACGCTGGTAGACCCCAGCATCGCCGACGTTCCGGCGATCGAGGCGCTCCCCTCCGCCAAGGGCAGCTTTACCCAGGCGGGGCAGTTCCAGGTGATCATCGGCAACGAAGTCGCCGACTTCTACGACGAGTTCGTTGCCATTAGCGGCATTACCGGCGTCTCCACCGAAGAGGCCAAGAAGCTCGCCGCAAAGCAGGGCAACCCGCTGCAACGCGCCATGGGCGCCATTGCCGAGGTGTTTGCGCCGCTTATTCCCGCCATCATTACCGGCGGTCTTATCCTTGGCTTCCGCAACGTCCTTGGCGACATGCCCTACTTCGGGCCCGAGCACAACGCAACGCTGGCCTCCATGAGCGTGTTCTGGAGCGGCGTCTACCAATTCCTGTGGCTCATTGGCGAGGCCGTGTTCCACCTTGGCATTCCCGTGGGCATTTGCTGGTCGGTTACCCGCAAGATGGGTGGCACCGAGATGCTCGGCATCGTAATGGGCCTCACCCTCGTTTCCAGCCAGCTGCTCAACGCCTACGCCGTGGCAGGAGCCACCGAGGAGATCTGGGCGGAGTACAGCTGGGACTTTGGCTTCGCGCAGGTGCACATGGTTGGCTACCAGGCGCAGGTAATCCCGGCAATCCTGGCGGCGATTACGTTTAACTACTTGGAGAGATTCTTCAAGAAGATAATACCTTCCATCGTCCAGATGATCTTCGTGCCGTTCTTCTCGATTCTGCTTGCCGTTATGGCGGCGCACTTTGTACTCGGTCCCATTGGCTGGGCCCTCGGCAGCGCCGTGTCCTCGGTTGTTAACGCAGGCATTACCGGCAACTTCCGCGTAATATTTGGCGCCATATTTGGCTTCCTGTACGCCCCGTTGGTCATCACCGGCCTGCACCACATGACCAACGCCATCGACCTGCAGCTCATCGCCGACTTTGGCGGAACGATGCTGTGGCCCATGATCGCCCTCTCCAACATCGCGCAGGGCTCTGCCGTACTCGCGATGTGCATCTTGCAGAGGAAGGACGAGAATGCCGAACAGGTAAACATCCCCGCATCTCTGTCCTGCTACCTGGGCGTAACCGAGCCTGCCATCTTTGGCGTTAACCTCAAGTTCATGTTCCCGTTCGTATGCGGAATGATCGGCTCCGCATGCGCCGGACTCCTCTCGTGCCTGTTCTCTTGCACGGCCAACGCAATCGGCGTCGGAGGACTGCCCGGCATCCTTGCCATGCAGCCCCAGTCCATGCCGCCCTACGCACTGTGCATGGCCGTGGCCGTGGCCGTTCCGTTTATACTCACCTTCATCGTGGGCAAGAAGCAGGGCGTCGACAAGGCCGCCGAGGCCGAGGGCATCAAGCAGCAGGCCGCCGCTGCCGCCGCCGAGGCAAAGGCAGAGGCCGCCGCAAGCCTACCCGCGCACGTGAGTGCCATAAACCAGGCTGGCGTCCTCTCCGCTCCCATGACCGGCGTCGCCGTAGACATGAAGGGCGTGCCCGATCCCGTGTTCTCATCCCTCGCCATGGGTCGCGGTGTGGCCATCGAGCCTTCCGAGGACGCGGTGTACTCCCCCGTCACGGGAACCGTCACCATGCTTGCCGAAACCGGACACGCCATTGGCATTACGTCCGAGGACGGCATCGAGGTTCTTATCCACATTGGAATCGACACCGTGGAGCTCAAAGGCGGCCCGTTTACCCCGCGCTGCGCGGCAGGTGAGGGCGTGAAGGCCGGAGACCTGCTTATGGTGGCAGACCTGGACGCCATCGAGGCGGCCGGCAAGCCCACGACCACCATGGTGATCGTTACCAACACCGACGACTACGCCTCCGTGGAACCGACGCTCGGCGCCTGCAAGGCCGGCGATGCGGTACTTAGGGCTACCAAGTAGTCCTTCCTTTCCTAGGGTGGCCTGCACGCATGGCAGGCCACCCGTCCGTGCCAAGAAGACGATTCCGTGGCACGCTCATAATGTGCTGTGGCGTCGCCTTCTCATACCGTATTGTTTGTATTACACGATGGGACAGCTATGGGCAGTGTTATTTCACAACGCGATTTCTTCTTAGGCAGCAAGGTTATCTATCAGATATACATTCGCTCGTTCTGCGACTCAAACGCCGATGGCACAGGCGATTTGCGTGGCATTACGTCTAAGCTCGACTACCTCAAGGACCTGGGCATTGACTACGTATGGATAACGCCCTTCTTCATAAGCCCACAAGCCGACAATGGCTACGACGTGGCCGACTACCGCAACATAGATCCGCTCTTCGGCACCATGGAGGACTTCGAGGAGCTCTCGCAAGAGGCGAGCAAGCGCGGCATCGGCCTTATGCTGGACATGGTGTTCAACCACACCTCAACCGAACACGAGTGGTTCAAGCGCGCCCTGGCGGGCGATCCCACCTACCTTGCCTACTACAAGTTCGTGGACGCAGGCCCCGATGCCACGGCGCAAAATCCCGGGGAGCCGCCCACCAACTGGGAGAGCAAGTTCGGCGGAAACGCCTGGGAGTACGTGCCCTCGCTCAACAAGTGGTACTTGCACCTGTTCGACAAAACCCAGGCAGACCTCAACTGGGACAACCCCGCCGTGCGCGCAGAACTTGTCGATGTGCTGCGGTTTTGGCGCGCGAAGGGCGTGAACGCCTTCCGCTTTGACGTCGTCAACCTCATCTCGAAGCCGGCGGGATGGCCGAGCGACAACACGGACGGCAGGCACTTCTACTCCGACGGGCCGAACATACACGAGTACCTGCAGGAAATGGTGCGCGAGGGAGACATAGACGGCCTGCTGACGGTTGGCGAGATGAGCTCCACCTCGCTGGACGCGTGCATACGCTACACCAATCCCGACTGCCACGAACTGGGCATGGCCTTTAACTTCCACCACCTCAAGGTGGACTATCCCAACGCGCAGAAGTGGGCGCTCGCCAAGCCAGACATCCCCGCGCTGCGCGAGCTCTTCCGGTCCTGGCAGGAAGGGATGACGGCAGGCGGCGGCTGGAACTCCCTCTTCTGGTCCAACCACGACCAGCCGCGGCCCAACTCGCGGTTTGGCGACACCGACAGGTATTGGTACGAGTCCAGCACGCTGCTCCCTACCTGCACGCACCTCATGCGCGGGACGCCCTACATCTACCAGGGCGAGGAGCTGGGGCAGACCATCAGCGACTTTACCAGCATCGACCAATACCGCGACGTGGAGAGCATCAACTACTATCGTATTCTGCAGGAGCAGGGGCTCAGCGCCGAAGAGGCGTTCCAAATCGTGCATGAGCGCTCTCGTGACGACGGGCGGACTCCCATGGCGTGGGACGACACGCCCACAGCGGGGTTCACCGCGGGAACGCCGTGGCTGGGGATCCCGGCGAACCACGACCGCATAAACGCCCGCTCCGAAATGACCGACCCCAATTCTGTGCGCGCATACTTCCAGCGTCTCATTGCTCTGCGCAAGGAGATGCCGCTCATCCAGGTGGGCGACGTGCGCTTCCTCGACGCGCCCAGCGACAAGGTGATTGCGTACGAGCGCACGCTTGGCGACGAGCGCCTGGTCGTGCAGTGCAACTTTAGCGCAGATGAGCAGCCCGCGCTGGGTGAGACGGGTGGCCGTGTGCTGATTGGCAACTATGCCGAACACAAGGACGGAGTCCTGCAGCCTTTCGAGGCCTACGCAACCATGCTTTAGCTTGCGGGTGGCGCACTTATACCAGGTATAGGTGCGCCACTTAGTATCCGCGGACGGCGGTGTTGTGGAAAGTGAAGTAGTCCGGGCGATGCCGCGACTGCGTGGATTCGAACATGGCGCCTTGCGCGTTGAACGTGTGGTTGGTAACCACCGCAAGCATGTCGAAGTCCAAGAGGTCCATGCACGCGCGATCCTCGGCGGTTGCGTAGTCCATCGTGACGGTACGGTTGCTCGTTACGATGCGCATGCCAAGGACGTCTTCCGCGTAGGCGTATATCGAGTTCTCGGCGATGCGTGGCGTGAGCCCCGGCAGCAGGCTATCCAGGAAGTAGTTTATGTCGCGGATGAGCGCCTTCCCGTCAAACATGCGCACCCTTTCCAGGCGCAAGAGGGTATCGCCTGGCGTGAACCCCGTGGTGCCTGCCAGTGCCTTGTCCGCAACCACTCGCTCGAACTTGAGCACCTTGGTTTGCGCCTCGAGTCCGTTGCGCGCAGCGGCCTCCTTAAAGGTTTCGATATCGCCCAGCACAAAGTTGGCACGTCGGTCGGGTCGATAGATCACCAGCACGCCTTTGCCGCGTATGGGCTGCACGAATCCGTGGAGCATGAGCACCGAAAGCGCCTTGCGCACTGTATTGTGCGAACAGGCATAGGTGTTCGTGAGTTTGCTCTCGGAAGGCAAGAACGTTTGGTATTGGTACTGACCCTCAAGAATCTTGTCGCGAAGGTCCTCGTAAATATTGTAATAAATGGCTCGCATATCTCTCCATGCGTCTGAATGGAAAATTCTGACCTATGGAGAGTATAAGACTTAATATTACTTATGCATATTACTTGGATGAGTTTTTGGGCTCTTGGCGCGGGGTCCCTCGGCGCGGGGCGGAGGCGCCGGACCCTGGCTCTACTTATGCAACGCCTCGAGCGCCGAGACATAGGGCACGAGCAATACCCCAATAAAGAGTCCTACAACACAAGCCAGCACGACCACGATACGCTTCATTTTTGCTCCTTTTGTTCCGTTGCTGCGTTTGGGACGGGCCCTACCATACGCAACGCACGGGACAACAATCCTTGGGGCCTTGGAAAGGGACGGTATTTGGGTCGGCAGCTCGCTCAAACCCGAACAAACGGCGTTACTCGCTAAAAAATCGCTGCGAAATGTCGTTTGTTCGGTTTTGGTCTAGCCGGAATCCGAACAAACGGCGTTTGGAGGGATCTTTTGCTTCGGTTTTACCATTTGTTCGGTTTTTGGCTCTCCCCGCCGAGGTCCCAGAGGCCCTCGCAACCGAACAAACGGCGTTTTACGCAATATGCAAATCCAAAAATGCCGCTTGTTCGGTTTTCGCGAAAACCAAAACCGAACAAGCGGCATTTTGGATCGAATCAACCACCCTTTCCGCCGTTTATTCGGGTTTTCGTGCTACAGCGAGAACTCGTTTAGGAAGAGCAGCCCCTTAAGCGCCTCGCGAGCATCTTTTTCCGCGTCCGACACGTCCCTTTGCTTTGCGCCAAGCATCTTTGACAGCTGATGCATAAGCGTGTCGCGCACGTCATCATCCACCATTTGGTCATACATGACTACCAGAACCTTAATATCATTAACCAGCAAGCAGTTCAGCCTACGCTTGTCTTTGCGGATTCTTGCTGGGTCCAAGTGCGGAAACCCATCGTACTCTACGCCCACCTTCTTCTTTGGCCAATACAGGTCAATCTCAAAGTACGTGCGATCGGGCCGGTCCAAGGTGCAGGAATCCCAATCAGTCGTTTCAACCTTGTAGTTAATGCAAGGCTTTTCCAACCCATACCCGCCATACTTCGTCGGCAGCGACATTACCATGGAGGTCGCAACCTCCATTGGCGAGCGCGCTCCATCAATCACCCACCTAAGAGCCCGACGCGCCTTCTTCGCCCCATAGCAACCTTCCGCTCCGAGCAAGAACGTCTGCAGTCGCTCAACGGAGGTCGGCGGTTCGACTTCTAGAGGAACTCCGCCACCCTCCGGCAGCTTGTATGATGCACAGAGCCAATAGCCCACAAGTACTGTTTGCGCAAACGTTAGGGCGCCCGCCATCTGCAAGAACGCGAACTCTGGTGTACTCACGTACGTATCCGACGCAATCTCGCAAAAGCTGTTTTCGGGTATGTGCGTTGACCATACGTGCCGATCAAAGCCTTCGATGCGATTGCTGTCCGCGCCCTTGGGAACAAGAACGTGAATCGCCTCTCCCTGAGGCACCTCCCTTTTTGTCTTTCCGCGCTTGCGCCTCGAATCAGGCCAGCCGCGCGCCATCGAAGCCTCGAGCCCGTGCAGCTGAAGATCAAGCGAGGTCAGCTCCTGCAGCGTGTACGCCGCATCGTTTAGCGACCGAAAGCTCACCACATTCGCGCGATTCGTCTCGTCCATCCCATTCTTCAGCCAATACTGAACAGCAGTGGAATAGCCTATGTACGCCCTCATAGCACTCCCCTTTCTTGTAGCGGAGTCACCAACGGTAATCAATCAAACAGGCTTGGCCTCGCGCAAGCACGCAGACGTTGCATACGCATTGACCGTTATATTCAGTCTTGGGGCCCAAACAAACACAAATAAATGTCGAAAACTCTCAGCTACTAGCTAAATACGTCTTCACCTGCCAAAACACCGCCTTCGCGTCGCGCAAATAGTGCGCAATATGCATTTTACGGCCTTTCGGTAAACGGCAGGTGGGCGGTAGCCGCGCCTCGCGATATCGCCCGCCAAGGAGCCAGGCGCAGCACCTCATGCAAGACGCACGAAACGCGCTTGCCAATGTCGCTGGATGTTTTGTTCGCACGCCAAACCAACGCACGACCCGCGCTCCCAAGACGTATACTAGTGCGAGAGGTAACAAGACTATTCAAAGAGGTTTTCATGGCCAAAACAGAAAGCGTACAAGACACCTGCGTGCTCGTAACCGGCGGCTGCGGCTTTATTGGCAGCCACACCGTGGTCGTGTTGCTGGAACGCGGCTACGAGGTCGTTATCGTGGACGACCTTTCCAACTCGAGCGAGAAGGTCTTGGATCGTATCGACCAAATAGTAGGCGACGACGCGGCGCAGCGCCTTACCTTCGTGCGCGCCGACGTAGCAGACAAGGACGCGCTCGACGCCGTGTTCGACGAGTTCCAAATAGACGCCGTAATCCACTTTGCCGGCTACAAGGCCGTAGGCGAAAGCGTGGAGAAGCCCATCGAGTACTACTCCAACAACATCGGCAACACGCTCGCGCTCGTGGACGTCATGCGCAACCACGGATGCAAGTCCATCGTGTTCAGCAGCTCGGCAACCGTCTACGGCGATCCCGACGCGCTGCCCCTCACGGAGGAAAGCCCAAAGAAGCCCGCGACCAACCCCTACGGCTGGACCAAGTGGATGATCGAGGAGATTCTCGCAAGCCTCGTCGTGGCCGATCCGGAGTGGAACGTCGTGCTGCTGCGCTACTTCAACCCCATCGGCGCGCACGCCTCGGGCCTCATGGGCGAGGACCCCAAGGGCATCCCCAACAACCTGCTCCCCTATGTGGCCCAGGTTGCGGTGGGCCGTCGCGACGCCGTGCACGTGTTTGGCGACGACTACAACACCCCCGACGGCACGGGCGTACGCGACTACATCCACGTAATGGACCTCGCCGAGGGCCATGCAGCCGCGCTCGCCTGGATGGCAAACAAGACCGGCTGCGAGGTGTTCAACCTGGGCACGGGCACCGGCACCTCCGTACTGGAGATCATCAAGGCGTTCTCGGCGGCCTGCGGGCGCGAGCTCCCCTACGTGATCGAGCCCCGGCGCGCCGGCGACGTTACCGCCAACTACGCGGACTGCACCAAGGCCCGCGAGGTGCTGGGCTGGGAGGCACAATACGGCATCGCCGAGATGTGCCGCGACAGCTGGAACTGGCAGTCCAATAACCCCAACGGTTACGAGGGGTAACCGTGAGTTCGGACGGCAATTCCTTCGTCACATACCTCGCAAGCCACAAGCGAGCCGTGGAAGAGTGCGTCCTGGCCCACGCACCCCTTCCGCTTGGCAAAACCGAGCAGGTCGGCGACCTCAAGCGGTATCTGTACGACCCGCTCGCGGACTTCGTGAGCGCAGGAGGCAAACGCGTGCGTCCCGTCCTGTGCCTGCTCGGCGCGGAGGCGGTGGGCGCGGATCCCTCCGTGGCCTCTGGCGTGGCCGCCGCCGTGGAGCTCTTCCAGGCCGTCGCGCTCATTCACGACGACATAGCCGACAAGAGCACCATGCGCCGCGGCGTTCCCTGCCTGCACATTTCGCAGGGCACCGGTCTTGCCATAAACGCCGGCGACGCGGCACTCGTGGCGGTTACGAGCTGCGTGCTAAACGACGACTCCCTGGAGCCGCAAACGTGCGTCGCCCTTCTTAAAGAGCTCGTCGCCATGGAAAACCAAACCCTAGAGGGGCAGGCCCTGGACCTGGGCTGGGCGCGCGACCAACGCTGGGACGTCCTTACGTCCGACTACCTTGCCATGGCGCAGCGCAAGACCGCCCACTACTCGGCCGCGACCCCCTTGGTGCTCGGGGCCATTTGCGGCAGGGGCAGCGAATCGGCGATAGAGGGACTCAGGGACTTTGGCCTGCAAGCGGGCTTGGCCTTCCAGATTCAGGACGACCTGCTCAACCTCGTGGGCGACGCAGAGGCCCAAGGCAAGGACTACAGGTCCGACATAACCGAGGGTAAGCGCACGCTCGTTATGATGTGGGCGCTCGAGCACTTGGACAAGCCCAAGAAAGAGGAGCTCATCGCGATTCTTTCCACCGGCACGACCGAAAGGAACCAGATGGACCGCGCCGTCGAGCTGGCAGACGAGGCAGGCGCGCTCGACCATGCCCGCGCCTACGCTCGCGAGCTCACGCAGCGCGCCAAGGAGGGACTCCGAGCCACCCCGATTACCGAAGACGCTCGCGAGGTGCTTTTCTCGATGGCGGACTTCTTCATAGAGCGAAACGCATAGCAACAGGAAGCAAAAACAGGAACGACGCTTCCTGCGACTACGATAAGGACAAACGATGGAACCCATCACACAAGGAATGACCGGCGCAGCGGTGGAAGACATACAGGAGCGGCTCTGCTCCATTGGCTACTCCATAGACGAGACGGAGCGCGAGCGCCAGGAGTTTGGCATATCCACGGCAACCGCGGTGACGCACTTTCGCCTGGACCAGGGTCTCTCCCTTGGTCAGGACGTGGACTCCGAAACCTGGGTGACCTTGGTGGACGAGTCGTACAAGATGGGCGACCGCACGCTCTACTTGCGACTCCCCAACTTCCACGGCGCCGACGTGCGACAGTTGCAGCACTGTCTGAACATCTTGGGCTTCTCGGCAGGTGAGGTGGACGGCTTCTATGGGCCCCACACCGAGGCCGCGGTAAAGCAGTTCCAAGAGAGCATCGGCGAGCTTCCCGACGGCATGGCGTTCCCCGTTACCTTTGACGCCATCGAGCGCCTGCACCACGTGTGGGCAGGCAAGCCCGCGTCGGGTCCGCATCCGCTGGGGTCGATGGGCTTCGCGCGTGCCGCCAACGTGCTGGAAAACGTGAGCATCTCCATTACCGCCGAAGATCCCATCTCGCGCAACGTGGCAGGCCGCGTGTGGAACCTTGCCTCGGCCACCAACGACAAGAGCGGCCTGGACATCGTCGAGTCGCCGCAGCACCGTCGTCCCGGCGACCGTGCGGTACTCGTGCTGGCAACCACGCCGCTCAAAGACGGAGAGAGCGTGCCCAACGTGGTGGTGGACGATCCCAACACGCTGCCCATGCGCATTAAGACCGCGTGCGAGAGCTCCATGGAAGACGTTCCCGTGGTGCGCATAGAGCTGTCGCCCGGCGGCGCGAACGACAACGGGACCTTTACGGTGAGTGACGCCCAAACCTACGCGGTCATGCTGCTCGACGCCATCTGCACCGCCTTCAACGCCTAGCCCCTAGCTAAGGGACAGTCCCCAAGTTAGGGTAGCGCATCGAGTTCTTCGCGTACGACTTCGCGGTCGTCGAAGTGGGCGGTTTCGGTACCGGTGGTCTGCGTCGTCTCGTGACCCTTTCCGGCAATGAGCACCACGTCGCCAGGTCGCGCCCACGCCAAGGCGTCCCGAATGGCCTCACGCCGGTTGAGCCGCACATGCGCCCGCTCGGCGTCGTCACCCATGCCCGCGACAGTCTGCTCCGCAATGGCGGCGGGATCCTCGGTGCGGGGATTGTCGTTCGTCACCACCACGTAGTCGGCCTGAGCTGCCGCCTCGCCCATCATCGGACGCTTGCCCTTGTCGCGGTCTCCGCCGCAGCCAAAGACGACGGCCACCCTGCCCGCGGCTCCCTCCCTGGCAGCGTGAAGCGCGTAGACAAGTTCTTCTGGCGTGTGGGCAAAGTCCACCACAACCGAGAAGCCCCTGCCGCCGGTATCGATGCGCTCCATCCGCCCCGGCACGCCGGAAAAGGACGCCAGCGAGGCCGCGGCGCGAGCGGGATCGAGGCCAAGCCTGCACACGGCGGCAAGCGCCACGAGCGCGTTCTCGGCGTTGAAGCGGCTCGGCAGCGGCAGCTCAAAGCGCAGCTCTTGTTCGAAGACCTTGGCGAAGATCAGGCTTCCCGCCAAGCCGCGAGGCAGGATCTTCCTCACGCAGACGTCCGCCTCATGGTCGCACGACACCTCCACGAAGTCCCGCTGCGCCTCTCGAAGCATCTGCGCAAGCCGCACGCCCCACTCCGTGGACGTGCACACGACGCGCGACGCAACGTCCTCCTCAAAGAACAGGCGCACCTTGGTGGCAAAGTAGTCCTCCATGTTGCTGTGCAGGTCCATGTGCTCACGCGACAGGTTGGTAAACGCGGCAACGGCAAAGCGCGTATGGGCGCAGCGATGCGTAAGGAGCGCATGGCTGGAAACCTCCATGGCCACCGCCTGCGCGCCCATGCCTTCCATGGTGCCCAGTATCTCCTGCAGGTCGCGGGACTCCGGCGTGGTGTAGCGGTGAGAAAACACGCGCTCCCCCATGCGATTGCCAATGGTGCCAATGATCCCGCACTCCATGCCCGCCGCACGCAGCATGTGCTCCACGAGCATGGTTATGGTCGTCTTTCCAGCGGTCCCCGTTACGCCCACAACCTGCATGTGCTGCGAGGCGTTTCCAAAGAAGTTCGCAGACGCCTGTGCAAGGACGTCGCGCGCGTCAGCGACGATCGCCTGCGGCACCGCAAGGTCGAGCTCGCGCTCGACGACAAGGGCAGCCGCTCCCCCCTGCACCGCCGACGCCGCGAAGTCGTGACCGTCGAACGCCGCGCCCGGCACGCAGACGAAGAGCGCTCCCGGCCCGACGCGGCGCGAGTCGTACGCCACGTCCGCCACCTCAAGGTCGTCGGACGCCCCTCGCGCATAGGAAAAAGCCACGTCACGCAGCACCTCACCAAGTTTCATGCGCTATCCCATCCCTTCCACCAGTCGAAACACGCGAATCTCGCTCGGCCCATCGTACGAGCTGAGCCACGCCTTCCCAACGTTTGGGTCGTACAGCTCTGCATCGCCCTCCAGCATGCGCAGCAATGTTGTAAAGTGCCACTCCGCGTTTTGCCCTGGCACAGTAACGAGGCACGGAGCGCCGCTTGCCGCAACCTCGGCCAGCGCATCCGCCGTGCAGGGCAGCTTTCCCACGTACTCCAGCGCATACAAGCGCCCAACGCAATCGAGATTCAGGTCGGCCGCGGAGTCAAACGCGCCGCAGTCGATGAGCCGCTGGTTGAGCACCCAGGGGTTGAACAGCCCCTCGTCCGACTCCGTTTCCGCACCGCAGTGCCTAAGCATCACCGCAAGGGAGCACACCACGCAGCCGCAGTCCCTAAAGTAGTGGTAGGTGGCACGGGGAAAGAGCGCGGCTGGCCAGGCTTGCGCGCCATTGAGAAATGCGTCGTCTTGTCTCCAGTTCAAGTAGGACTTCTCCACGCTTCCCCCTTCCATCGCCTACCTCGCTGCCTCGGCCGCTTCGGCGGGAACGAGGTACAGCGCCATCCTGTTGAGGTCCAAAACCCTGTCGTAGCTCACCTCTTCGGAGAATCCCAAGAAGATCACCTTCTCCAGCTCGCCGACCTTGCTCATGTCTCTGGTAGTCGTCTCCGCCAAAGGATTGTAGGCCACGCCGGCATCGGTAATCATTATTGTTACGCCGTCGTCCTGCTCCTTTATCTCAACGTCCGTATCGATCTCTTCCCCGGGATTGTGCCCTGCCACGTAGCTTATGCTCTCCTGTATTACCAACGACACCCTGGAGCAAAAATGAGCAGGATACGTGCGGTTTTGCAGCTCGCTCTTTATGTTTTCGCCCACCGTAACAATCTGATCCGGCCTCAAGCAAATTGAGTAGCTCACGATCTCCTGAGGATTGCAATCGGGCACGAGCCAATGCCCATCACGTGTTAGTATGACTGCCGCAACCGATGCGGCAACCCATTCCGCAAGCACGTATGCCACAAATATGCTCTGCAACCCAAGCCCAAGCCCAATTCCCGTCGCGAGCACAACCAAGCCATGCTCGAGCAGCACCAAGCGACCCGCGATTCTTGTCTTGTTCACGGATGGCAGGTAGATGGTGGTAACGTTGAGGAAAACCATAGCGAGAAAGGCCAGGCTTCCTATGCGAAGGCATTCGGCGCAAAGCTGCCGGATCTCCGGATCTATGCCATAGGCAGCGGCAATTGGCGTAGCCAGGACAAGCACGATGGCTATGGCCGCCACGCACACCGAAATGGCAAGCATGATTCCCGACCGAATTGAATACCTTACTCCGTCATAATCCCGCTGGCCAAACAGCAGGCCCGCATGAACCGACACGCTTGCAGAGATTCCGTTGCCCTCGGAAACCACTACCCCACGCAGCGACTTGTACACCGTCCAAATCGCAAGTCCCCCAGCCCCGGCCATGGAGCCAATGGCGGCCGTCTGCACGCTGAGCGCCACAGTGTCCAAAAACTCGTCCAGCGTGGCGGAACTGCCCAAACGTATGTCTTGCTTCACGTAGTCAAGCAGCTCATCGAAGGAGTGAATAACCGAGAAGTCCGGCGAAACCGTTCGCTTCTTGCTGAAGAAGTGACTGAGCGTAACGGTGTACCCAATAGTCGTGCTTATTACCGAGGCCCAGGCCAGGCCGGCTATTCCAAAGTTGAAGACGCTTACCAAAAGGAGGTCGAAGGCTATGTTTGCCACGTTCGTAACGATGCCGCGCTTAGAGAACAGCCTCGCCCGCCCGTCAATGCGAAATGCCCTCTCTATGCAAAGGAACACCTCGGAAAAGGCTGAGAAAACAAACAGGGGCACGGTATACGAAACAACCATGTCCGAAAGCTTCGGATCTTGCGTAAGCGCCATGAGCAAAGGTCGCTCGCACACGATGAGCGCACCAAACACGCACGCATATATAACGAATACCGCTATAAGAATCGCGCCAAAGATGCGGTTGGCCTTCTTGTGGTCCCCCTCGCCGATTGCCTGGATCATGAGCTTGTCGATGCCAAAGCCCAGCATGCAGTGCAGGATCTGATCAAAACACAGCAACGGGCCGGCGGTAGCGATTGCCGCCAACGCCTCTTGCCCTATGCTCACGCCCGCGATCAGGGAGTCGATTATGGTTACGAGTGCCGCGCAGACGGCGCCAACAATATAGGTTACGGCCATCTTCTTTGTGGCGCCCGCGATAAGCTCTGGCTTGCGAAACACGCCGTCTTCTTCTTTTAGCTCTTTCGTCGCAATCATGTTGGTTCCATCCGTTACGCGAGCACGATACCCGAGATCGTCTGCCGCACGGCTTCTACGTACGCCCCCTCGCCCCTTAGGGACGCATAGTCATCCGACTCGAGCGTGCAGATGTCCACGTCGTGGATTTTCTCCTGCCGAACGCCTGCGCGAAGTAGCTCGAGCGCAACGGCCCTCCTGGAATCCAGGAGGAACTTCCCGTTTGTCCGCGCCGTAAAGAGGCTTTCCACCTCTTGGGGCGAAAAGCGCCTTGCAAAGTCATCCTTGAGCTCGCCGCCAACCTCATAGCACCTCTTGCAGATGCTCGGCCCGAAGGCGGCGACGACGCTCCCCGGGTCCGTGCCAAAGCGATCCACCATCGAGCATACGGTATTCGAAACTATTCCGTTGCAGATGCCCCTCCATCCGCAATGGGCTATTGCCGCGACGTTTTGTTCTGGGTCGTATAAAAAGAGGGGCAGGCAGTCCGCCGTGCAGATGCAGAGCATGGTGCGGGGAACGTCTGTCACCAGGGCGTCGTACTCACCAATTTGCTCGGGGATCCTGTTTTTGTCCATTGCCTCCAAGTCCTCGACATTGCTGCTCGTTATGGCAAGGACGTTGCCCGTGTGCTCCTCGTACGCATAGAACACGCGGGTAAGGGGCACACGAAGGTACTCTTGGAACGCAGCGTTGCGGCATTCCACGCGATGCCAGTCTTCGTGGCTCTGCCAATCCGAGTTGTTCGTGAAGACCGTCTTTACCGGGTATCGGTCGTCAAGGGCGGAGATTGAATTCATTGCTTGCACTCACCTACGGTATCGAGCCATCGAATCAACGCGAACATCTCCCACACTTGCTTCCAAACGCTTTCGTCGTTTTCGCAATAGTATGCCGCAAGAACCCCCTCTACGTCCACAGACGCAAGGACGTCGCGCGCGAGCGCATTCGTTAGCGTGTCGCAGATTCGCGTCTTGTAGGACTCAAGGCGCATCCACTTGCGCACCGGAACGGGGAACCCCCGCTTCTCTCTGAAGGCTATCGTACGTCCCACGTAGCGCTGCGCCGCCTCGCGGAAGAGCAGCTTGCCCATCGTCTCGTTTGCCTTGAGGCCGGTTGGGAGCGAGAGCGCGAAATCCCAGAGGTCTTGTCGCACGTAGGGCGTGCGAATGTTTATCCCCGCACCCCGCGCCGCGGCGACCACGTTGGGAAGGATGTTGTTGTGCATCCATATGGAGAGGTCGAAGGCGTTCATCTTTAGGAATCCGTCGCCGCCGTAGCGAGGCAGGTCTGGCACCTCGCCCACGTCCATGATTGTGTTCGTGGCCAGCCAAAAGTCCTCGCTTGGGCTCTGGAAGTAGCGGTTGTAGCAGGGATAGCCGCAAAACAGCTCGTCCGGACCCTCTCCGGAACACACGACGTCCGTGTGCTGTGCCGCCTCCTGGGCGGCGATGAACAGGGCCACGTAGGAGGCGTCTCCCGTGGGCGCCGGTCGGCTTGCCAGGGCCTCGTCCACGGTGCCAAGGTATTCGGCGGGACCTATCTTGGCCACGTGATGCTCGCTGCCAAGCTCCCGCGCCGCCTGAATCGCCAGGTCGGACTCGTTGAACTCTGCCTCCTCGTATGCCACGGAGAAGGTCTTTCTTGCGCGGATCCCAAAGGCAATGAGCGACGAGTCGACGCCCGAAGACAAAAACGCCGCGTCGGAGCATTGACGCTCCTCGGCGAGCATCCTCTCGAGAATCTGGAGAAGCTCCTGCAGGTAGTCGTCCTTGCTCCGCCCTGGCGTCACGGAAAAGCGGACCTCGGGAGCGGGCGTCCCCTTTTGGCCCATAAGCACCGAGCCGTCCACGGGGTATGAGAAGCGCAGGTACTGCTCCAGGGCTTTGGGGTCCAGGCTGGGTTTGGTCATGGGATGCCTCCGTCCTCCCCCAGGCAAAGGGGATACTCCCCATTGTCTGATGTTATTAGTCCTCCTTATGCGCGCTATGCCTCCTCGATGCGGCAGGTGTGGCGCTTGGACTTGCGGTCGTAGGTTATGCCCACGAGCAGGATGGGGCCTCCCCATCCGCGCAGGACGGCCGGGTAGTCGCGGTCTCGCACCTGAGCGATCGCAGCCTCGGGGGAACGGTCCCACTTGAGCTCCACGAGGAGCGCCGGCGAGGGGTCGCCTCGCCTGGGGAGGTACACGACGTCTGCCAGGCCGCGGCCCGAGGGGAGCTCCTCGATCGTGGCGTAGTGGTCGGCGGCCGCGATGTAAGCGGACTTGACCACCGCGCGAAGCGCCTGCTCGTCGTTGTAGTACACGGGCGCGCAGCCGTCGTCGTGGGCGCGCGAGATCGCGTCGGCCACGGCGTCCTCGTCCATGTCCCACGTAGCCCGCAACAGGACGTCGCTCTCGCGCACGATGCGCGCCACCTCGGCGTGGCGGCTCTGCGCCACTGCCTGACGCAGCTCGGCGCGCACCTCCTCGTTGGGAACGCGGGCCGTTGAGGTGGCCGCGTCATAGCAGAGATAGCCCAGATGGCACAGCAGCGTGAGCGCGTCGTCGCGGCTTTCGACGTCGTGGATGCTGTTCTCGAATCCGTACGTGCTAACCCGCACGGCCGCGCCGCCAAGTGCCTGCACCACCGCCTGCTGAAGGCCGTCGAAGTCCAGGTCGACGTAGGTCCGCAGCGAGGAGAAGGCCTCCGAGTCCGTCCAGTACGGCCCCACGTCCCCGTTGGCGCACGCGCTCATCACCGAGAAGGGCGCGTAGACCCTCTCGACCTTGCGCTCATGGGCCCGTTGGTCCACCCACGGCAGCTCGTATCCGTCGTACCAGCGCCTGAGCTCGCCCATGTCCATTCCATGGTGCTCGGCCAGCTCCTCCACCTCCTCTTCCGTGAAGCCGACGTAGGGGGCGTAGGCGTGCGGGCGCAGGAACGTGAACTCGCGGAAGTCGGACAGCGCCGACTGCGTGCCGTAACGCACGATGGGCAGGATGCCCGTCATGTAGCAGGCAGCTATGGCGTCTGCGGTGAAGGTGAAGTTCTTGAAGAGCTTCCTGAGCATGAACACCCAGTCCTCCTGCGATTCCTTGGATCGGCGCTCTCGCAGGGGCGCGTCCCACTCGTCGATCACGAAGACGAAGCGTCGGCCCGTGGCGGCCACGAAGTCGGCGAAGGCCGACGTGAGCTCGTTGAACCTCCCCTCGTTACCGGCGCCGGCTTCGGGCACCTCCGCGCGCAGGTCGACCAGAATCGCGCGGGAGACCTCGGCGGAGACGTCCGCGGCGCCCCTGAACTCCGTCATATCCAGGCGCACCACGTTGTAGGCGTTGAGGTGTTCCTCGAAGCTCGGGTCGCGGGAGATGTCCAGTCCCTCGAAGAGCTCGCGCGAGTCCGCGCCGCAGGTATAGTAGGCCACCAGCGACTCGGCGGCGAAGGTCTTGCCGAAGCGGCGTGGGCGCGTGGAGCACACGAGGCTTCGCGACGTGCCGATTACGTCGTTCACGAGGGCGATGAGTCCGGTCTTGTCCACGTACTCGTCTGCCAGCATCCGCCGGAATCCCCCGTTGCCCGGGTTAACGTACATGCCCATGTCGGCCTCCCCCCTCGCCCTTGTCGACTCCATGGTAGCACGGATGGCGCACGGCAGGTGGGACCCTAGGCAGGGGGCACTCCCCCCTATGCGCGCTATTGTCTATCACGTATCTATCAAAGGCTGCGGACGCGATGCTCCATAGGACCCTAGGAGAGCAGCGCCTCACGCAGCTCGAGGTGCTTTGGCCGCCAACCGTCTGGCGTGGGCCTCGCGCGTCGACCGAGGTTGCGTCGCACGCTTGCGGCAAACGCCTCGAAGTCGTCCACGTTTTCGAGCTGCAGGCGCGTGAGCGGAAGTACCGTGATCTTCTCGGCCTCGAGCTCCACCTCGCGCTGCGAATCGCGATAACGCTTCCAGTTCCCCGTATGGGCATAGTCGCTTTGGTACTCCACGTCCAGGGAATGCGCCTGCCAGTAGAGGTCGGGGTAGCGGTTCTGGTGCGTGGTGGAGGTCGTCACGCGCACGCGCGCATTGAACACCGGCTTGGGCATGCCGAAGCCACCGCGATGTCTCGGCAGACACAGCAGCAGATACACCGCCGTCTCCGCAGGCGAGGCGGAGTTGTTGAGCACCCAGCGCAAGGCCTTGCGGGCGTTTACGGCACCGCGCGTGTTTTTGCGGTGCTCCACGAACGTGGAAAGCTTAGACAAACTGGTGACGGGCATGAGGCCGTAGGTGGTGTCGCTGGAATCCTGCTGTTTGCCGCCGGTTAGCGAGGGCAGACTCCAGCAGCTGTAGAAGCCGCAGAGTTCCAGCCCGAGTTTGATGAGCTCTATCTCGCTCAGGACTGGGGCCAACTGGAGAAAGAGGAACTGGGGTGAGCTGAGGCAGACGTTGTTGCCGATGTCTATGAAGGCACCGTGCGGGAGGTCACCGCTCCAGAGGCGCGTGGTAAGGCGTGAGGTGTGCGTAAGGCGATCGCTTGAGGGCACGAGCGCCTCGACTTTGCCGCGCACGTGCGAGAGGACGCGCTGGGCGTCGTCGTTAAGCGCGTTGAGCTCCTTGCTCGTGTGAATGGCACCGCGCAAACGTCGAGGTCGGGGCACCTTTCCGGGAACGAGTCCGTCGTTTGTTGACCGCAAATGGCGCAGCACGTCCAGCGCGGCCATCCCGCATAAATAGAGCGTCATCTGAGCATCCCGCCTTTTCTGTCAGTAAATTTAAGAGCAGATGACAGAAATTTTAGCTTTTAGGGAAATAGAAAGTGGGCAAAAATTTCACTGCTGAAAATTGAACCGTGTACCTGCGGTTTTGCGGGTGTTTTATCGCCGTATACAGGGAAACGACACCCTCTATTTCCCTAAATCCTGATATTTTTGGCATCAGCTCTAAAATTCACTGACAGTCGGAACGGCGGGTGCTCGGAATGCCCCGCTAACGCCGCCTGGCGCCTCGCGGAGGCAAAAGTCGGCGCGGCCGGGCGCTGGACGGGAGCGCCCTGTCGCCTGCTAATAACATCAGGCAATGGGGATACTCCCCATTGCCTGATGTTATTAATCCGCATAGGAGATCGTGAGGTTCTTGAAGTGGCCCTGCGTGCCGTTGTCCACGTAGAGCCCCACGGCACCGCGGGCGTCCGAGCCGCCGAACATCTGGGGCACTACAAGCGCCGGGGCGTCCATGTTATCCACGTAGAACTTCGCGGACGCGCCCGTGACCTCGGCTTTTATGTGCACCCACTCGTCCATGTCGATGTTTGCCTTGGCCTCGTAGTCGGCGATCCCGCGCTCGCGGAAGTACGCGAAGGTGTAGCCGGGATAGCAGAAGTACTGCATGGTGTGGATGCGACGCTGCGGGTCGGTGCAGCTGCGACCGTTGCGCGGGCGCACGTAGAAGCCCTCGAAGCGGTCGTTCGCCTCGCTTGCGCGAAACACGATGCCAATGAAGCCTCGGCAGTCGATGTTGGCCCAGGGCATGAGGCGCGCCCGAACGTCCAGCTCTATGGTTCCGTCGTGGAAGCCGGGTCCCAGCAGCCGCGCGTAGGTGGCCACGTCGGGCTCGGTGTTCTCCTCGGGCTTTACGACACGGATGAGCTGCTCGCCGTCGAGCTCGGTGAGTCCCACGCTCGTGCCCACGGGTACGTAGGTGTTGTTTTGGAATGTGACTGAGTTGGTCATGGCGTACCTCCCTGCGTCGCCGCGTCGATGCGTCTTTAATAAATACTACACTCACTTGGGCTGCACCGCTATTCGGGTGTCCACCAGCACTAGGGGTCAGCGGCGTACCGGTTGCCCGTGGGAAGGATAGTAAGGTGTCCGCGACCGCAGTGGCAGCCGTCGTGGAACGCGTGCGGATCGACGCCGGAGGGAATCGCAAAGGTACCCTGCTCCCATTCCAGCAGCTTCCAGAGGTGGTCCTTCTTGTAGAAGAAGGTCGAAGCACCCCGCTCCTTCTGCGCGGCGATGCGCCGCTGGCACTCAATCAGCAGGTCCCTATACGCAAGCGGCTCCATGTTATGGCTACGCGGATGCCGTGGCTGTGGAGCAGCTCCATGACGCGCCAGAAGTCCGGATGCAGGATGGGATCGCCTCCCGTCAGATAGACGTAGGGATCCATGCCAAGGCACTGGCACAGGTCCTCGATCTGGTCCACCACGCGTGCGCAGACATCATAGGGCATGGTCACCACGGGAGGGGCGCCCTCGGTAAAAATGTAGCAGTGCCTGCAACGCTGGTCGCAGGTGTCGGTTATGTGCCACTGTATCGGGAAGCGCGCTGGCATAGACGATGCCTTTCTGCGGGGTCCATACGGCTGGCGGCCGCACGTGGCGACCGCCAGGACGTTGCTGTTCGCGAGCCTCGAGGCTACTCGGGGTCCAGGGTTCCGCAGGCGGTCGCCGGGTCAGGCGTGCCGCAGGCGGTCGCGGGGTCAGGCGTGCCGCAGGCGGTTGTGTTCTGGAATTCTGCCATTTTTATCTCCTTCTTGTTGGTCTTGCATTCCTATTGCCATGGCTTTCGCCAGAGTGGCCCTGCGCCTAATCGCTCGTGACCACGAGCTTGCCTTGGAAGCCTACCGACTCCTGCATCGCGAGCGCCTCGCTCAGGCTCTCGAGCGAGAACACCTTGGCGATGTTTGGTCCGATTCCGTGCTCGGCTACGAACGCAAAGATCTTGTCCATGACCTCTTGCGTGGGATAGTTGGAGAAGAAGCCCGTAAGATAGCGGCCGTTGGGGATGTCCTTTATGGGATCGAAGCCGTCCAGGGTAAAGATGCCGCCGAGGATGCCTGTGTTGCAACAGATGCCGCCGGGCAAGAGGTTCGCCATCGTGTCCCGCAGCGTCTTGGGGCCGACGAGCTCGAGCGCCTTGCTTGCGCGCACGTCCGTTTGCGCGAGCGTGCCGGTGTCGAACACGGCCTCGTTGGCACCATAGTCGCGAAGCAGCGACGCGTATTCCTCGCGGTGCGTGGTGGCGATGACGCGGCATCCAAGGGCGTGCGCGATCTGCACGGCGGCGTATCCAAGCCCGCAGCTGGCACCGCGAACGAGCAGCGTGTCGCTCGGCTTGAGCTGCAGCCCTCGAAGAGCGAGCCCCACGCCGTGTAGTAGGTCTCGGGAATGGCCGCGAGCGTTGCCCAGGGAAGGTTTCGCGCGGCCTCGGGAATGGCGAACAGGCGCGACGCGGGCACCAGACAGTACTCGGCGTAGCTGCCGTCCCACGCGCGGCCCATGCCGCCCATGAGCATGCAGACCTTGTCGCCAATCGCAAGCCCCGTGTCGCTTGGGTCTGCGACCTCACCCACGCCCTCGATTCCGGGGATGATGGGCTTCTTTATGTAGTCGGCGCGGATCTCCGACCGGCGCAGCTCCAGCTCGGCGTGGTTGAGGCCAAAGCCACGCACGCGCACGAGCGCCCATCCGGGACGAGTCTTGGGCACCGGCACCTCTGCGAGCGCCGCATCCTCTGCCGTGGTGATTCCCGTTATGGAGAGTGCCTTCATCGTCTTTTGCCTGCTCACGTCTGCCTCCCGTGCGTCTGTATTCCAATTCTCGCACGCTGTACGCGGGCGGTTTGATAGAGTGATGCAATAAGCGATTCACATTTGTAATCAATGGGAGGCAACGTGAATACTGCACAGCTGGAGTGCTTCGTCCAGGTTGCCCTGAGCCTGAGCTTTCGTCGTGCGGCCGAGGAGCTGCACCTTTCGCAGCCAACCGTGTCGAAGCAGGTTGCCTCTCTGGAGCGCGAGCTCGGCGGCGCACTCTTTGTGCGGTCGACGCGACAAGTTCTGCTCACTCAACTGGGAGAGGCGTTTTTGCAAGACGCCCAAGAGATTCTGCAGCTTGCCTACGCAGCCGAGGAGCGCGCCCGACGCTTAGGCAACGGCGGCGAGCTGGTGGTTGCCTACTCGGACTCCAACGAGCCCATGCGCCTGGTGCCCGTGCTCGACCGCCTGCGACGAGAGCGCGCGGGAATCCACGTGCTGCTCTCGCAGGGACCCCGCGAGGCGAACATCGCGAGGCTTCAGCGCGAGGAAGTAGACGTCGTAATGGGCTTTGCGAGCGAGTCGCTGGCGGCGGGCGCTGAGTTCGGGCGCCTTTAGGAGCGGGTTTTGCGACATCTGGCAACCAACGGTCGCAACAACGGCCGCGCTGAACGCACGCCGCTGAGACTGCCAAGATTTCTGTCAGTAAAATTAAGAGCAGATGCCAGAAATTTTAGCTTTTAGGGAAATAGAAAACGGACAAAAATATCACGGCCAAAAATCGGGCTGTGTACCTGCGGTTTTGCGGGTGTCTTATCGCCGTATACGGGGAAACGACACCCTCTATTTCCCTAAATCCTCATATTTTTGTCATCAGCTCTTAAATTCACTGACAATCGGAACGGCGGGTGAGCGCTCGGCACGCCGACGGGGCCCCAAGTAGGGGACGGTCCCCAAGTTTGGGTTTCGAGAAATCCAAACTTGGGGACCGTCCCCTACTTGGGGCCCTTATGCACGCTCCGTTGCTTAGCCACCCGCCCGTCTCCCGTTATGAGCGCCGAATCGCTTGAACAACGCCACTCGATACAGTATTCTGACTTAGAAATAATCATTTAATTATATGGAATGAGCTGAGTAAATTGGAAATACCCGTCGACCTGTATCAAACGCTGGCCCTGGCCGTTGCAGCAGTAATGCTTGGATCGTTCATTAGGCGCAAGGTACACTTCTTCGAGCGCTTTTGCATTCCAGCGCCGGTCATCGGTGGTCTTATATTCGCCATCCTTACCTGCGTGCTCCATGCAACCGGAGTGGCAGATGTTAAGTTCGATGCCACAATGAGAGAGGTCTGCATGATCTTCTTCTTTACCTCGGTTGGCTTCCAGATGGATCTAAAGACAATCAAGGCCGGAGGAAAGGGCCTGCTGATTCTTTTGCTGTCGGCTGCCATGTTGATCGCCTGCCAAAACGTCATATCGATTCTCCTGTCGAAGGTCCTAAACGTCAGTCCCCTGCTGGGCCTGTGCGCGGGATCCATCTCGATGGTCGGCGGGCACGGGACGTCCGCCGCCTTTGGGCCGATGCTGGAGGGCCTCGGCCTTAGCGGAGCCACCACGTTTTGCACGGCGGCGGCGACGTACGGACTGATTGCGGGCGGACTCACGGGCGGACCGCTCGCGAACAACCTGATCACGACGAAGGGCCTACGATCCTCTGCCGCCGAGGAAACCGACCAGCTCGCAACGGAGCCGCAGGAGGATAAGAACACGATGCAGGTTTCTGCGTTTGTGTCGGCGGCCTTCCAGCTGATTATCGCGGTAGGAATCGGAACGGGCATTTCCTTTGTGCTCTCGAAGCTGGGATACACGTTCCCCCTCTACATAGGCGGCATGATCGTAGCGGCCATCATGCGAAACATCAGCGAGTACACCGGCAAGTTCAAAACGCACATCCCCGAAAACGACGCCATGGGCGGAATCTTCCTGAACCTCTTCCTGGGAATCGCGATGATCACCCTGGAGCTGTGGCAGCTCGCGGGACTTGCGCTTCCCCTGGTTATCCTTCTTCTGGTGCAAACCGCCTTCGTGATAATCTTTGTGAGGTTCGTAACGTTCTGGATGATGGGCAGGGACTACGACGCCGCGGTAACATGCGCCGGTACCTGCGGATTCGGCTTGGGAGCCACCCCCAATGCCATGGCCAACATGCAGGCCATCTGCGAGAAGTACGGGCCATCGGTTAAGGCGTTCATGCTCGTTCCGATTGTCGGCGGCTTCCTGAATGACTTTACGAACAGCATCATAATTACGTTCTTTATCAACCTGACCAAGTCGCTCGGGCTGTGATGGCGGACGACGAGCTCAAGGCCGAGGTCGCCCAAACCGCAAAGGACGGAAAGGTCGTTGAGTGGGCGGCGTCGCAGGGCGTCGAGACCACCGAGGAGGAGCTTGTTGCCTTCGCAAAGGGCGCAGCAAACCAGAAGCTCTCGGTCGAGGCCTCGTAACGTCCGATTTTATCCGCACCCAGGAAGCTCCCAGCTTCAGCACAGGCGGCTTCCTGGCATTGGAATACAATGGCCTCACACCATCAAAGGCGAGAGGAGAACACCATGGCGCTGCACATCGTCGAGGAGGCCGACCGCTGCCTCAACTGCAAGAGACCGATGTGCCAGAGGGGATGTCCCGTAGGCACGGCGATTCCGCTGGCGATCCAGCTGTTCCGCGAGCGCAGGATGGACGAGGCCGGCGCGGTTCTCTTCCAAAACAACCCCATGAGCGCGGTGTGCAGCCTCATCTGCAACCACGGCGCGCAGTGCGAGGGCAACTGCGTGCTCGGGCGCAAGGGGACGCCGGTGCACTTCTCGGCTATCGAGCACTACGTGTCGAGCACCTACCTCGATCGCGTGCGGTTTCAGAGGCCCGAGCCCTGCGGAAAGCGCGCGGCCGTGATCGGCGGCGGGCCCGCGGGCATCGTGGCGGCACTCAGACTGGCGCAGGTGGGAGTCGACGTCACCATCTTCGACCAGAACCCGCGGCTCGGCGGCGTCATGCGCTATGGCATCCCCGAGTACCGCCTGCCCAAGAACGTGCTCGACCGCTATCAGGAGATTCTGGAGGCGCTCGGCGTGCGTGTGCGGCACAACACGGCCATCGGCTCCTCGCTCACCATCGCGGACCTCTTCCGCGACGGATACGACGCGGTGTTCGTGGGCACGGGCACCTGGCGCGCGCAGACCCTAGGCGTTTCGGGCGAGGCCGGCGGCAACGTGCTGTTTGGCCTGGACTATCTGCGAAGCCCGCAGACGGCCGAGATAGGCGAGCGCGTGGCCGTGATCGGCGCGGGCAACACCGCCATGGACGTGGCGCGCACGGCCTTCCGACAGGGCGCGCAGGAGGTGACGCTCTACGCGCGGTCCAAGCACATATCGGCGAGCTCCGACGAGCTGGAGTACGCGCTGCTCGACGGCTGCGAGCTCGTGCAGGGCAAGGCCATCTGCGAGATCAACGAGCGCGGGCCCGTGTTCCGGACGGCGATCTTCGACGAGGACGACCGCGTGGTGGGCTACGAGGAGGAGCTCGACCAGGTGGAGTGCGACACGGTGGTCGTGGCCGTGAGCCAGAAGCCCAAGAACAAGCTCATCCTCACCACCGAGGGGCTTGAGGGCGACGATCGCGGCCTGCTTATTGTGGACGAGCACGGCATGTGCACCGTGCCGGGCGTCTTCGCGGCGGGCGACGTGGTTACCGGGCCCAACACCGTGGTGCATGCCGTGACGGCGACAAAGGTGGCCGTGGCAGGCATGTTGGATTACATGGGCGTGGCGTAGGGCCGGGCTGAGGGGCGGCCTAACTTCCGATTTGGGACTCGTAATGTCCGATTCTATTGGCAACGTCTCGGCTGCCGACCAGGCGATGGGGATACTCCCCTTTGCCTTAGGCTCGACTGGACGTCCTAGGTTGGTGCCAGGCGATGGGGATACTCCCCTTTGCCTCGTACGAGGCAAAGGGGAGTATCCCCATCGCCTGGCACCAACCTAGGACGTCCAGTCGAGCCTAAGGCAAAGGGGAGTATCCCCATCGCCTGGTCGGCAGCCGAGACGTTGCCAATAGAATCGGACATTACGAGTCCCAAATCGGAAGTTAGGCCGCCCCTCAGCCCGGCCCTACGCCACGCCCATGTAATCCAACATGCCTGCCACGGCCACCTTTGTCGCCGTCACGGCATGCACCACGGTGTTGGGCCCGGTAACCACGTCGCCCGCCGCGAAGACGCCCGGCACGGTGCACATGCCGTGCTCGTCCACAATAAGCAGGCCGCGATCGTCGCCCTCAAGCCCCTCGGTGGTGAGGATGAGCTTGTTCTTGGGCTTCTGGCTCACGGCCACGACCACCGTGTCGCACTCCACCTGGTCGAGCTCCTCCTCGTAGCCCACCACGCGGTCGTCCTCGTCGAAGATCGCCGTCCGGAACACGGGCCCGCGCTCGTTGATCTCGCAGATGGCCTTGCCCTGCACGAGCTCGCAGCCGTCGAGCAGCGCGTACTCCAGCTCGTCGGAGCTCGCCGATATGTGCTTGGACCGCGCGTAGAGCGTCACCTCCTGCGCGCCCTGTCGGAAGGCCGTGCGCGCCACGTCCATGGCGGTGTTGCCCGCGCCGATCACGGCCACGCGCTCGCCTATCTCGGCCGTCTGCGGGCTTCGCAGATAGTCCAGGCCAAACAGCACGTTGCCGCCGGCCTCGCCCGAAACGCCTAGGGTCTGCGCGCGCCAGGTGCCCGTGCCCACGAACACCGCGTCGTATCCGTCGCGGAAGAGGTCCGCGATGGTGAGCGAGGAGCCGATGGCCGTGTTGTGCCGCACACGCACGCCGAGCGCCTCCAGAATCTCCTGATAGCGGTCGAGCACGTTCTTGGGCAGGCGGTACTCGGGGATGCCATAGCGCATGACGCCGCCGAGCCGCGGGTTCTGGTCGAAGATGGTGACGTCGACTCCCACCTGCGCCAGTCTGAGTGCCGCCACGATGCCCGCGGGCCCGCCGCCGATCACGGCCGCGCGCTTTCCGCAGGGCTCGGGCCTCTGAAACCGCACGCGATCGAGGTAGGTGCTCGACACGTAGTGCTCGATAGCCGAGAAGTGCACCGGCGTCCCCTTGCGCCCGAGCACGCAGTTGCCCTCGCACTGCGCGCCGTGGTTGCAGATGAGGCTGCACACCGCGCTCATGGGGTTGTTTTGGAAGAGAACCGCGCCGGCCTCGTCCATCCTGCGCTCGCGGAACAGCTGGATCGCCAGCGGAATCGCCGTGCCTACGGGACATCCCCTCTGGCACATCGGTCTCTTGCAGTTGAGGCAGCGGTCGGCCTCCTCGACGATGTGCAGCGCCATGGTGTTCTCCTCTCGCCTTTGATGGTGTGAGGCCATTGTATTCCAATGCCAGGAAGCCGCCTGTGCTGAAGCTGGGAGCTTCCTGGGTGCGGATAAAATCGGACGTTACGAGGCCTCGACCGAGAGCTTCTGGTTTGCTGCGCCCTTTGCGAAGGCAACAAGCTCCTCCTCGGTGGTCTCGACGCCCTGCGACGCCGCCCACTCAACGACCTTTCCGTCCTTTGCGGTTTGGGCGACCTCGGCCTTGAGCTCGTCGTCCGCCATCACAGCCCGAGCGACTTGGTCAGGTTGATAAAGAACGTAATTATGATGCTGTTCGTAAAGTCATTCAGGAAGCCGCCGACAATCGGAACGAGCATGAACGCCTTAACCGATGGCCCGTACTTCTCGCAGATGGCCTGCATGTTGGCCATGGCATTGGGGGTGGCTCCCAAGCCGAATCCGCAGGTACCGGCGCATGTTACCGCGGCGTCGTAGTCCCTGCCCATCATCCAGAACGTTACGAACCTCACAAAGATTATCACGAAGGCGGTTTGCACCAGAAGAAGGATAACCAGGGGAAGCGCAAGTCCCGCGAGCTGCCACAGCTCCAGGGTGATCATCGCGATTCCCAGGAAGAGGTTCAGGAAGATTCCGCCCATGGCGTCGTTTTCGGGGATGTGCGTTTTGAACTTGCCGGTGTACTCGCTGATGTTTCGCATGATGGCCGCTACGATCATGCCGCCTATGTAGAGGGGGAACGTGTATCCCAGCTTCGAGAGCACAAAGGAAATGCCCGTTCCGATTCCTACCGCGATAATCAGCTGGAAGGCCGCCGACACAAACGCAGAAACCTGCATCGTGTTCTTATCCTCCTGCGGCTCCGTTGCGAGCTGGTCGGTTTCCTCGGCGGCAGAGGATCGTAGGCCCTTCGTCGTGATCAGGTTGTTCGCGAGCGGTCCGCCCGTGAGTCCGCCCGCAATCAGTCCGTACGTCGCCGCCGCCGTGCAAAACGTGGTGGCTCCGCTAAGGCCGAGGCCCTCCAGCATCGGCCCAAAGGCGGCGGACGTCCCGTGCCCGCCGACCATCGAGATGGATCCCGCGCACAGGCCCAGCAGGGGACTGACGTTTAGGACCTTCGACAGGAGAATCGATATGACGTTTTGGCAGGCGATCAACATGGCAGCCGACAGCAAAAGAATCAGCAGGCCCTTTCCTCCGGCCTTGATTGTCTTTAGATCCATCTGGAAGCCAACCGAGGTAAAGAAGAAGATCATGCAGACCTCTCTCATTGTGGCATCGAACTTAACATCTGCCACTCCGGTTGCATGGAGCACGCAGGTAAGGATGGCGAATATAAGACCACCGATGACCGGCGCTGGAATGCAAAAGCGCTCGAAGAAGTGTACCTTGCGCCTAATGAACGATCCAAGCATTACTGCTGCAACGGCCAGGGCCAGCGTTTGATACAGGTCGACGGGTATTTCCAATTTACTCAGCTCATTCCATATAATTAAATGATTATTTCTAAGTCAGAATACTGTATCGAGTGGCGTTGTTCAAGCGATTCGGCGCTCATAACGGGAGACGGGCGGGTGGCTAAGCAACGGAGCGTGCATAAGGGCCCCAAGTAGGGGACGGTCCCCAAGTTTGGATTTCTCGAAACCCAAACTTGGGGACCGTCCCCTACTTGGGGCCCCGTCGGCGTGCCGAGCGCTCACCCGCCGTTCCGATTGTCAGTGAATTTAAGAGCTGATGACAAAAATATGAGGATTTAGGGAAATAGAGGGTGTCGTTTCCCCGTATACGGCGATAAGACACCCGCAAAACCGCAGGTACACAGCCCGATTTTTGGCCGTGATATTTTTGTCCGTTTTCTATTTCCCTAAAAGCTAAAATTTCTGGCATCTGCTCTTAATTTTACTGACAGAAATCTTGGCAGTCTCAGCGGCGTGCGTTCAGCGCGGCCGTTGTTGCGACCGTTGGTTGCCAGATGTCGCAAAACCCGCTCCTAAAGGCGCCCGAACTCAGCGCCCGCCGCCAGCGACTCGCTCGCAAAGCCCATTACGACGTCTACTTCCTCGCGCTGAAGCCTCGCGATGTTCGCCTCGCGGGGTCCCTGCGAGAGCAGCACGTGGATTCCCGCGCGCTCTCGTCGCAGGCGGTCGAGCACGGGCACCAGGCGCATGGGCTCGTTGGAGTCCGAGTAGGCAACCACCAGCTCGCCGCCGTTGCCTAAGCGTCGGGCGCGCTCCTCGGCTGCGTAGGCAAGCTGCAGAATCTCTTGGGCGTCTTGCAAAAACGCCTCTCCCAGTTGAGTGAGCAGAACTTGTCGCGTCGACCGCACAAAGAGTGCGCCGCCGAGCTCGCGCTCCAGAGAGGCAACCTGCTTCGACACGGTTGGCTGCGAAAGGTGCAGCTCCTCGGCCGCACGACGAAAGCTCAGGCTCAGGGCAACCTGGACGAAGCACTCCAGCTGTGCAGTATTCACGTTGCCTCCCATTGATTACAAATGTGAATCGCTTATTGCATCACTCTATCAAACCGCCCGCGTACAGCGTGCGAGAATTGGAATACAGACGCACGGGA
This sequence comes from uncultured Coriobacteriaceae bacterium, assembly GCA_902803315.1. GTDB lineage: Bacteria > Actinomycetota > Coriobacteriia > Coriobacteriales > Atopobiaceae > RUG440. The sequence continues at coordinate 69,591 of CADCPM010000056.1, forward strand.
GGCAGACGTGAGCAGGCAAAAGACGATGAAGGCACTCTCCATAACGGGAATCACCACGGCAGAGGATGCGGCGCTCGCAGAGGTGCCGGTGCCCAAGACTCGTCCCGGATGGGCGCTCGTGCGCGTGCGTGGCTTTGGCCTCAACCACGCCGAGCTGGAGCTGCGCCGGTCGGAGATCCGCGCCGACTACATAAAGAAGCCCATCATCCCCGGAATCGAGGGCGTGGGTGAGGTCGCAGACCCAAGCGACACGGGGCTTGCGATTGGCGACAAGGTCTGCATGCTCATGGGCGGCATGGGCCGCGCGTGGGACGGCAGCTACGCCGAGTACTGTCTGGTGCCCGCGTCGCGCCTGTTCGCCATTCCCGAGGCCGCGCGAAACCTTCCCTGGGCAACGCTCGCGGCCATTCCCGAGACCTACTACACGGCGTGGGGCTCGCTCTTCGAGGGCTGCAGCTCAAGCCGAGCGACACGCTGCTCGTTCGCGGTGCCAGCTGCGGGCTTGGATACGCCGCCGTGCAGATCGCGCACGCCCTTGGATGCCGCGTCATCGCCACCACGCACCGCGAGGAATACGCGTCGCTGCTTCGCGACTATGGTGCCAACGAGGCCGTGTTCGACACCGGCACGCTCGCGCAAACGGACGTGCGCGCAAGCAAGGCGCTCGAGCTCGTCGGCCCCAAGACGCTGCGGGACACGATGGCGAACCTCTTGCCCGGCGGCATCTGTTGCAACACAGGCATCCTCGGCGGCATCTTTACCCTGGACGGCTTCGATCCCATAAAGGACATCCCCAACGGCCGCTATCTTACGGGCTTCTTCTCCAACTATCCCACGCAAGAGGTCATGGACAAGATCTTTGCGTTCGTAGCCGAGCACGGAATCGGACCAAACATCGCCAAGGTGTTCTCGCTCGAGAGCCTGAGCGAGGCGCTCGCGATGCAGGAGTCGGTAGGCTTCCAAGGCAAGCTCGTGGTCACGAGCGATTAGGCGCAGGGCCACTCTGGCGAAAGCCATGGCAATAGGAATGCAAGACCAACAAGAAGGAGATAAAAATGGCAGAATTCCAGAACACAACCGCCTGCGGCACGCCTGACCCCGCGACCGCCTGCGGCACGCCTGACCCGGCGACCGCCTGCGGAACCCTGGACCCCGAGTAGCCTCGAGGCTCGCGAACAGCAACGTCCTGGCGGTCGCCACGTGCGGCCGCCAGCCGTATGGACCCCGCAGAAAGGCATCGTCTATGCCAGCGCGCTTCCCGATACAGTGGCACATAACCGACACCTGCGACCAGCGTTGCAGGCACTGCTACATTTTTACCGAGGGCGCCCCTCCCGTGGTGACCATGCCCTATGATGTCTGCGCACGCGTGGTGGACCAGATCGAGGACCTGTGCCAGTGCCTTGGCATGGATCCCTACGTCTATCTGACGGGAGGCGATCCCATCCTGCATCCGGACTTCTGGCGCGTCATGGAGCTGCTCCACAGCCACGGCATCCGCGTAGCCATAACATGGAGCCGCTTGCGTATAGGGACCTGCTGATTGAGTGCCAGCGGCGCATCGCCGCGCAGAAGGAGCGGGGTGCTTCGACCTTCTTCTACAAGAAGGACCACCTCTGGAAGCTGCTGGAATGGGAGCAGGGTACCTTTGCGATTCCCTCCGGCGTCGATCCGCACGCGTTCCACGACGGCTGCCACTGCGGTCGCGGACACCTTACTATCCTTCCCACGGGCAACCGGTACGCCGCTGACCCCTAGTGCTGGTGGACACCCGAATAGCGGTGCAGCCCAAGTGAGTGTAGTATTTATTAAAGACGCATCGACGCGGCGACGCAGGGAGGTACGCCATGACCAACTCAGTCACATTCCAAAACAACACCTACGTACCCGTGGGCACGAGCGTGGGACTCACCGAGCTCGACGGCGAGCAGCTCATCCGTGTCGTAAAGCCCGAGGAGAACACCGAGCCCGACGTGGCCACCTACGCGCGGCTGCTGGGACCCGGCTTCCACGACGGAACCATAGAGCTGGACGTTCGGGCGCGCCTCATGCCCTGGGCCAACATCGACTGCCGAGGCTTCATTGGCATCGTGTTTCGCGCAAGCGAGGCGAACGACCGCTTCGAGGGCTTCTACGTGCGCCCGCGCAACGGTCGCAGCTGCACCGACCCGCAGCGTCGCATCCACACCATGCAGTACTTCTGCTATCCCGGCTACACCTTCGCGTACTTCCGCGAGCGCGGGATCGCCGACTACGAGGCCAAGGCAAACATCGACATGGACGAGTGGGTGCACATAAAAGCCGAGGTCACGGGCGCGTCCGCGAAGTTCTACGTGGATAACATGGACGCCCCGGCGCTTGTAGTGCCCCAGATGTTCGGCGGCTCGGACGCCCGCGGTGCCGTGGGGCTCTACGTGGACAACGGCACGCAGGGCCACTTCAAGAACCTCACGATCTCCTATGCGGATTAATAACATCAGGCAATGGGGAGTATCCCCATTGCCTGATGTTATTAGCAGGCGACAGGGCGCTCCCGTCCAGCGCCCGGCCGCGCCGACTTTTGCCTCCGCGAGGCGCCAGGCGGCGTTAGCGGGGCATTCCGAGCACCCGCCGTTCCGACTGTCAGTGAATTTTAGAGCTGATGCCAAAAATATCAGGATTTAGGGAAATAGAGGGTGTCGTTTCCCTGTATACGGCGATAAAACACCCGCAAAACCGCAGGTACACGGTTCAATTTTCAGCAGTGAAATTTTTGCCCACTTTCTATTTCCCTAAAAGCTAAAATTTCTGTCATCTGCTCTTAAATTTACTGACAGAAAAGGCGGGATGCTCAGATGACGCTCTATTTATGCGGGATGGCCGCGCTGGACGTGCTGCGCCATTTGCGGTCAACAAACGACGGACTCGTTCCCGGAAAGGTGCCCCGACCTCGACGTTTGCGCGGTGCCATTCACACGAGCAAGGAGCTCAACGCGCTTAACGACGACGCCCAGCGCGTCCTCTCGCACGTGCGCGGCAAAGTCGAGGCGCTCGTGCCCTCAAGCGATCGCCTTACGCACACCTCACGCCTTACCACGCGCCTCTGGAGCGGTGACCTCCCGCACGGTGCCTTCATAGACATCGGCAACAACGTCTGCCTCAGCTCACCCCAGTTCCTCTTTCTCCAGTTGGCCCCAGTCCTGAGCGAGATAGAGCTCATCAAACTCGGGCTGGAACTCTGCGGCTTCTACAGCTGCTGGAGTCTGCCCTCGCTAACCGGCGGCAAACAGCAGGATTCCAGCGACACCACCTACGGCCTCATGCCCGTCACCAGTTTGTCTAAGCTTTCCACGTTCGTGGAGCACCGCAAAAACACGCGCGGTGCCGTAAACGCCCGCAAGGCCTTGCGCTGGGTGCTCAACAACTCCGCCTCGCCTGCGGAGACGGCGGTGTATCTGCTGCTGTGTCTGCCGAGACATCGCGGTGGCTTCGGCATGCCCAAGCCGGTGTTCAATGCGCGCGTGCGCGTGACGACCTCCACCACGCACCAGAACCGCTACCCCGACCTCTACTGGCAGGCGCATTCCCTGGACGTGGAGTACCAAAGCGACTATGCCCATACGGGGAACTGGAAGCGTTATCGCGATTCGCAGCGCGAGGTGGAGCTCGAGGCCGAGAAGATCACGGTACTTCCGCTCACGCGCCTGCAGCTCGAAAACGTGGACGACTTCGAGGCGTTTGCCGCAAGCGTGCGACGCAACCTCGGTCGACGCGCGAGGCCCACGCCAGACGGTTGGCGGCCAAAGCACCTCGAGCTGCGTGAGGCGCTGCTCTCCTAGGGTCCTATGGAGCATCGCGTCCGCAGCCTTTGATAGATACGTGATAGACAATAGCGCGCATAGGGGGGAGTGCCCCCTGCCTAGGGTCCCACCTGCCGTGCGCCATCCGTGCTACCATGGAGTCGACAAGGGCGAGGGGGGAGGCCGACATGGGCATGTACGTTAACCCGGGCAACGGGGGATTCCGGCGGATGCTGGCAGACGAGTACGTGGACAAGACCGGACTCATCGCCCTCGTGAACGACGTAATCGGCACGTCGCGAAGCCTCGTGTGCTCCACGCGCCCACGCCGCTTCGGCAAGACCTTCGCCGCCGAGTCGCTGGTGGCCTACTATACCTGCGGCGCGGACTCGCGCGAGCTCTTCGAGGGACTGGACATCTCCCGCGACCCGAGCTTCGAGGAACACCTCAACGCCTACAACGTGGTGCGCCTGGATATGACGGAGTTCAGGGGCGCCGCGGACGTCTCCGCCGAGGTCTCCCGCGCGATTCTGGTCGACCTGCGCGCGGAGGTGCCCGAAGCCGGCGCCGGTAACGAGGGGAGGTTCAACGAGCTCACGTCGGCCTTCGCCGACTTCGTGGCCGCCACGGGCCGACGCTTCGTCTTCGTGATCGACGAGTGGGACGCGCCCCTGCGAGAGCGCCGATCCAAGGAATCGCAGGAGGACTGGGTGTTCATGCTCAGGAAGCTCTTCAAGAACTTCACCTTCACCGCAGACGCCATAGCTGCCTGCTACATGACGGGCATCCTGCCCATCGTGCGTTACGGCACGCAGTCGGCGCTGTCCGACTTCCGCGAGTTCACGTTCCTGCGCCCGCACGCCTACGCCCCCTACGTCGGCTTCACGGAAGAGGAGGTGGAGGAGCTGGCCGAGCACCATGGAATGGACATGGGCGAGCTCAGGCGCTGGTACGACGGATACGAGCTGCCGTGGGTGGACCAACGGGCCCATGAGCGCAAGGTCGAGAGGGTCTACGCGCCCTTCTCGGTGATGAGCGCGTGCGCCAACGGGGACGTGGGGCCGTACTGGACGGACTCGGAGGCCTTCTCCTCGCTGCGGACCTACGTCGACCTGGACTTCGACGGCCTTCAGCAGGCGGTGGTGCAGGCACTTGGCGGCGCGGCCGTGCGGGTTAGCACGTACGGATTCGAGAACAGCATCCACGACGTCGAAAGCCGCGACGACGCGCTCACGCTGCTGTGCCATCTGGGCTATCTCTGCTATGACGCGGCCACCTCAACGGCCCGCGTTCCCAACGAGGAGGTGCGCGCCGAGCTGCGTCAGGCAGTGGCGCAGAGCCGCCACGCCGAGGTGGCGCGCATCGTGCGCGAGAGCGACGTCCTGTTGCGGGCTACGTGGGACATGGACGAGGACGCCGTGGCCGACGCGATCTCGCGCGCCCACGACGACGGCTGCGCGCCCGTGTACTACAACGACGAGCAGGCGCTTCGCGCGGTGGTCAAGTCCGCTTACATCGCGGCCGCCGACCACTACGCCACGATCGAGGAGCTCCCCTCGGGCCGCGGCCTGGCAGACGTCGTGTACCTCCCCAGGCGAGGCGACCCCTCGCCGGCGCTCCTCGTGGAGCTCAAGTGGGACCGTTCCCCCGAGGCTGCGATCGCTCAGGTGCGAGACCGCGACTACCCGGCCGTCCTGCGCGGATGGGGAGGCCCCATCCTGCTCGTGGGCATAACCTACGACCGCAAGTCCAAGCGCCACACCTGCCGCATCGAGGAGGCATAGCGCGCATAAGGAGGACTAATAACATCAGACAATGGGGAGTATCCCCTTTGCCTGGGGGAGGACGGAGGCATCCCATGACCAAACCCAGCCTGGACCCCAAAGCCCTGGAGCAGTACCTGCGCTTCTCATACCCCGTGGACGGCTCGGTGCTTATGGGCCAAAAGGGGACGCCCGCTCCCGAGGTCCGCTTTTCCGTGACGCCAGGGCGGAGCAAGGACGACTACCTGCAGGAGCTTCTCCAGATTCTCGAGAGGATGCTCGCCGAGGAGCGTCAATGCTCCGACGCGGCGTTTTTGTCTTCGGGCGTCGACTCGTCGCTCATTGCCTTTGGGATCCGCGCAAGAAAGACCTTCTCCGTGGCATACGAGGAGGCAGAGTTCAACGAGTCCGACCTGGCGATTCAGGCGGCGCGGGAGCTTGGCAGCGAGCATCACGTGGCCAAGATAGGTCCCGCCGAATACCTTGGCACCGTGGACGAGGCCCTGGCAAGCCGACCGGCGCCCACGGGAGACGCCTCCTACGTGGCCCTGTTCATCGCCGCCCAGGAGGCGGCACAGCACACGGACGTCGTGTGTTCCGGAGAGGGTCCGGACGAGCTGTTTTGCGGCTATCCCTGCTACAACCGCTACTTCCAGAGCCCAAGCGAGGACTTTTGGCTGGCCACGAACACAATCATGGACGTGGGCGAGGTGCCAGACCTGCCTCGCTACGGCGGCGACGGATTCCTAAAGATGAACGCCTTCGACCTCTCCATATGGATGCACAACAACATCCTTCCCAACGTGGTCGCCGCGGCGCGGGGTGCGGGGATAAACATTCGCACGCCCTACGTGCGACAAGACCTCTGGGATTTCGCGCTCTCGCTCCCAACCGGCCTCAAGGCAAACGAGACGATGGGCAAGCTGCTCTTCCGCGAGGCGGCGCAGCGCTACGTGGGACGTACGATAGCCTTCAGAGAGAAGCGGGGGTTCCCCGTTCCGGTGCGCAAGTGGATGCGCCTTGAGTCCTACAAGACGCGAATCTGCGACACGCTAACGAATGCGCTCGCGCGCGACGTCCTTGCGTCTGTGGACGTAGAGGGGGTTCTTGCGGCATACTATTGCGAAAACGACGAAAGCGTTTGGAAGCAAGTGTGGGAGATGTTCGCGTTGATTCGATGGCTCGATACCGTAGGTGAGTGCAAGCAATGAATTCAATCTCCGCCCTTGACGACCGATACCCGGTAAAGACGGTCTTCACGAACAACTCGGATTGGCAGAGCCACGAAGACTGGCATCGCGTGGAATGCCGCAACGCTGCGTTCCAAGAGTACCTTCGTGTGCCCCTTACCCGCGTGTTCTATGCGTACGAGGAGCACACGGGCAACGTCCTTGCCATAACGAGCAGCAATGTCGAGGACTTGGAGGCAATGGACAAAAACAGGATCCCCGAGCAAATTGGTGAGTACGACGCCCTGGTGACAGACGTTCCCCGCACCATGCTCTGCATCTGCACGGCGGACTGCCTGCCCCTCTTTTTATACGACCCAGAACAAAACGTCGCGGCAATAGCCCATTGCGGATGGAGGGGCATCTGCAACGGAATAGTTTCGAATACCGTATGCTCGATGGTGGATCGCTTTGGCACGGACCCGGGGAGCGTCGTCGCCGCCTTCGGGCCGAGCATCTGCAAGAGGTGCTATGAGGTTGGCGGCGAGCTCAAGGATGACTTTGCAAGGCGCTTTTCGCCCCAAGAGGTGGAAAGCCTCTTTACGGCGCGGACAAACGGGAAGTTCCTCCTGGATTCCAGGAGGGCCGTTGCGCTCGAGCTACTTCGCGCAGGCGTTCGGCAGGAGAAAATCCACGACGTGGACATCTGCACGCTCGAGTCGGATGACTATGCGTCCCTAAGGGGCGAGGGGGCGTACGTAGAAGCCGTGCGGCAGACGATCTCGGGTATCGTGCTCGCGTAACGGATGGAACCAACATGATTGCGACGAAAGAGCTAAAAGAAGAAGACGGCGTGTTTCGCAAGCCAGAGCTTATCGCGGGCGCCACAAAGAAGATGGCCGTAACCTATATTGTTGGCGCCGTCTGCGCGGCACTCGTAACCATAATCGACTCCCTGATCGCGGGCGTGAGCATAGGGCAAGAGGCGTTGGCGGCAATCGCTACCGCCGGCCCGTTGCTGTGTTTTGATCAGATCCTGCACTGCATGCTGGGCTTTGGCATCGACAAGCTCATGATCCAGGCAATCGGCGAGGGGGACCACAAGAAGGCCAACCGCATCTTTGGCGCGATTCTTATAGCGGTATTCGTTATATATGCGTGCGTGTTTGGTGCGCTCATCGTGTGCGAGCGACCTTTGCTCATGGCGCTTACGCAAGATCCGAAGCTTTCGGACATGGTTGTTTCGTATACCGTGCCCCTGTTTGTTTTCTCAGCCTTTTCCGAGGTGTTCCTTTGCATAGAGAGGGCATTTCGCATTGACGGGCGGGCGAGGCTGTTCTCTAAGCGCGGCATCGTTACGAACGTGGCAAACATAGCCTTCGACCTCCTTTTGGTAAGCGTCTTCAACTTTGGAATAGCCGGCCTGGCCTGGGCCTCGGTAATAAGCACGACTATTGGGTACACCGTTACGCTCAGTCACTTCTTCAGCAAGAAGCGAACGGTTTCGCCGGACTTCTCGGTTATTCACTCCTTCGATGAGCTGCTTGACTACGTGAAGCAAGACATACGTTTGGGCAGTTCCGCCACGCTGGACGAGTTTTTGGACACTGTGGCGCTCAGCGTGCAGACGGCCGCCATTGGCTCCATGGCCGGGGCTGGGGGACTTGCGATTTGGACGGTGTACAAGTCGCTGCGTGGGGTAGTGGTTTCCGAGGGCAACGGAATCTCTGCAAGCGTGTCGGTTCATGCGGGCCTGCTGTTTGGCCAGCGGGATTATGACGGAGTAAGGTATTCAATTCGGTCGGGAATCATGCTTGCCATTTCGGTGTGCGTGGCGGCCATAGCCATCGTGCTTGTCCTGGCTACGCCAATTGCCGCTGCCTATGGCATAGATCCGGAGATCCGGCAGCTTTGCGCCGAATGCCTTCGCATAGGAAGCCTGGCCTTTCTCGCTATGGTTTTCCTCAACGTTACCACCATCTACCTGCCATCCGTGAACAAGACAAGAATCGCGGGTCGCTTGGTGCTGCTCGAGCATGGCTTGGTTGTGCTCGCGACGGGAATTGGGCTTGGGCTTGGGTTGCAGAGCATATTTGTGGCATACGTGCTTGCGGAATGGGTTGCCGCATCGGTTGCGGCAGTCATACTAACACGTGATGGGCATTGGCTCGTGCCCGATTGCAATCCTCAGGAGATCGTGAGCTACTCAATTTGCTTGAGGCCGGATCAGATTGTTACGGTGGGCGAAAACATAAAGAGCGAGCTGCAAAACCGCACGTATCCTGCTCATTTTTGCTCCAGGGTGTCGTTGGTAATACAGGAGAGCATAAGCTACGTGGCAGGGCACAATCCCGGGGAAGAGATCGATACGGACGTTGAGATAAAGGAGCAGGACGACGGCGTAACAATAATGATTACCGATGCCGGCGTGGCCTACAATCCTTTGGCGGAGACGACTACCAGAGACATGAGCAAGGTCGGCGAGCTGGAGAAGGTGATCTTCTTGGGATTCTCCGAAGAGGTGAGCTACGACAGGGTTTTGGACCTCAACAGGATGGCGCTGTACCTCGTTCCCGCCGAAGCGGCCGAGGCAGCGAGGTAGGCGATGGAAGGGGGAAGCGTGGAGAAGTCCTACTTGAACTGGAGACAAGACGACGCATTTCTCAATGGCGCGCAAGCCTGGCCAGCCGCGCTCTTTCCCCGTGCCACCTACCACTACTTTAGGGACTGCGGCTGCGTGGTGTGCTCCCTTGCGGTGATGCTTAGGCACTGCGGTGCGGAAACGGAGTCGGACGAGGGGCTGTTCAACCCCTGGGTGCTCAACCAGCGGCTCATCGACTGCGGCGCGTTTGACTCCGCGGCCGACCTGAATCTCGATTGCGTTGGGCGCTTGTATGCGCTGGAGTACGTGGGAAAGCTGCCCTGCACGGCGGATGCGCTGGCCGAGGTTGCGGCAAGCGGCGCTCCGTGCCTCGTTACTGTGCCAGGGCAAAACGCGGAGTGGCACTTTACAACATTGCTGCGCATGCTGGAGGGCGATGCAGAGCTGTACGACCCAAACGTTGGGAAGGCGTGGCTCAGCTCGTACGATGGGCCGAGCGAGATTCGCGTGTTTCGACTGGTGGAAGGGATGGGATAGCGCATGAAACTTGGTGAGGTGCTGCGTGACGTGGCTTTTTCCTATGCGCGAGGGGCGTCCGACGACCTTGAGGTGGCGGACGTGGCGTACGACTCGCGCCGCGTCGGGCCGGGAGCGCTCTTCGTCTGCGTGCCGGGCGCGGCGTTCGACGGTCACGACTTCGCGGCGTCGGCGGTGCAGGGGGGAGCGGCTGCCCTTGTCGTCGAGCGCGAGCTCGACCTTGCGGTGCCGCAGGCGATCGTCGCTGACGCGCGCGACGTCCTTGCACAGGCGTCTGCGAACTTCTTTGGAAACGCCTCGCAGCACATGCAGGTTGTGGGCGTAACGGGGACCGCTGGAAAGACGACCATAACCATGCTCGTGGAGCACATGCTGCGTGCGGCGGGCATGGAGTGCGGGATCATTGGCACCATTGGCAATCGCATGGGGGAGCGCGTGTTTTCTCACCGCTACACCACGCCGGAGTCCCGCGACCTGCAGGAGATACTGGGCACCATGGAAGGCATGGGCGCGCAGGCGGTGGCCATGGAGGTTTCCAGCCATGCGCTCCTTACGCATCGCTGCGCCCATACGCGCTTTGCCGTTGCCGCGTTTACCAACCTGTCGCGTGAGCACATGGACCTGCACAGCAACATGGAGGACTACTTTGCCACCAAGGTGCGCCTGTTCTTTGAGGAGGACGTTGCGTCGCGCGTCGTGTGCACGTCCACGGAGTGGGGCGTGCGGCTTGCGCAGATGCTTCGAGAGGCGCAGCGGGACTTCGTGGAGGTGTCGTGCGACCATGAGGCGGACGTCTGCGTGAGGAAGATCCTGCCTCGCGGCTTGGCGGGAAGCCTGATCTTCGCCAAGGTCTTCGAACAAGAGCTGCGCTTTGAGCTGCCGCTGCCGAGCCGCTTCAACGCCGAGAACGCGCTCGTGGCGCTTGCCGCCGTGTGCAGGCTTGGCCTCGATCCCGCTCGCGCCGCGGCCTCGCTGGCGTCCTTTTCCGGCGTGCCGGGGCGGATGGAGCGCATCGATACCGGCGGCAGGGGCTTCTCGGTTGTGGTGGACTTTGCCCACACGCCAGAAGAACTTGTCTACGCGCTTCACGCTGCCAGGGAGGGAGCCGCGGGCAGGGTGGCCGTCGTCTTTGGCTGCGGCGGAGACCGCGACAAGGGCAAGCGTCCGATGATGGGCGAGGCGGCAGCTCAGGCCGACTACGTGGTGGTGACGAACGACAATCCCCGCACCGAGGATCCCGCCGCCATTGCGGAGCAGACTGTCGCGGGCATGGGTGACGACGCCGAGCGGGCGCATGTGCGGCTCAACCGGCGTGAGGCCATTCGGGACGCCTTGGCGTGGGCGCGACCTGGCGACGTGGTGCTCATTGCCGGAAAGGGTCACGAGACGACGCAGACCACCGGTACCGAAACCGCCCACTTCGACGACCGCGAAGTCGTACGCGAAGAACTCGATGCGCTACCCTAACTTGGGGACTGTCCCTTAGCTAGGGGCTAGGCGTTGAAGGCGGTGCAGATGGCGTCGAGCAGCATGACCGCGTAGGTTTGGGCGTCACTCACCGTAAAGGTCCCGTTGTCGTTCGCGCCGCCGGGCGACAGCTCTATGCGCACCACGGGAACGTCTTCCATGGAGCTCTCGCACGCGGTCTTAATGCGCATGGGCAGCGTGTTGGGATCGTCCACCACCACGTTGGGCACGCTCTCTCCGTCTTTGAGCGGCGTGGTTGCCAGCACGAGTACCGCACGGTCGCCGGGACGACGGTGCTGCGGCGACTCGACGATGTCCAGGCCGCTCTTGTCGTTGGTGGCCGAGGCAAGGTTCCACACGCGGCCTGCCACGTTGCGCGAGATGGGATCTTCGGCGGTAATGGAGATGCTCACGTTTTCCAGCACGTTGGCGGCACGCGCGAAGCCCATCGACCCCAGCGGATGCGGACCCGACGCGGGCTTGCCTGCCCACACGTGGTGCAGGCGCTCGATGGCGTCAAAGGTAACGGGGAACGCCATGCCGTCGGGAAGCTCGCCGATGCTCTCTTGGAACTGCTTTACCGCGGCCTCGGTGTGGGGCCCATAGAAGCCGTCCACCTCACCTGCCGAGAAGCCCAAGATGTTCAGACAGTGCTGCAACTGTCGCACGTCGGCGCCGTGGAAGTTGGGGAGTCGCAAGTAGAGCGTGCGGTCGCCCATCTTGTACGACTCGTCCACCAAGGTCACCCAGGTTTCGGAGTCCACGTCCTGACCAAGGGAGAGACCCTGGTCCAGGCGAAAGTGCGTCACCGCGGTTGCCGTGGATATGCCAAACTCCTGGCGCTCGCGCTCCGTCTCGTCTATGGAGTAGCCAATGGAGCAGAGCCGCTCCTGTATGTCTTCCACCGCTGCGCCGGTCATTCCTTGTGTGATGGGTTCCATCGTTTGTCCTTATCGTAGTCGCAGGAAGCGTCGTTCCTGTTTTTGCTTCCTGTTGCTATGCGTTTCGCTCTATGAAGAAGTCCGCCATCGAGAAAAGCACCTCGCGAGCGTCTTCGGTAATCGGGGTGGCTCGGAGTCCCTCCTTGGCGCGCTGCGTGAGCTCGCGAGCGTAGGCGCGGGCATGGTCGAGCGCGCCTGCCTCGTCTGCCAGCTCGACGGCGCGGTCCATCTGGTTCCTTTCGGTCGTGCCGGTGGAAAGAATCGCGATGAGCTCCTCTTTCTTGGGCTTGTCCAAGTGCTCGAGCGCCCACATCATAACGAGCGTGCGCTTACCCTCGGTTATGTCGGACCTGTAGTCCTTGCCTTGGGCCTCTGCGTCGCCCACGAGGTTGAGCAGGTCGTCCTGAATCTGGAAGGCCAAGCCCGCTTGCAGGCCAAAGTCCCTGAGTCCCTCTATCGCCGATTCGCTGCCCCTGCCGCAAATGGCCCCGAGCACCAAGGGGGTCGCGGCCGAGTAGTGGGCGGTCTTGCGCTGCGCCATGGCAAGGTAGTCGGACGTAAGGACGTCCCAGCGTTGGTCGCGCGCCCAGCCCAGGTCCAGGGCCTGCCCCTCTAGGGTTTGGTTTTCCATGGCGACGAGCTCTTTAAGAAGGGCGACGCACGTTTGCGGCTCCAGGGAGTCGTCGTTTAGCACGCAGCTCGTAACCGCCACGAGTGCCGCGTCGCCGGCGTTTATGGCAAGACCGGTGCCCTGCGAAATGTGCAGGCAGGGAACGCCGCGGCGCATGGTGCTCTTGTCGGCTATGTCGTCGTGAATGAGCGCGACGGCCTGGAAGAGCTCCACGGCGGCGGCCACGCCAGAGGCCACGGAGGGATCCGCGCCCACCGCCTCCGCGCCGAGCAGGCACAGGACGGGACGCACGCGTTTGCCTCCTGCGCTCACGAAGTCCGCGAGCGGGTCGTACAGATACCGCTTGAGGTCGCCGACCTGCTCGGTTTTGCCAAGCGGAAGGGGTGCGTGGGCCAGGACGCACTCTTCCACGGCTCGCTTGTGGCTTGCGAGGTATGTGACGAAGGAATTGCCGTCCGAACTCACGGTTACCCCTCGTAACCGTTGGGGTTATTGGACTGCCAGTTCCAGCTGTCGCGGCACATCTCGGCGATGCCGTATTGTGCCTCCCAGCCCAGCACCTCGCGGGCCTTGGTGCAGTCCGCGTAGTTGGCGGTAACGTCGCCGGCGCGCCGGGGCTCGATCACGTAGGGGAGCTCGCGCCCGCAGGCCGCCGAGAACGCCTTGATGATCTCCAGTACGGAGGTGCCGGTGCCCGTGCCCAGGTTGAACACCTCGCAGCCGGTCTTGTTTGCCATCCAGGCGAGCGCGGCTGCATGGCCCTCGGCGAGGTCCATTACGTGGATGTAGTCGCGTACGCCCGTGCCGTCGGGGGTGTTGTAGTCGTCGCCAAACACGTGCACGGCGTCGCGACGGCCCACCGCAACCTGGGCCACATAGGGGAGCAGGTTGTTGGGGATGCCCTTGGGGTCCTCGCCCATGAGGCCCGAGGCGTGCGCGCCGATGGGGTTGAAGTAGCGCAGCAGCACGACGTTCCACTCCGGATCGGCCACGACGAGGCTTGCGAGAATCTCCTCGATCATCCACTTGGTCCAGCCGTAGGGGTTGGTCGCGGGCTTCTTTGGGCTTTCCTCCGTGAGGGGCAGCGCGTCGGGATCGCCGTAGACGGTTGCCGAGCTGCTGAACACGATGGACTTGCATCCGTGGTTGCGCATGACGTCCACGAGCGCGAGCGTGTTGCCGATGTTGTTGGAGTAGTACTCGATGGGCTTCTCCACGCTTTCGCCTACGGCCTTGTAGCCGGCAAAGTGGATTACGGCGTCTATTTGGAACTCGTCGAACACGGCGTCGAGCGCGTCCTTGTCTGCTACGTCGGCGCGCACGAAGGTAAGGCGCTGCGCCGCGTCGTCGCCTACTATTTGGTCGATACGATCCAAGACCTTCTCGCTCGAGTTGGAAAGGTCGTCCACGATAACGACCTCGTAGCCGCGTTCCAGCAACACGACCACGGTGTGGCTGCCAATAAAGCCGCAGCCGCCGGTTACGAGCACGCAGGTGTCTTGTACGCTTTCTGTTTTGGCCATGAAAACCTCTTTGAATAGTCTTGTTACCTCTCGCACTAGTATACGTCTTGGGAGCGCGGGTCGTGCGTTGGTTTGGCGTGCGAACAAAACATCCAGCGACATTGGCAAGCGCGTTTCGTGCGTCTTGCATGAGGTGCTGCGCCTGGCTCCTTGGCGGGCGATATCGCGAGGCGCGGCTACCGCCCACCTGCCGTTTACCGAAAGGCCGTAAAATGCATATTGCGCACTATTTGCGCGACGCGAAGGCGGTGTTTTGGCAGGTGAAGACGTATTTAGCTAGTAGCTGAGAGTTTTCGACATTTATTTGTGTTTGTTTGGGCCCCAAGACTGAATATAACGGTCAATGCGTATGCAACGTCTGCGTGCTTGCGCGAGGCCAAGCCTGTTTGATTGATTACCGTTGGTGACTCCGCTACAAGAAAGGGGAGTGCTATGAGGGCGTACATAGGCTATTCCACTGCTGTTCAGTATTGGCTGAAGAATGGGATGGACGAGACGAATCGCGCGAATGTGGTGAGCTTTCGGTCGCTAAACGATGCGGCGTACACGCTGCAGGAGCTGACCTCGCTTGATCTTCAGCTGCACGGGCTCGAGGCTTCGATGGCGCGCGGCTGGCCTGATTCGAGGCGCAAGCGCGGAAAGACAAAAAGGGAGGTGCCTCAGGGAGAGGCGATTCACGTTCTTGTTCCCAAGGGCGCGGACAGCAATCGCATCGAAGGCTTTGATCGGCACGTATGGTCAACGCACATACCCGAAAACAGCTTTTGCGAGATTGCGTCGGATACGTACGTGAGTACACCAGAGTTCGCGTTCTTGCAGATGGCGGGCGCCCTAACGTTTGCGCAAACAGTACTTGTGGGCTATTGGCTCTGTGCATCATACAAGCTGCCGGAGGGTGGCGGAGTTCCTCTAGAAGTCGAACCGCCGACCTCCGTTGAGCGACTGCAGACGTTCTTGCTCGGAGCGGAAGGTTGCTATGGGGCGAAGAAGGCGCGTCGGGCTCTTAGGTGGGTGATTGATGGAGCGCGCTCGCCAATGGAGGTTGCGACCTCCATGGTAATGTCGCTGCCGACGAAGTATGGCGGGTATGGGTTGGAAAAGCCTTGCATTAACTACAAGGTTGAAACGACTGATTGGGATTCCTGCACCTTGGACCGGCCCGATCGCACGTACTTTGAGATTGACCTGTATTGGCCAAAGAAGAAGGTGGGCGTAGAGTACGATGGGTTTCCGCACTTGGACCCAGCAAGAATCCGCAAAGACAAGCGTAGGCTGAACTGCTTGCTGGTTAATGATATTAAGGTTCTGGTAGTCATGTATGACCAAATGGTGGATGATGACGTGCGCGACACGCTTATGCATCAGCTGTCAAAGATGCTTGGCGCAAAGCAAAGGGACGTGTCGGACGCGGAAAAAGATGCTCGCGAGGCGCTTAAGGGGCTGCTCTTCCTAAACGAGTTCTCGCTGTAGCACGAAAACCCGAATAAACGGCGGAAAGGGTGGTTGATTCGATCCAAAATGCCGCTTGTTCGGTTTTGGTTTTCGCGAAAACCGAACAAGCGGCATTTTTGGATTTGCATATTGCGTAAAACGCCGTTTGTTCGGTTGCGAGGGCCTCTGGGACCTCGGCGGGGAGAGCCAAAAACCGAACAAATGGTAAAACCGAAGCAAAAGATCCCTCCAAACGCCGTTTGTTCGGATTCCGGCTAGACCAAAACCGAACAAACGACATTTCGCAGCGATTTTTTAGCGAGTAACGCCGTTTGTTCGGGTTTGAGCGAGCTGCCGACCCAAATACCGTCCCTTTCCAAGGCCCCAAGGATTGTTGTCCCGTGCGTTGCGTATGGTAGGGCCCGTCCCAAACGCAGCAACGGAACAAAAGGAGCAAAAATGAAGCGTATCGTGGTCGTGCTGGCTTGTGTTGTAGGACTCTTTATTGGGGTATTGCTCGTGCCCTATGTCTCGGCGCTCGAGGCGTTGCATAAGTAGAGCCAGGGTCCGGCGCCTCCGCCCCGCGCCGAGGGACCCCGCGCCAAGAGCCCAAAAACTCATCCAAGTAATATGCATAAGTAATATTAAGTCTTATACTCTCCATAGGTCAGAATTTTCCATTCAGACGCATGGAGAGATATGCGAGCCATTTATTACAATATTTACGAGGACCTTCGCGACAAGATTCTTGAGGGTCAGTACCAATACCAAACGTTCTTGCCTTCCGAGAGCAAACTCACGAACACCTATGCCTGTTCGCACAATACAGTGCGCAAGGCGCTTTCGGTGCTCATGCTCCACGGATTCGTGCAGCCCATACGCGGCAAAGGCGTGCTGGTGATCTATCGACCCGACCGACGTGCCAACTTTGTGCTGGGCGATATCGAAACCTTTAAGGAGGCCGCTGCGCGCAACGGACTCGAGGCGCAAACCAAGGTGCTCAAGTTCGAGCGAGTGGTTGCGGACAAGGCACTGGCAGGCACCACGGGGTTCACGCCAGGCGATACCCTCTTGCGCCTGGAAAGGGTGCGCATGTTTGACGGGAAGGCGCTCATCCGCGACATAAACTACTTCCTGGATAGCCTGCTGCCGGGGCTCACGCCACGCATCGCCGAGAACTCGATATACGCCTACGCGGAAGACGTCCTTGGCATGCGCATCGTAACGAGCAACCGTACCGTCACGATGGACTACGCAACCGCCGAGGATCGCGCGTGCATGGACCTCTTGGACTTCGACATGCTTGCGGTGGTTACCAACCACACGTTCAACGCGCAAGGCGCCATGTTCGAATCCACGCAGTCGCGGCATCGCCCGGACTACTTCACTTTCCACAACACCGCCGTCCGCGGATACTAAGTGGCGCACCTATACCTGGTATAAGTGCGCCACCCGCAAGCTAAAGCATGGTTGCGTAGGCCTCGAAAGGCTGCAGGACTCCGTCCTTGTGTTCGGCATAGTTGCCAATCAGCACACGGCCACCCGTCTCACCCAGCGCGGGCTGCTCATCTGCGCTAAAGTTGCACTGCACGACCAGGCGCTCGTCGCCAAGCGTGCGCTCGTACGCAATCACCTTGTCGCTGGGCGCGTCGAGGAAGCGCACGTCGCCCACCTGGATGAGCGGCATCTCCTTGCGCAGAGCAATGAGACGCTGGAAGTATGCGCGCACAGAATTGGGGTCGGTCATTTCGGAGCGGGCGTTTATGCGGTCGTGGTTCGCCGGGATCCCCAGCCACGGCGTTCCCGCGGTGAACCCCGCTGTGGGCGTGTCGTCCCACGCCATGGGAGTCCGCCCGTCGTCACGAGAGCGCTCATGCACGATTTGGAACGCCTCTTCGGCGCTGAGCCCCTGCTCCTGCAGAATACGATAGTAGTTGATGCTCTCCACGTCGCGGTATTGGTCGATGCTGGTAAAGTCGCTGATGGTCTGCCCCAGCTCCTCGCCCTGGTAGATGTAGGGCGTCCCGCGCATGAGGTGCGTGCAGGTAGGGAGCAGCGTGCTGGACTCGTACCAATACCTGTCGGTGTCGCCAAACCGCGAGTTGGGCCGCGGCTGGTCGTGGTTGGACCAGAAGAGGGAGTTCCAGCCGCCGCCTGCCGTCATCCCTTCCTGCCAGGACCGGAAGAGCTCGCGCAGCGCGGGGATGTCTGGCTTGGCGAGCGCCCACTTCTGCGCGTTGGGATAGTCCACCTTGAGGTGGTGGAAGTTAAAGGCCATGCCCAGTTCGTGGCAGTCGGGATTGGTGTAGCGTATGCACGCGTCCAGCGAGGTGGAGCTCATCTCGCCAACCGTCAGCAGGCCGTCTATGTCTCCCTCGCGCACCATTTCCTGCAGGTACTCGTGTATGTTCGGCCCGTCGGAGTAGAAGTGCCTGCCGTCCGTGTTGTCGCTCGGCCATCCCGCCGGCTTCGAGATGAGGTTGACGACGTCAAAGCGGAAGGCGTTCACGCCCTTCGCGCGCCAAAACCGCAGCACATCGACAAGTTCTGCGCGCACGGCGGGGTTGTCCCAGTTGAGGTCTGCCTGGGTTTTGTCGAACAGGTGCAAGTACCACTTGTTGAGCGAGGGCACGTACTCCCAGGCGTTTCCGCCGAACTTGCTCTCCCAGTTGGTGGGCGGCTCCCCGGGATTTTGCGCCGTGGCATCGGGGCCTGCGTCCACGAACTTGTAGTAGGCAAGGTAGGTGGGATCGCCCGCCAGGGCGCGCTTGAACCACTCGTGTTCGGTTGAGGTGTGGTTGAACACCATGTCCAGCATAAGGCCGATGCCGCGCTTGCTCGCCTCTTGCGAGAGCTCCTCGAAGTCCTCCATGGTGCCGAAGAGCGGATCTATGTTGCGGTAGTCGGCCACGTCGTAGCCATTGTCGGCTTGTGGGCTTATGAAGAAGGGCGTTATCCATACGTAGTCAATGCCCAGGTCCTTGAGGTAGTCGAGCTTAGACGTAATGCCACGCAAATCGCCTGTGCCATCGGCGTTTGAGTCGCAGAACGAGCGAATGTATATCTGATAGATAACCTTGCTGCCTAAGAAGAAATCGCGTTGTGAAATAACACTGCCCATAGCTGTCCCATCGTGTAATACAAACAATACGGTATGAGAAGGCGACGCCACAGCACATTATGAGCGTGCCACGGAATCGTCTTCTTGGCACGGACGGGTGGCCTGCCATGCGTGCAGGCCACCCTAGGAAAGGAAGGACTACTTGGTAGCCCTAAGTACCGCATCGCCGGCCTTGCAGGCGCCGAGCGTCGGTTCCACGGAGGCGTAGTCGTCGGTGTTGGTAACGATCACCATGGTGGTCGTGGGCTTGCCGGCCGCCTCGATGGCGTCCAGGTCTGCCACCATAAGCAGGTCTCCGGCCTTCACGCCCTCACCTGCCGCGCAGCGCGGGGTAAACGGGCCGCCTTTGAGCTCCACGGTGTCGATTCCAATGTGGATAAGAACCTCGATGCCGTCCTCGGACGTAATGCCAATGGCGTGTCCGGTTTCGGCAAGCATGGTGACGGTTCCCGTGACGGGGGAGTACACCGCGTCCTCGGAAGGCTCGATGGCCACACCGCGACCCATGGCGAGGGATGAGAACACGGGATCGGGCACGCCCTTCATGTCTACGGCGACGCCGGTCATGGGAGCGGAGAGGACGCCAGCCTGGTTTATGGCACTCACGTGCGCGGGTAGGCTTGCGGCGGCCTCTGCCTTTGCCTCGGCGGCGGCAGCGGCGGCCTGCTGCTTGATGCCCTCGGCCTCGGCGGCCTTGTCGACGCCCTGCTTCTTGCCCACGATGAAGGTGAGTATAAACGGAACGGCCACGGCCACGGCCATGCACAGTGCGTAGGGCGGCATGGACTGGGGCTGCATGGCAAGGATGCCGGGCAGTCCTCCGACGCCGATTGCGTTGGCCGTGCAAGAGAACAGGCACGAGAGGAGTCCGGCGCATGCGGAGCCGATCATTCCGCATACGAACGGGAACATGAACTTGAGGTTAACGCCAAAGATGGCAGGCTCGGTTACGCCCAGGTAGCAGGACAGAGATGCGGGGATGTTTACCTGTTCGGCATTCTCGTCCTTCCTCTGCAAGATGCACATCGCGAGTACGGCAGAGCCCTGCGCGATGTTGGAGAGGGCGATCATGGGCCACAGCATCGTTCCGCCAAAGTCGGCGATGAGCTGCAGGTCGATGGCGTTGGTCATGTGGTGCAGGCCGGTGATGACCAACGGGGCGTACAGGAAGCCAAATATGGCGCCAAATATTACGCGGAAGTTGCCGGTAATGCCTGCGTTAACAACCGAGGACACGGCGCTGCCGAGGGCCCAGCCAATGGGACCGAGTACAAAGTGCGCCGCCATAACGGCAAGCAGAATCGAGAAGAACGGCACGAAGATCATCTGGACGATGGAAGGTATTATCTTCTTGAAGAATCTCTCCAAGTAGTTAAACGTAATCGCCGCCAGGATTGCCGGGATTACCTGCGCCTGGTAGCCAACCATGTGCACCTGCGCGAAGCCAAAGTCCCAGCTGTACTCCGCCCAGATCTCCTCGGTGGCTCCTGCCACGGCGTAGGCGTTGAGCAGCTGGCTGGAAACGAGGGTGAGGCCCATTACGATGCCGAGCATCTCGGTGCCACCCATCTTGCGGGTAACCGACCAGCAAATGCCCACGGGAATGCCAAGGTGGAACACGGCCTCGCCAATGAGCCACAGGAATTGGTAGACGCCGCTCCAGAACACGCTCATGGAGGCCAGCGTTGCGTTGTGCTCGGGCCCGAAGTAGGGCATGTCGCCAAGGACGTTGCGGAAGCCAAGGATAAGACCGCCGGTAATGATGGCGGGAATAAGCGGCGCAAACACCTCGGCAATGGCGCCCATGGCGCGTTGCAGCGGGTTGCCCTGCTTTGCGGCGAGCTTCTTGGCCTCTTCGGTGGAGACGCCGGTAATGCCGCTAATGGCAACGAACTCGTCGTAGAAGTCGGCGACTTCGTTGCCGATGATCACCTGGAACTGCCCCGCCTGGGTAAAGCTGCCCTTGGCGGAGGGGAGCGCCTCGATCGCCGGAACGTCGGCGATGCTGGGGTCTACCAGCGTAAAGCGCATGCGCGTGACGCAGTGCGTGAGGGCGGCAATGTTTTCCTTGCCTCCCACCAGACGCAGCATTTCGCGTGCGTCGTTCTCGAACTTGCCCATTCCTTCCTCCTCTGCAGTCGTGTTGTGCGCAAGGCCAGAAGCACACAACTCCTCCCCGAACTTATTCAAATAATATGAATAAGTAATATCTTACTTCTATAATCTCACGTTACAGCCGTGTTAACAACTGCAAATTATTTGGTAATGGCCGCGCGAGGGACGTGCATAAACGGACTGTTCCCTTACGCATGGTTGCTGCGGCCATGCAAAGCAGGCACTCTTCCTCTATAGTGTTCCTTCCACATCCGCAAGTTTGATGAGAGGGGAGCCATGCATCCGTCAACTGGGGACAAGTCCCTCTTCCACACAAAGCGAGAAAAGCCGGTGGAGGTGCCTGCGCCTTTGTCGCCGCTTGCCGACACGCACGGTCACCTCACGTCATTTAGGAAGCTCGATCCAGCGCAAGCTATCGCACGCGCCGCGTTGGCTGGTGTCCGCCTGCTGGTGGTGCCGGTGGACCCGTCGGACGACGTGCAGGACGTGTCGCAGTTCCTGGATTGGTTCGACCGTGCGATCGAGGACGCCGCGCGCCTCTTGAGCGAAAACGAGGAGTTCGCTGCACAAGCCCTGCCGACGCCAGAGCTTCAGGACCCCGCGCTGCTTATAGACAACATTTACTTAGTCGTAGGCGTCCATCCCTACGGGGCGCAGCGTCTCGAGGAGGATTCGCAGGTGCGTGTGCGCCTGGAGCGGCTCCTGGGCAACGACCGCTGCGTAGGCGTGGGCGAGTTCGGCCTGGACTATGGGCCGTGGAACGAGCTGTCCGCCGACGTGCAGGAGCGGGCCATGCGCACGCAGCTTCGCCTGGCGCACGAGCGAGGCCTGCCGGTTGAGCTGCACCTGAGGGACGGGGAGCAAGACACGCTTGCGCACGACGGCGCCTTGCGGCTGCTCGAGGAAGAGGGAGTACCAGAGGCCGGCTGCGACCTCCACTGCTTTACCAGCGGGCCCGAGGTCATGGAGCCCTTTGTGCGCATGGGATGCCACATCGCCTTTGGCGGGGCGGCGACGTTCGCCCGCAGCGACGAGATTCGCGCTGCCGTGGTGGCGTGCCCAGAGGAGCGGCTTTTGTCGGAAACGGACAGTCCATATATGGCGCCCGTGCCGCTTCGTGGCCAAGAGTGCGAGCCGGCCATGGTGGCCTTCAGTGTTGCGCGCATTGCTGAGGAGCGCGAGCGGACCTGCGACGTCCCTCGAGCGCAAACCTATTCGACGCTGTGGCAAAACGCAGGCGCCTTCTTTGGCATTGGCACGTAGACATGGACATACGCGGCATCGTGAGAAACGCCGCAGACGCGGCGGCCGAGCTTGCCTGGCCTACCAGGTGCGTTTCGTGTGACATGCCTGGCGAGCTTCTGTGCGAGGACTGCAGGGCGAACCTCCCGTGGATAGCGCAGCGCTGGGCATGTCCCGTGTGCGGGGCGCCCTTTGGATGGCTCACCTGTACCGCCTGCGAGGGCGGATGGGAGTCGCGGGCTACCGTGTGTGCGCTCGGGTTCAACCAGACGTCCTCTCAGATGGTTGCCTGCCTTAAGGATCGCACCGAGCTGCGCCTTGCCGGCGTCAATGCGGCCGCCATGGCTACTGCGCTGGACGAGGCGTCTGCATGGCCTGCGCCGGATGGTCGCCCGCGCTTTGACCCGTGTAATTTAGATGCGATTTGCTTCGTGCCTGCAACGCAGCAGGCCTACGCGCGTCGTGGGTTCGACCACATGGAGCTCGTGACAAAAGAGCTCAGCGCGTATTTGGGCATACCTCTGTTCGACGTGCTGGTTCGCTCCGGGGCACGCGACCAGCGCACGTTGGGAAGAGGTGCCCGCACCTCCAACCTGAGCGGCACCGTTTGGGCGTCGGACGATGTGTCTGGCATGAAGCTGCTCCTCGTGGACGACGTCGTGACCACGGGAGCCTCCATGCGCGAGTCGACGCGCGCGCTGTTGGCGCGAGGGGCAAAAGACGTCACCTGCTGCGCGCTGTCGCGCGTGTGGTAGCGCTTGCCTCAGCTCATATCCCCGTATCGCGCCGCCACGCATGCGGCGACTCACGAAGTGAGCGAGCGAAGCGAGCGCGGAGCCGCACGCATGGTGGCGCGATACGGGTGGACGAGCGCGGAGCCGCACGCGGGAAGGCGCGGCTCCCATTCGTCCTTATCTTATGCAAAAGCGTGGGTCGATTCCGAGTCTTTACTGCCGTGCTATACTTACCGAGTCTCATCCTAGGTCTGTGGTTGCGGGCGCAAGCGCGCCTTAGTCCATGGCAGACGAGGCCAAAAGGATCCACGTAAGTCCGGACGTGGGCGTCCGGGCGAGCATGGCTCGTCCTAGAAGTAAGTCATACCGTCCGTGATTCGGGGCAAGGGGCCCCGCGGGCGAGAGGGCCAGTAGTGGGGGTGCCTGAGCGCCCGAAGCAAACGTCCCAGTATGCGAGTGTGGGGCCAAATACCAGGTCAGCTGGGATGTGACAAAGAATTGTGCGTTGCGGGAGAGGAACCAATGAGATCGTTTAGGAACCAAGTCGTGATGCTGTGCGCGCTCGTTTGCATGGCATTCATCCTTGCGGGTTGTAACCGTGCGTCTTCATCTGTGTCGAGCAGTTCGGCAAGCGACTCCTCGTCGGCATCGTCTTCCCAGAGCTCGTCGGATGGCTCAAGCAGCAACAAGGGCGCAGTCGAGGGGCTAAAGAAGCAAGGCGTGCTTACCGTGGGCGTTCGCCCGTCCTTGTCGGCACCCTATATTACTAACGCCGAGGGGTCCCTGGAGGGCCTCGACGTGGATCTGGGCGCAACGCTTGCCGACGACCTTGGCCTAAGCGTTGAGTTTGTTGCCGTGGAGGACGTCCCCAAGGCCTTGTCGGAGAACTGCGACGTGGTAATGGGCGTATCGCAAAGCGAGGCAAGCGGCTTTGACGTCGTAAATCCCTACACCCAAACGGCACTCGCGCTCTTCCATCACGGGGAGCCGGCCGTGCTCAATATGCCCGATATCATAGGAAAGAACGTCGGCCTTCAGGACGAGTCCCCTGCGCAGGTTGCGCTGAGACTCACCCCTCTTGAGGTTGTGGAAAGTCCCGTATCCTCCGTAAACGAGGCGTTCGATGCGCTCGATCGGGGAGCGGTGGACTTGGTGCTGTGCAATGCCTCGACGGGAGCGTACCTCTCGTCTTGGCGAGACGGCATTTCGTTTGCGGGTGCCCTGGAAGAGCCCGTTTCCGTTGGCATGGCCGTTGCCTCGGGCGGAGGTTCCGTGCAGGATGCGGTGAAGAAGTCCTTTGAGCACATTCAGCAAAACGGTCTCTTGGACGAGGTGCGCCGCACGTGGCTGGGAAATCTTCCCACGCTTAGCAAGGACTCCGTGATCAGCGGCGTTGCCCCCAAAGAGGAGCATTCCGACTTGCCCGCAAAGCCCGCGGCCGTGCAACTCGAGGAGGTTGCGCTCGATGCCAAGGATGGCTCGACCGCAGGGGCAAATGCGGTGACGATGGAAGAGGCGCAATCCTTGGCTCAGTCTTCGGGCACATCCTCGACGAGCGGGTCCGGTGGGTCCGGCCAAAGCCAGGCAACCTCGGGCGGCGCGTATGGCGGCACAGCCGGCGGTGCGTATGCCGGCAACTCCGGCGGCTCCGCCAGCACCTCCGGCGGCGGCACCGGAGGCAGCGGATATACCGATTACGGCGGCGAAGGGTATTACGCCGAAAGCTACGGGTATTAATCAGTTATTGCGGGTATCATAGTGGTAAACATGGGCGCGGCCAGCACATGGTAGCGTCCCATGGGTTTGTCAGTGCGACGCAAGACGAGGAGGCAAAGATGGTAAGCATCAAGATCTCGGGACGTAAGGTCACCATTTCCGACGCCCTTCGCGAACAGGTGGAAACCAAAATAGGTGGCGCGCTCAAGGTGTTTGACATCAAGCCCATGACGTGCGATGTGGTGTTGCGCGTAGATAAAAACCATTCGTATGGTAAGCGCAATGCCTGCGAGGTTACGGTGTTCGTGCGCGACAACGTGGTTCGTGTAGTTGCGACGGGCGACGATCTGGAAAGCGCAATCGACGAGGCGGCGTCCAAGGTTACGCGCCAGCTGCGCAAGTACAAGACGCGCGTGATCGACAAGCGCCAACGCGCCAAGCGTCCGATGCCCATGCCCGAGCCTTTGCCCGATCTCCCTGTGCCCGAGCCCGAGGATAATCAAGAGGACGACGAGCTGGTGCGCGAAAAGATCGTCGAGCTAAGCCCCATGAGCGTGGATGAAGCGCTCGTACAGATCGATCTTATCGGCCACGACTTCTATGTATTTGAAGATGAGCTCACTGGCCTCACGAATGTGGTGTATCGTCGGAATAACGGCGGATACGGCATCATTAAACCTAAGATCGAGGATGAGGATGAGCAATCATAATCAAGAAGATATTGAGCAAGAATCAGTAGACATCTCGCGCGCCCCCGAGGACGTTGTTAGTGTGGGGCGCGCGTTCCATCAACGCAGAAACTGTCGCATCATAGTGGATTCGAGCTGCGACTTTGCGCCCGAGGTGCTTCATAGGCTGGGCGTCGACTTCCTGCCCTTTACCTATGTGACGCCTGAGGGCGAAAAGGAGGATGACCTCTGGCAGAGCATAAGCTCCCATGATTTTTATGAGACGCTGCGCAAGAATCCCGAGCTGCACTACAGCACCTGTGCCATAACCCCAGGTCGGTATATGGAAGTCTTCGAAAAGGCGGCCCAAGAGGGACTGCCAACCATATACCTCGGCCTCACCGCGGGTCTCTCGTCGTCCATCCATAACGCGCGACAGGCGGCCGATATGGTTCGGGCGAAGTACCCCGATTTCGAGCTCTATGTTGTGGACAACAAGTGCGACTCGGCCGCGGGCGAGCTTTTGGCGATCGAGGTGGTGCGTCAGGCGACGCGTGGCCTCACCGCGCGAGAGCTCTACGAATGGGCTCGCGAGGCGCGCTACTTCATTCATGGCTACTTTACGCTCGACAGCTTTTCGGCACTGGCCGCGGGCGGGCGCATTCCGCCGGCAGCGGCAACGGTGGGGGGCAAGCTGGACATAAAGCCCGAGCTCTCGTACGACATCAACGGGGCCTTGAGCCTGTGCGGCATGTGCCGCGGTCGCAAGAAGGCCTTGCGTGCCATCCTTGAGGACTTCAAGCAAAACTACGGTCACGACCCGTCCCTGCCGCTCGCCATCGTGTCCACGGACGCCGAAAAGGAAGCGAGCTGGCTCGAGAAGGAAGTGCGCAAGCAGGAGGGCTGCGGCTCGCTTACCATTATCCATAGCCAAGTGTCGCCCATTCTGGGCAGTCATGTGGGTCCGGGTATGGTTGCCCTTGTGTTCTGGGGCGTCGACCGCCGCGAGAAGCTCTCGTTCGCCGACAAGCTCGCGCGTAAGGTGCGCGGAGACAAGAGCGCTTCAAACCAATAGCGCCTCCCAACGTCGAAAGGAATTCGTATGAGCACAGCGCGCATGCGCAATGTGTCCTTTGTTGGTACCGGCATCATGGGCTCGGCCATAGCCGGCCATCTGTTGGATGCCGGCTACAGGCTAACCGTGTTCAACCGCACCAAGGAAAAGGCCGAGCCTCTGCTCAAGCGCGGCGCCCGTTGGGCATCGTCGCTGGCAGAGGTTGCCAAGGACGCCGACGTGGTGTTTACCATGCTGGGCTATCCCAAGGATGTGGAGGACGTCTACCTGTCTTCTGAGGGATTGCTGGCCACCACGCGCAAGGGTGCGTGGATGGTGGACCTCACCACGTCCTCTCCGCAGCTCGCGCGCGACATCCATGGGGTGGCGGAAGTGAGCGACCGCCATGCCGTGGACTGCCCCGTAACCGGGGGCGAGGAAGGCGCCGTGGCCGGCACGCTTACGGCAATGCTGGGCTGCACAAAAAAGGAGGCAGAGCCCATTGCGCGCCTGCTTGGGTGCTTCTCGGGCAAGCAGCTCTATTTCGACGAGCCAGGCGCAGGTCAGGTGGCCAAGCTCTGCAACCAGGTCTCGCTTGCGGCGTGCATGGTTGGCTATGCCGAGGCGCTGGCCTTGGCCGAGCAGGCTGGCCTGAGCGCCCAGAGCGTGCGTGAGCTGGTGCTCAGTGGCACGGGCACGTCGGGTGCCATGGAAAAGCTCGCACCACTTTCGCTCGAAGGCGACTTCAAGCCGCGCTTCAAATCGCGGCATCTGCTCAAGGACCTTACCATCGCCTTGGAGGAGGCCGACGAGCTCGAGCTCAACCTGCCCGGCACAACCACATCGCGTGACCTGTTTGACCTGCTTGGCGAGGTTGGCGGCGCCGATCTTGGTACGCAGGCCGTCTCGCTGCTCTATGCCAGCGAAAGGGAATGCGCCGCGGCGGGGCTGGATTGGTCCAGCCTCGAGAAGGACGAGTAGGAGAGGCCACGCACCCTCTGGTAAGGGAACTAGGCGATGGAAGGCGCCGTTTTTGTCTGTGCCTGTCGCCAAGGAAAGGACAAACGCACTATGAACGACGACAACGTCCAAAGTTCCATTGCGGTTCTTATTGACTACGAGAACCTCGCCTTGGGCACGGGGCGTCGCAAGCGGAATGGCCATCAGGAGCCCGGTCCCGCGCCGGACGTCAAGCGTATTCTCGAGCGCCTGGTAGACAAGGGCCGCATCGTGTCCAAGCGCGCCTATTGCGACTGGCAGCGCTTCGACACCGCCATCACCCCGCTGCACGAGCTGGGAATCGAGCTCATCGAGATTCCCGACCGCGCCTATACCGGCAAGAACTCGGCCGACATTCGCCTGGCGGTGGATGCGGTGGAGATTTGCCTTACCAAGGACCACATAGACACCTTTGCCATCCTGTCTGGCGACTCCGACTTCTCGCCGCTCGTGTCGAAGCTCAAGGAGTTTGGCAAGATGGTGGTGGGCGTTGGCATGAAGGACGCCACCAGTGCCCTTCTTGCCGAGAACTGCGACGAGTTCATATTCTATGAGGACATTGTGAGCGCGGGCGGCTTTCCCAACTTCCAGTCCAAGGTTCCGCGCGACAAATACTCTTGCTATCAGCTATTGTTGGAGACGGTGGACGCTTTGCAGCATGAGTCGGACGGGGCAATACTGGCCTCGCGCCTGAAAGACACCATGAAGCGCAAGCGTCCGCAGTTTTCGGAGCGAACCTATGGGTATCGTTCCTTTTCGCGTCTCTTGCAGGAGGCGGCGAACCTTGGGTTCATTGAGATACATCAGGATCCCAAAAGCGGCACCATAGCCGTCGATGGTTTTTGTGAATAGGGTGGGAGACATTATGTCCGATGGGAGCAAGACCATAGAGATGACCGAAGAGGCTCGTGACGAGCTGGTGGAAAAGCTGGAAGGTACCAATCGCCGCATGCGGCAGGAGGCCGCGCACTCCCTTGCGGCGATGGCGCGGGAGCGGGTCGATTTGGTGGTGGACGTCGCACCTGCGCTCATAGACGCACTCATGCTTCCCGAGGCGCAGACGCGCTGGGAGTGTTTGGATGCGCTGTCGGAGATTGCGGTGGTCGATCCCGAACAGGTCTTGGATGCGTTTCCGGGAGCCGAGGACTCGTTGTTCGACGACGCGTCCGCATCCGTTCGCCTGGCGGCGTTTAGGTTCCTCTCTTGCTACGGGGCCATTGCCCCGGAGTGCGCAGCGGAGGCGTGGCCACTCATGAGCGAGGCCGTGCAGTGCTACCATGGCGATCCCGAGTACCGGGAGATGCTCGTCTGCCTGCGAGAGTTTGCGCGGGGAGACTTGGGTGACGACGTTAAGGAGTCGCTCGTGGCTCGCATGAGCTTTGACGCGCAGAATGGTCGTGGCCTCATGAAGGCGTACTCGGCGGAAATCTGCTCCATCTTAACGGAAGAGGCGTAAGTCCCATGGCGCAATCACATGACAAAGAGCGGGATGACGCCCAGGAAGTGACTCCGCGCGATGCGGCGCCGGAAAATGCACCGACCGAGTCCCCAAAGCGTATGGCGGGACCCGATAGGAGGGTCCGCCTGGAGCAACAAAAGCGTCGTGCCCGACGGATTAACGTCATTCGGACGATTCTGCTTATGATCGTCGCCTTTGCGGTGGGCTGTGCCGTGAGCTTCTTTGTGCTGCCAAGGACGTCGGTTCCGGCACCCGTGCCTGGTACCAAGAGCCTGGTGTCGCTGCCGGGCCGAGTCACGGTGACCGAAGAGGAGCTCGACACCCCCATAGGGACCTATACGTACAAAGGCAACGAGACGGTCGTGACGGTGCGCGAGGCAATAGAGGAGGGCATGTCGCTGGAAGCGGCGCGCAATGCTGACGGCACCTACGACATCCCGTCCGCAGATGCCGTTCTCTCCATTGCCCGAAACAACTTTCTGCTGGCCGACGCGCAGGAACGTGGCATAACCGTCACCGACCAGGACGTGAGCGCGTATGCCAAGGAGGTTTGGAAGACCGATGACTTTGCGGTAATCGCCGCCAGCTACAGTATGACAAAGGAGCAGGTCGCAAACCTCATGAAGGAATCCGCCACGATTAAGAAGCTACGCGATCAGGTGGTTGCCAGCAAGCTGCCCGCGGAGCCAAAGGAACCAGCTGCGCCCGCAGACGGCAAGAACGACGACATGAAGCCGGAGTACGGCGAGTACGTGATGGGGCTTGTTGGTGACGAGTGGAACAAGGACGGGAACACGTGGGCGCGTGAGGATGGCCCGTACCACGAGGAGCTCAAGAACTATACGATTTCCAACGACGGGGCCACGTACTCTGCCGCAATGGCAGCATACAAGGTGGCACAGACGCAGCGTGCCGCGGCGGAGCAGCAGATCTCTACCGAGTGGACCAACTACGTAAACAAGATCCTTTCGGACGTGACGGTGCAATTGGGTACGCTGGTCGCCTAACGGGCTGCGTTTCTCGGTTTTGTCTTCTTCTGGCGCGCTTCTCGTATACGATGTAGGTAATACAGAGATGATGACCAGAAGGGAAGTCATGGCTATGGTGGACGACGCACGTGCTTGCAGGCCTTCGGTGGAGCATCCCGTTGCTCTTGTTCTGGGTACGGGGTTGGGGCACCTGTCTGGTTTGGTCAAGCCGGTGAGGCGCATTGGGTACAACCGGATACCGGGATTCCCCGAGTCGGCCCAGCCGGTTTCGGGTCACAGCTTTGAGGCGACGGTTGGCACTATTGAGGGCGTGTCCGTTGTGGTGTATCCCGGTCGTCCGCATTTGTATGAGGGCTATTCGGCGCTTGAGGTGACCTCGCTGGTGCGCCATGCGCAGCGTCTTGGAGCGCATACCGTCATCTTTGCCTGCGCCACAGGAGCCATTCCCGATGCCTCGGAGCCGGGGCTCGGTCTAATTACGGACCATATAAACCTTACGGGCACGAATCCTCTGGTTGGATGGAATGGCAAGGAGCCCGAACTCGCCCTCGTGGATTCGGGATTCGTTGGCATGTCCGAAGTGTACACGCGCTACCTTCAAGACATTGCCCGCAGCGTGGCTGTCGAGCAGGGAATAGAGCTGGGCGAAGGTGTTTTGGCCGGCGTGCTTGGCCCGAGCTTCGAGACGCCCGCCGAGGTCTTTGCACTAAAGACGCTGGGTGCTTCGTACGTGGGCTGTTCTACGGTATGCGAGGCCATAATGGCTCACGCCCTTGGCATGCACGTGTTGGGTCTTACGCTTGCCGCCAACTACGCGGGGGAGCCCGGCGTCTCGCACGAGTCGGTGCTGGTTGCGGCGCGTGCCTGCGCCGATGAGTTTGAGCGCCTGGTGTGCGGCATAGTGGCGCGCCTATACTCGGAGTAGGGTGTCACCGCGTCTCCATCTTTCAAAACGGGGTTGCAATGCTTGGGCGTTTACAGTAGAATTCTCTTTCGCAAGCCAGCTTAGCTCAGCCGGTAGAGCACCGCTCTCGTAAAGCGGGGGTCATCAGTTCAAGTCTGATAGCTGGCTCCAGTGTTTTCGCAGGTCGGAGGGTCGTTGCCCTTCGGCCTTTTTGTTTGCGGCGGTTCTGTGGGCGGGTGCCCGGGGCGCTGGGGGCACCCGGCGCGCTTTCCGGGGGCCAGGGGGCGCCGTGCGCACTTTTCCGTCTACAAACGTCCTTACCGTGCGCACTTTCCCGGGGGTCGGGGAGTCCCGTGCGCACTTTCCGCTCCGCGAACGTCCCCACCGTGCGCACAAATCGGCCATTTGTGCGCACGGCAGGGAGAGTTTTGGGCCGAAAAGTGCGCACGGCCAGAGGTCCGGGGTGCCAAGGAGTACTCAAAGGTCGTGGAACGCCACCTTACGTCTTCGGACAAGTGCATAACGTGCGTATTTGGAGAGCTTGCGGGCGAGCGCGTGGTGCAAAAGGGCGTGTATGTAAAGATGGCCCGCGGTGAGATGGTGCGCTACATGGCAAGTGTCAATGCCCAAGAGCCAGAGGATCTGTGCGCATTTTCCTGGAGCGGTTACGCGTTCGATGAGGCGAGGTCTAGCGCGACGAAGTATGTGTTTCTGCGCGAAAACCCTAAATAGGGGACAGTCCCCAAGTTAGGGTCCGAGCTGCCGAATAGGCAGTTTTAAAGGTTGCAATTAAGATTGTGTGGGAACGACGAGTTACATATTCGTGTCGACACACAGTGAGTTGAGGGGTAGAATACACTTCCATGCTGTAAATGTCCCTGAATGTCCTTCGGGCAACTGGTACGAGAAAGGCAAGAAGATGGCAGAAGAAGTTACCAACGAGGTGGACGAGGGCGCCAAGAAGAAGGCAGAAGAAGTTACCAACGAGGTGGACGAGGGCGCCAAGAAGTTCGACGTGAAGAACCTGGGAATGGGCGCATGGATTGGCATTGCCGTTGCGGCACTGATCATCGGCGTACTCATCGGTAAATTTGCCCTTGGTGGTGGAGCTGGCGCCGCTCTAAACAAGACCACGCTTACCGAGCAAGAGCTCGATACGGTTGTTGCCAACTATTCCGACAATGGCGCAGCAAAGAATATTACGGCACGTCAGGTTATCGAGATGACCTCCTCGCTTGAGTCCTCCAAGGACGAGAGCGGCAACTACACCGTGCCAAGCGCGGACAACATCCTCTATGCCGTGCGCAACACCATTGCCATTGGTGAGGCCGAGAAGCGCGGCATCAACCCGAGCGACGAGGACCTCCTTAACTATGCGGAGAAGACCCTTGGCCAGACTCCCGACTTCGAGTCCATTGCCACGAGCAACAACATCGACGTGAACACCGTAAAGAAGCTCCTCACGGATTCCTACCGCATCAGCGAGCTCCAGAAGCAGGTCGGTGGCGAGATGAGCGTAACCGAGCCCGAGATGCCCAAGGAGCCTGAGTACAAGACCACCAAAGACGATGGTTCTGCTCTGAGCGACGACGAGATCAAGAAGAACCAGGAGGAGGCCTACAACAAGACTTCCGCCGACTACGCCAAGTACATCATCAACCTCGCTGGTGACGAGTGGGATGCCCAAGGCAACAAGTGGAAGAGCGAGGATGGCCCCTACGCCCAGGCGCTCGCCAGCTACGACGTGAAGAACGACAGCGCCAACTACCTGGCTGCTTACGCTGCCTACCAAACGGCATATTCCAAGTACTCCGAGGCGCAGTCCGAGTACATGAAGACGGTTACGGACTACCTCGGCAATCTCTACGGCAACAGCTCCATCAACATCCTTACTCTTAAGCAGTAAGCACGGAGCATATAGATCGTTGAGCAGCCCCTCTTGAGGGGCTGCTTTTTTGTGTGCCGGATATTGGTGCTGGTATGCCCTTTCCTATTTGTCGCGCCTGCTCGCTGGCGTATATGGGGGAGTCGGGGTCCTGCCGCGGAGTGGCGCGGCCGCCGAGGGGGACGCGGCCGCCGAGGGGGGCGCGGCTGCCCTTGTCATCAATTACGCATCCCTCTCAATTTATTAAGTTGTTCTACGGTACGAAATAAAGCGGGGCTATAATGCCCTGTATCGAAGAGGTCCTACGAAAGGAAACGCGATCATGGAAAAGAAAGACATAGACTGGGGCAGCTTGAGCTTTAGCTATATGCCCACCGACTATAGCTATGTGTGCAACTACAAGGACGGCGCCTGGGGAGAAGACATCCTCACGCCCGACCACACCCTGCAGCTGAGCGAGTGCGCAGGCATTTTCCACTATTGTCAGGAAGTCTTCGAAGGCCTGAAGGCCTACACCACCAAGGACGGCAGCATCGTGTGCTTCCGCCCGGATATGAACGCCCAGCGCATGGCGGATTCCGCTCGCCGCATTTGCATGCCGGCCTTCCCGGAGGATCGCTTTGTGGAGGCGGTAAAGAAGGTCGTTGAGGCCAATCTGGCATGGGTGCCTCCCTTTGGCTCGGGCGCGGCGCTCTACATCCGTCCGTTTATGGTGGCCACGGGCGACGTCATTGGCGTGAAGCCTGCCACCGAGTATCAGTTCCGTATTCTCGTGACACCCGTTGGCCCCTACTACCAGGGCGGCGTCAAGCCCGTTGCGCTTAAGGTGCCCGAGTATGACCGCGCGGCACCGCATGGCACAGGCGCCATCAAGGCGGGTCTCAACTATGCCATGAGCCTGTATCCCAGCGTGCTCGCGCACGAGGAGGGCTTCGCGGACAACATGTTCCTCGATCCGCAGACACATACGTATGTGGAGGAGTCTGGTGGCGCGAACTTCCTGTTCGTAAAGGAAGACGGCACGGTCGTCGTTCCGCAATCCGCCACCGATTCCATCCTTCCCTCCATCACGCGCCGTTCCCTGGTGCAGGTGGCCGAGGAGATGCTCAACATGAAGGTCGAGCAGCGTCAGGTCCGCTTTGACGAGATCGACCAGTTCGTAGAGTGCGGCATGTGCGGTACCGCTGCCGTTATTTCCCCGGTAGGCAAGGTCGTGGACCTGCAGGGAGGCGAGCACGTCTTTGGCGCTGGCATGGAGCACGTGGGCCCCGTTATGGCAAAGCTGCGCGAGACCCTTACGGGCATTCAGGCGGGCGAGATCGAAGACAAGTTCGGCTGGGTTGTCAAGATCGCGTAAGCGAGCGTAACGCCTGGCCGTGCCCCCGAACCCGCGTTCTTTCCGCATGCGACTCCGCGCTCGCTTCGCTCGCTCACTCCGTGAGTCGTCGTCTGCGGACGGACGCAGGTTCGGGGGCGCTATTGCAACTATTGCCGAACAAGAACGGAGTTTCACGTTATACTACACGGACTGTTGGCGAGTGAAAGAGACATATTATGGCGCAGCGGGTTCAGGGAACCGAGGATCTATACGGCAGCTACATGCGTGCTTGGCAGCATATGAACGATGTGGCACGCGAAGTCTTTGGAACCTATGGGTTCAACATGATCGAGACGCCCGCTATCGAGCAGGTTGCCACCTTTGTCCACGGCATTGGCGAGTCCACTGACGTGGTAAGGAAAGAGATGTTTAGGGTGTTCTCGGGAGCGTTGGTGGAAAGCCTGCTGGCAAAGGGAAGCGAGAGCGGCCTCAAGCCCAAGCAGCGCCTTGCCCTGCGACCCGAGGGAACGGCTGGCGTCGTTCGCGCCGCGGTGCAGAACAACTTCGTGCCTCAGGGAGGCGCGCCGGTGAAGCTTTGGTATGCCGGCCCCATGTTTAGGGGAGAGCGGCCGCAAAAGGGTCGTCTTCGCCAGTTCCACCAGGTGGGCGTGGAATGGCTCGGAGCCTCCGATCCAGCGGCGGACGCGGAATGCATCATCATGCTCATGACGTTCTTCGAGCGCCTGGGCTTTAATCCCGAATCGCTGCGTCTCGTTATCAACTCCATGGGGGACGCCGCATGTCGACCCGCGTATCGTGAGAAGGTCCGCTCCTTCATACTCGACCATAAGGACCAGATGTGCGACGACTGCCTGGAGCGTGCCGAGCTCAATCCGCTGCGCGCCTTCGACTGCAAGAACGATCACTGCCGCGAGGTCATGAAGGACGCACCGCTTGCGCCGAACAACCTCTGCGAAGAATGCGCCTCTCACTATGCGCAGGTAAAGCGCTACTTGGATGAGGCGGGGGTGCGCTATGTGGAAGACCCCACGCTCGTGCGTGGTTTGGACTACTACACCCGCACCGTGTTTGAGGTTGAGGTGGAGGGAGCCGGAGTCGGCGCCATTGGCGGTGGCGGTCGCTACGATGGCCTTATGGAGCTCGAGGGCGGCAAGCCCACCCCTGGCCTGGGCTTTGCCGTGGGCTTTGAGCGCATTGCGCTGGCTTTGCAAGCGCAGGGCAAGGAGCTTGGGGGCGACGATCCGAGTTGTGTATATGTGGCCTGCACGCCCGACGTACGTCCTTCGGTGTTCGGCGCGGCGCTCGCGCTGCGTAAGGCAGGCGTACGTACCGAGACCGACTCACAGGGTCGTTCGCTCAAGAGCCAGTTCAAGCAGGCCGACAAGCTCGGCGCACGTCTGTGCGTGGTGCTGGGTACCGACGAGGTAGCGGCTGGCATGGCAACGCTGCGCGATATGGCGACGCATGAGCAGGTGCAAGTCCCCCTTGCCGATCTGGCGCAGGCTGTTATTGAGCGCTTGGCTTAAATCCTATGCGGCTGTTCGTTGCGGCGGAGTTGCCGCCAAATTTGGTGGAGGCTCTTAGCGAGACCTCGGCTCTCGTGCGTTCCTGCGTGCACGGCCGTTTTGTGGCATCGGATTCCTTTCACGTGACGCTCGCCTTTTTGGGCGAGCGGGCGGGGTCCGAAGTGGCCGAGCTCGAGTCCACACTCGACGAGGCGTGCGAGAGTTGCGCTGCCTTCAAGACCACTTTGGGTGCCTTGGGCACGTTCGGCCGTGCGAATAGCGCCACGCTCTGGCAGGGGTTCTGCAGCGGTAACGAGCAATGGGCGTCGCTGGCCTCCGCGGTGCAGAAGGGTTTGTCGGCAGTGGGGTACACGCCAGAGCACAAGCGATTCGTGCCGCACGTTACGCTTATGAGGCGCGCGGACGTCTCGCACGTGGCATTGCCCATGCCCTGCGTCGAGCGGGGGACGATCGACACCGTGACGCTCTTCTCGTCGGACCTGAGCGGCTCCCGTCCGCGCTACGAGGCACTTGCGCGTTTTGGCCTGCACTGAGCGACAAGCCTGTAAGGGCGCGCAGTTCGCGCAGCGACGGTCGAGGGGGAGACGAAAGTCACCGCACGCAGTTCGCGAAGCGCTGTTTGAGCACGGGGACTTTCGTCTTCCCCTCGCCGAGCGCAGCACTGTTCGAGCGCAGAGTCGCATGCGAGCCGCATCGCAGGCGTGGGGATGAGCCATGGCAGCATAGTCACCGAAAGAGCAGGGCGTTTGGCCAGTCTGTGCGAGCCTTATTTACCGGATTTGATTCATACTAAGGTAGAAAGAGCGAAATCCGGCGCAAAGGTCCGGTCGCGACCTGGGGAGAGGGGTTCCTATGGCCGATACCATGCGAGGCGTGTACACAAACCTCACCGATATCCGACGGCGCGTGTTTGCTGAAGTGGCAAAGATCGTCTACGACATCGTAAACAATCCCGATTGGACCGATGCGGACTTCGACGTGCACTTCGACCAGCTTCCGTATCAGATCGTGCCTGGTGACGTAGCCACCTATCGCGAAAGCGTCTTTTTGGAGCGCGCCATCGTGGAGGAGCGCATTCGCCTGGCTATGGGCCTCGACCTAAGGGGTGTCGACCGCCCCATCCGTGTGAGCGAGGGACTTTCCGACGCCACCGTTGCCGACACCTATTACAACCCGCCGCTCATCAACGTCATAAAGTTCGCCTGCAACGCCTGCAAGGACAACGTGTACATGGTTACCGACATGTGCCAGGGCTGCCTTGCGCACCCGTGTCGCGAGATTTGCCGCAAGAAGGCCATCACCTTCCATCAAAAGCGGGCGATCATCGACCAAGAGAAGTGCATCAAATGTGGTATGTGCGAGCGCACGTGCCCTTATCACGCAATACATCACTACACGCGCCCCTGCGCCGATGCGTGTGGCATGCATGCCATCGGCTCCGACGAAAACGGTCGCGCGGACATTGACTACAGCAAGTGCGTTTCGTGCGGGCAATGCCTCATCAACTGCCCGTTTGGCGCCATTGCCGACAAGAGCCAGATCGCGCAGGTGATCTTCTCCATTATTGGCGGCGACGAGGTGATCGCCATCGTGGCGCCGGCATTTGTGGGCCAGTTTGGCGGCAAGGGAAACGTGGGCAAGCTTCGCAACGCCTTTGCCAAGCTTGGCTTTGCCGGCGTGGAGGAGGTTGCCGTTGGAGCGGACCTTTGCGCCATAGAAGAGGCCGACATGTTCCTGGACGAAGTGCCCGATAAGATACCCTTTATGGGAACGTCGTGCTGCCCAGCCTGGTCGGAGATGGCAAAGCAGGAGTTCCCCGACCACAAGGAATGCATTTCCATGGCGCTGACGCCCATGGTGCTTACGGCAAGAATGGTGCGAGCGTACAGGCCGAATTCGAAGATCGTGTTTGTGGGCCCGTGCTCGGCAAAGAAGCTCGAGGCCATGCGCGAGTCGGTGCGCTCCGAGGTGGACTTCGTGCTCACCTTTGAGGAAATGGCCGGCATGATGAGTGCCAAGGGCATAGATTACCTGAGCCTGGAGGACGACGAGAACTCCTCGTTCGAGTATGCCTCCGAGGACGGCCGCAACTTTGCCGTTGCCGGCGGCGTGGCAAACGCGGTGGTAAACGTCATTGCGGAGCGTGAGCCCGACCTCGACGTCAAGGTGCTCAATGCCGAGGGACTGGATGACTGTCGCAAGATGCTGCGCGACGCCACGCGTGGGAAGTACGACGGGTTCCTGCTGGAGGGCATGGCTTGCCCAGGCGGTTGCGTTGCTGGCCCGGGAACGCTGCAGGCCATCAACAAGTCTGCGGCAGCCGTAAAGCGCTATGCAAAGAAGTCGCCGCGCAAGCATGCGGTGGACAACGAGTTCCGCTCGCTCATCCATTCGCTTGAGCGTCCCGAAGATGGCGTGATGCCAGAGGAATAGGGCCCTAGGTAGGGGACAGTCCCCAAGTTAGGGTTTACGAAAACTCTAACTTGGGGACTG
The DNA here is from genome assembly GCA_902803315.1 of uncultured Coriobacteriaceae bacterium. Lineage (GTDB taxonomy): Bacteria > Actinomycetota > Coriobacteriia > Coriobacteriales > Atopobiaceae > RUG440. The sequence goes on from CADCPM010000056.1 coordinate 107,678, forward strand.
TCCCCTATTTAGGATCCCACTGCGCACAAAGCTCAGTCGGCCCATCCGTTCGTGAGTCTATGCGTCCTTCTCGCCCTTTACGGATGCATAGAAGGTGCACTGGTCGAAGACTTCCTCAATGGTGTGGCCATTGGCAAAACGAAGGGAGAGGAACTCGCCGACCGTGGGTACCAACTCGCTGCAGTCCACGAAGTGGTTCTTATGGTTGCGGATGGAAGTATCCTGTGCGCGCCAATAGTTTTCGTTTGCGTCCGTAATGTAGTAAACCTTGGTACCGAAACGCATGTAGATGGAATGATTGATGTGCAGGTACTCATCCAGCTCGTTGTAGCTTATCTTTAGAGCCTCCGCTGCCTTCTTGCCCATGGCCGCTCCTTTCGAGAGAGGGACTAAACAATGTAGTACCATCTTAGCGCATACGCACCCGTGTGACATGACTGTTTTGCCAAAGGGACGGTGACTGTCGCCTGCGCGGTACGGTCACTCCCCAAGCAACAGCTCCCCGAGCTGCTCTGGCGTGCGCGCGAAGGTACGCGCGCCGCTTTGACGAAGGAATCCCTCGCTCCTAAAGCCCCACAGAACGATGATGTGATCCATGCCGGCATTCTGGGCCGTGGCCACATCCACCTCCGAATCACCCACGTAAACGCAGTCCTCTCTTTCCATCCCAAGAGACTCCATGCACGTAAGAACGGTGTCGGGCCATGGCTTGCGCCGAATGCCCTCCTTCTCGCGCTCGCCGCACACAACGTCAAAGATGTTGGGGAAGAAATGCTGCACCAAGGGCTGGACTGCGTAGTCGCCCTTGTTGGAAACGACGCAGCAGCGTACGCCTGCCGCCTTGAGGTTGTTTAAAAGCAAAGAGATGCCCTCATACGGCGCCGTGCGATCGAGGCTGTGTTTGGCGTAATGCGCGTCAAAGGTCGCATGCACCTCTTCGATCGTCGAATCACAGGTGCCAGGAACGACCGCTTGCCGAATGAGGTTGTATATGCCGTTCCCCACGAATCGACGCACCTCGTCTTTGGTTCGCGGGGGCATGCCGTGGCAAGCCAACGCGTGATTCGTAGAGGCATGCAGGTCGTCCAGGGTGTTAAGAAGGGTTCCGTCAAGGTCGAAGATTACTGTTTTATATTGCACAAGCATCCTTTCTTGTGAGGTTCATCTCACATTTTGACGCATTTCATCGTATTATGGACTGGCATGCATATGGTGCGGGAAGGAAAGCACATGGGCGACGAACTCAACAACGGTCCAGGCTCACCTCGTCGTGCGGACTCATCATATTCGCGTTTTTCGCGTTCGGCTGGTATTTCCGAATACCGCCGCAAACGTCGCGCGGGCAGGGTGTTCAAATGGATTAGCGCCATCGTGCTCATCGCAATAATCGGTGGTGCGGGCATTTTGTTTGGCCAGCGCATACTGGATATGCCATTGCTCAACTCAAACAATGGCAACGAGGAACCGGCGAAGACGGCCGAAACGCAAGAAGAGGCCATTCCAACGGTGCAACCTGCTCAGATTAGCCTTGCGATGGTGGGTGACGTAATACTAAACAGCTCGGCGCTGGATAGCGGGCTAAAGGATAACGGCAGCTACGACTTTACGCCGCTCTTCGCAAACGTATCGGCCGAAATAAAGCAGAACGACATACGCATCGTAAATCAGGAAACGAATCTGCCGGGAGAGGGGTTTGGCTACGGCGGGTACGATCCCCTCAACGCACCTCAGGAATTGGGCCGAGCAGAGGTGGAAGCTGGCTTTAACGTGATTCTGCGCGCGACCGACCACACGATGGACAATAACACGCAGGGATTGCACAACGAACTTAACTGGTGGAATGCGGAATACCCCAAGATTCCCCTGCTTGGCGTGTCGGATCCCGAGGTGGAAGAGAGCGTGGTTAGCAACGGCTACGCGAACAACGTGTATGTCTTTGAGAAGGACGGTTTTAAGGTTGCGATTCTTAACCACACGTGGGACGTCGGCGAGGAGGACGTGCGCTACCTGTCTGCCCTCGATGAACAAAAGATCAGCAACGACGTAAAGCGGGCTCGCGACGCTGGCGCGCAGATGATCGTTGCATGCCCGCATTGGGGTCAGGAGAACGACACCGAAACGACGGAGGACGAAACCCGCTACGCACAGATTTATGCCAACAACGGTGTGGATGTGATTATAGGCACGCACCCTCGTGTGTTGCAGCGGACGGAAATCTTGCAGGGACCCGACGGACACAAAACGGTGTGCTTCTATTCGCTCGGTTGCTTCGTCTCGTCGCTCGATAGGCAAAACAACGTGGGCGGACTCGCAGAGGTTACGCTCGCGCGCGACGACAAGGGCGCCTGCAGCGTAAAGAGTGCCGTGCTCAAGCCGGTTGTGACGTATCGCGCAAACAGGGGCGACTACTCGGTGTATCTCCTCAGCAACTACAACGAGGAGCTGGGACAGACGGGATGGGACTACCTGCCGCCCGAAGAGGTCTCGCAGATGTGTACCGAGATACTTGGCGAAGGATTTAACGTAGAGGACGGCATGCTCCGCGTGGTGTAGCGACTTGGATTTACCCTAACTAAGGGACAGTCCCCGAGTTGAGGTTTTGTGTTACAAACCTCAACTCGGGGACTGTCCCTTAGTTAGGGCCTACGCTACTGCTGTTCTTTTGGCAGCAGGACCTCATTGCCTGCCTGGATGTTGTCGGCCTCAACCGCTGCCTTCGTTCTGTCGGTGGCGAGCACTTTCACGGGCACGTCGGTCACGATGCCGCGAGAGGGGTCGAGCAGCACGTCGAGGTGCGTGCTTCCGTTTTCTGCTATGCGAAGAGCCTCGTAGGGAACTATGTACACATCCGGAATACTCTTGAGGATTACGGAGGCCTCGGCAGCGGCACCGGTGGTTATGCGCTCGTCGGGATTGTCGATGAATACGGTCGCAAGGACAACCTCGTCGTTTTCCTCTGCTTCATCGATGGAGCTTACGGTGGAGGTAACCGTCAGGTCTTTGATGGCGGGGAAGGTAAGGCGGACCTCTTGTCCCTCCGTCACGTTGTTCTGATTGGACTTGGGAATCTCCACCACGATCTTGTAGCGCGATGTGTCGGAGATGGTGCACAGGCGAGTTGAGCCCGATACCGCGTTGCCCTCCTTGGCCTGATCGTTGAGCTCGGTGACCTTGCCGGATATGGACGCAAATACGTCGAGTGTGTCGAGCTGCTCGAGTGCGTGGTCATATGTTTCCTGAACACTTGCCAGACTTGCGTTGGCGGCGTCCAGATCGGCCTGAGCCGCCTTTGCCCTGGCTTGTGCCGACTCAAGGGATGATGAGGTGGTCGATGAGCTGCTGGATGAGCTGCTGCTACTGCTGCTGCTATTGCTCGTCGTTTGTCCCTGCGCCTTGGCAACCTCTTCGTTTGCGCGTTGCAGCGCTTCGTTTTTCCTCTGCACGTCCTCCTTGAGCGAGTCGAGCGCCTGCTGCGCCTTGTTGAGCGCATCCGATATGGTGGGGTTGTCTAGGTGAAAGAGGTGATCGCCCTCCTGCACCTCTGCCCCCTTTTCGACATGCACCTCGGTAATGGTGCCCGACACTCCTGGAGTTATTGTTACCTCATCGGCAGGACGTACCAACGAGGTGGTGTCTATGGCCTCGAGGTATTCGGCCTTCTCGATTTCCGCCGACTCATAGCGTTCGACGCTCTTTGGCGGTTCGTGGTCCATGTTGTTCCACAAGAACCAGCCGCCAGCACCCAATACGCCCAAGACGAACAAAATCACAAGGACGGTCGTGATGCGCGAATGCCTGCGCTTGGTCGTCTGAACGTCTTCCCGTGCCTGACGTTTGGATAGGTAGGGGGAGGGCGCGTCGCTTACGTAATACGAGCGGTCCTCTACGTTGACTGCCGCCACCTCGTTTTTACTAAGCGTCTCTATGGGCGATTGGTCAATTTGGTCGTAAGGGTTTTGGGAGCCGGGGATAGCGGGCTGTTGATTGGGCGTCCACGTCGCAGCGCCCTGAATGTTTGCGGCCTGCTCGCTTTCCAGGTGCTTGATCTCCTCGGACTCCTCCTCGCGGTCCATGCCAAAGCCCAGCGCGGGGGAGGCAACGGTGTGGTCGCCCAAGCCGCCGTCTTCAATGGAGGGCAGGTCCATGCGAAGATGCTTCCGTTTGTCGTTCGTGTCGCTTTGATTTTCAGCCATATTGGTCCTTCGTTTTAACGGTGTGCTAAAGCATACCGCAACTGAGACCTTTAGGGATGTGAAGCAAAACATCTACAGGCTCGGTCCTAAAGACAAGCCGAGTCCGCAAGGGGGTGGTGAAAAGCAAGCCATGCGAGTTCCCGCGCGAAGCGAGCGCGGAGCCGCATGTGGGCCATGACACAGCCCCGCGCCCGCGGCGCGGCCCACAGGTGGCGACTCACGAAGTGAGCGCGCGAAGCGAGCGCGGAGCCGCATGTGGGCTACGCCGCGGGCGCGGGGCTGCGAGCGATGGAGCGGCATGCCATCGCCCCGCAATTGTGGTTTTCCAGAGCGTCACATCGAGCGTGTGTTTTATACCGTGGCGAGCGTGCAAAGTCGTAGTAGAATATTGCGCCGTGTGTCGAGGTGCCGTTTACGCCTTGATGCAGTGTGTTGGCTTGCCCGTCCGTACCGACACGGGACGGGAAGAAACGAAAGGAACTACATGAGCACGTTTTCCATGCACACCCACACCTGCGACGAGCTGAGGTCCACAGACATTGGGTCTAAGGTTACCCTCACGGGCTGGGTTTGGCATCGCCGCGATCACGGCGGTCTTATCTTCATTGACTTGCGTGACCGCGAAGGCGTGACGCAGATTTCGTTTGACCCCGACAACTCTGGCGGAACCGCATTCCACACCGCCGAGACGGTACGCTCCGAGTGGCCCATTAAGGTGGAGGGCGTGGTACGCAAGCGCCCCGAAGGCATGGAGAACCCCAAGCTCGGAACGGGCGAAATCGAGGTTCTTGTCTCGAGCATAGAGGTGCTCAACACCGCCAAGACCCCGGCGTTCCAGATCGAGGATCGCCTGGAGGTGTCGGAGGACGTTCGCCTGCGCTACCGCTACCTGGACCTTCGTCGTCCGTCCATGATGGAAAACATGCGTTTGCGCTCGGACTTTACCTTTGCGATTCGCGAGGCGCTGCACAAGCGTGCCTTTATGGAGGTGGAGACGCCCGCGCTCTTTAAGTCGACGCCCGAGGGCGCGCGCGACTTCATCGTGCCGAGCCGTCTGCAGCCCGGCAACTTCTATGCGCTTCCCCAAAGCCCGCAGCTCCTCAAGCAGCTGCTCATGGTTGGTGGCGTTGAGCGCTATTATCAGGTGGCAAAGTGCTTCCGCGACGAGGACCTGCGCGCAGACCGCCAGCCCGAGTTCACCCAGGTGGACGTAGAGATGAGCTTCGTGGAGCAAGAGGACGTTATGGCTGCGCTGGAAGACGTCCTTGCCGACGCCTTTGCCGCGGTTGGCGTTACCATGCCCAAGCCGCTGCCTCGCCTTACCTATGCCGAGGCCATGGATACCTATGGCACCGACAAGCCCGACACGCGCTTTGGCATGGAGCTTCACGACGTTACCAAGCTCTTCGCCAACTCCAAGTTCAAGATCTTTGCCACGGCTGCCAACAGCGAGGGCCAGGTCGTAAAGTGCATCAACGCAAAGGGTGCCGGCAAGTGGCCGCGCAGCCAGATCGACAAGCTCGCCAACGTTGCCGCGACCTTTGGGGCCAAGGGCCTCGCTTGGATTGCCTTCCGCGAGGACGGCTCCGTGAACAGCCCCATCGTGAAGTTCTTCTCGGAAGAGGAGATGGAGGGCCTGCGCGCCGAGTGCAACGTGGAGCCGGGCGACCTGGTTATGTTTGCGGCGGGCGAGCACATTCTGTCCTGCGAGATTCTGGGCGGCATGCGCTCCCATATGGCCAAGGCAATGGAGCTGCCGCTTGAGGGACACGACTTCCTGTGGGTCGTGGACTTCCCCCTGGTGCATTGGGACGAGGATCGCAAGGCCTATGCCGCCGAGCACCAGCCCTTTACCCAGCCCGAGGAGGCCGACATCGAGCGACTCGAGTCGGACCCGCTTTCGGTGGGGTCGCATACTTACGACTTCGTAATGGATGGCTACGAGGCCGGCGGCGGTGGCATGCGTGTGCACAACGCCGAGCTCCAGATGCGCATCCTCAAGCTCTTGGGCTTTACCGAGGAGGGCGCGCGCGAGCAGTTTGGCTTCTTGCTGGATGCCTTGGAGTACGGCGCGCCTCCCATGGGCGGCTTTGCGCTGGGTCTGGATCGCGTGTGCATGCTGCTGGCTGGCTGCGACTCCATTCGCGAGGTTATGGCCTTCCCCAAGACGAGCAATGGCAACGACCTTATGAGCGACGCTCCCTCTGCCGTTGGGGGCAGGCAGCTCAAGGAAGTCTCGCTCAGGCTTCTTTAGGTGCGCATGGAACGTCGATCGGATAGAACGGAAAAGAGGCGTAAGCCGCGGGAGCGGCGGGACGGTTCCCGCCGTTCGCGCGGCTCGCGTGATTCGCGCGGAGCGCTCGACTCGCGCGATGCCTATGGCGTTCGCAGCAAGAAGAAGAGGCGTAAGAAGAAGCGCCGCTCTTCGGAGCCGCGCATCAGGCAAATAGTGAATCGATGGTGGGATCGCCTGCTTGATGTGGCAGACAAGCGCTCTTTTTCGCAGGGCGCCTCCGAGTACGAGGCAAACCAGACGATGCGCGATTACGTGCTCAACACCATTGGACTCGCGGCGTGGGGTGCGCTCTTTCCGATTTTGTCCATAATCGCAACGCAGCTCGCCGGGGCGGAGCATGCGGGCATGTTTTCCATGGCATTTACCACGGCAACGCTACTGCTGTACATTGGCAACTACGGCGTGCGGACGTACCAGGTCTCCGACATCGATGAGGCCGACTCCTTTGCCTCCTATCAGGTGCAGCGTGTCCTTACGGTGGTGCTCATGCTCGTCGTCGGCTGGCTGTGGTGCGCCATAAAGGGATACGACCAGGAGATGTCTCTGATTACCTGGGGGGCCTTTGGCTTTCGCGCGGTGGACGCCTTGGCCGACGTGTACGAGGGACGCCTGCAGCAGATGGGCAAGCTCTACCTTTCGGGCGTATCGCAGGCAGTGCGGTCGGTGGCGGGCGTCATCATGTTTACGCTGCTGCTTCTTGTAACGCGCAACCTCGTGGTCGCGAGCATAGGTATGGCAATCGTGGCGGTGGCATCCTTCTTCCTGCTTACGCTGCCGCTTGCCTTGCTGGAAACGCCCAAGTCGCGCAGCGTCGATCGCGTGGAGATAATCGAGCTCTTTGTTGAGTGCTTTCCCTCGTTTGCGGCCTTGTTCCTGTTTGCCCTCATAGAGACGGTGCCCAAGTTTGCGATGGAAGGCGTACTTCCCTACGAGAGCCAGGTGTACTTTAACGCCATATACTTCCCGGCGCAGTCCATCCTCATGATCGTGGGCTTCGTGTACAAGCCGCAGCTCGTCCGCATAGCCAGCGTATGGGCCGACAAGTCCAAGCGCGCCCGCTTTGACCTTATTGTCTTTGCCATGCTGGGGGTAAGTGCGGCGGTTACGGCAGTCATGCTGTTCGGGTTTGGCCTTGTTGGCGTGTGGCTTAACGGCGTCATGTATGGCGTGGACTTTGAGCCGTATCGCATGGCGCAGTACCTCATGATCGTGGCAGGTGGCCTTTCCGCGGCCATCGACTTTCTGTATCAGGTTATTACGGTGCTGCGCAGACAGGCGCAGGCGACCCTTACGTACCTGGCCGCCTTTGTCTTCGTGTGCCTGGCGTCGGTGGTGCTTGTGCGCATGGTGGGCTTTGACGGCGCCGTGTACTCGTATCTTTCCGTCATGGTTGCGCTCTTTGCCATGCTGGGCGTGCAGTATGCCCTCATGCGCTTAAAGCGATAAAGCTGTTTGAGGGCAGTTCGTTTGTTGACTTTTGCCTGGGCGGGCAAGTTTTCATGTCCCCAAGGAGGCGCTTCCTCTCGGATTTGGCGTTTTTTCGTGGGACGGGCAAGTTCTCGGGCGGCCTTCGGACTAAGACATGCTATTCTGTTATAAATTAATGGGAAATGAATCTGTTCAAAAACACAAAAGCCCAGGATTCGCAAAAAAGTTGTCCGTTCATTTCCCACTGAATATTTTATGCAACGGGAAATGAATCTGTTCAAAAATGAAAAACCGCAGGATTCGATTGCGGAGGGTGAATTCATTTCCCATTATTAATACAGATAGCTGAAAATACGATATCCAAACTTGGGACAAGATGCCAAGCCTGGGCATGTTTCCAAGTTCGCTCGTCCTCCAGACGTCGAAACAGTGTTTCTCTTACGTGGATTCTTGTGTATATGCGAACGCCCTATACCACAGAGCGGTATTATCTTCATCACTCGAGTGAGGAGAAAAGATGCCGCAGGAAAACAGACCACAGCGTCGTCGACCGGATTCCCAGCGAAGGTCGAAGGGCGCGCGTCCCACAAACGCACAACGAAGGCAGTCTACCGTGCAGGCCGGTCCCCGCACGCAGCGACCGCAGTCCCGGCCGCAAGCGCGCCAGCAAAGGCCCGCACATGCGGCGCACATGCATGGTCAGGCGCCCAAGCGTAGCGCGGCGCTTCCCATCGTAATCATCGTACTTGTCTTGATATTCGCTGGCCTTCTGGTCTTCTTCCTCATGCGCTCGTGCAACAAGGGAGGCGACGCGGCATCTGGGGAGGGGGCAGCTGGTGGCAACACGCAGCAGGCCCAAGGCCAGGGCAATACCGAGGGCGGTACGGCAGCCGCTGGCAAGGCCGCAGACGGTTCGGTGGACATAAACCTGCTTATGGTGGGCGACATCCTGTTCCACTATCAGGTGCGCCAAAGCGGTCTTCAGTCGGACGGCACGCGCAACTACGACCACGTGTTTGCCCACATACAGGACGAGCTAAAGGACAAGGACATAAAGGTCCTCAATCAGGAGACGCCTCTGGGTGGCAACGTGTACACGGGATCGGCGCCCGACGGCTATGACGGATATCCCGAGTTCAACGGTCCGCAGGAGATGGGTGACGCGGAGGCAAAGGCGGGCTTCAACGTCGCGCTTAAGGCAACCAACCATGCCATGGACAACAGCGGCAACTTCGACGATCCCTATACCCTGGTACGGAGCGAGCAGAACTTCTGGGCCACCAAGCATCCCGAGATGAACGTCATTGGCGAGGCGAACCCAGACGACAAGAACGCCTCGGCCGACGACGTGTACGTGTTCGAGAAGGACGGCTTTAAGGTCGCGTTGCTTAACTACACGCAGGATCTCAACGGCAACGAGTCTCACGACAAGCAGGGCCTCGTATCCATGCTGGAAGAGGAGCACGTAAAGAAGACCGTCGAGAAGGCTCACGAGCTTGCCGACATGGTCGTCGTGTTCCCGCACTGGGGCGAGGAGTACAGCACCGAGCCCGTGGAGATGCAGAAGGAGTGGGCCAAGAAGTTCGCTGACCTGGGTGTGGACGTAATCATTGGCAACCATCCCCACGTAATCGAGCCGGTGACCGTAGTTGAGGGTCAAAACGGCAAGAAGGTGCCCTGCTACTACTCCACGGGCAACTTCATAAGCACGTCTCCCTCCAACGAGAGCCTGGTGGGCGGCATTGCCGAGGTTACCCTGCACAAGGACGCCAACGGTTCATGCTCGGTGACGTCTGCCGAGTTCAAGCCCGTCATTTCGCACCTTGGGCTCAGTACCGACATGACGACATACCTCATCAAGGATTGGACCGACGAGCTGGCGGCGACCAACAAGCTCAATACCGACATAAACCCCGACACCGACAATTCCACGCTCACTCCTGCATGGGCGAATGAGTTCTGCTCTGGCGTCTTGGGTTCGGGCTACGACTCGAAGACTGGCGTGTACAAGCTCGAACTGTAGTTGGGTGCGGACAAAATCGGACGTTTGGCTGGCCAAAGGGGCTGCGGATAACTTCGGACATTACGGCCTTTCCCAGGGGTTCGTAACTTCCGATTTTGTTGGCATGCCGATAGGCGTCCGTCGCGCCCTACTCGGCGTCTCCCGCTGGACGGGGTCGGGGAGGGCCGGGCGCACTTTTCGCTCCACAACCGTCCCCACCGTGCGCACAAATGGCCGATTTGTGTGCACGGTGGGGAAAGTTGTGGACCCAAAAGTGGACCCGGCGGGAGGCATGGCATCGGGAAGTGTGCACGGTGGGGAAAGTTGTGGACCCAAAAGTGGACCCGGCGGGAGGCGTGGCACCGAGAAGTGCGCACGGTAGGGAAGCCTTTGGGCCCAAAAGTGGACCCGGCGGGGAAGGGGCGGCTTACCGGCCGCAGCGCATCGTCGTATGGCGCAGAGCATCGGAAGTCAGAAGTTTGGGGACCGACCCTGTTGTTTGGTAAGATATTGATATGCGAGCCGTTAGCGAATAAGTGCAGGTCGGGGACTATAAGTCTTTGGGCTTCCTATTCGATGGACAAAGACGTTGGGAGGTCGCATGCGCCTACGCAAACACATCCGCATTATTGTTCCGATTCTTTTGACCCTCTGCGTCGCGATTGCCGTGGCCCTGCATGCGCAGACGCCGGCAGGCATGCCGACCCAGCCAGCATCACAACCCACGTCGGTCGGAAACGCCGAGCAACCCGCCGAGACTCCCTCGCCCAGCGAGCCCGCAACCGACTCGTCTAACCCCGCCGCGTCGGTCGCACGGGATGCAGAATCCACGCAGGCCAACGAACCCGCGAGCACCACACCTGCTCCCGAGACCTCTGCAAGCGAGCCTGCGGCAAGTGAGGGTGCCTCCCCCGTACGCGAAGAGATTCAACGTCAGGCTCTTGCTGCCATCCCGCATGTCGAGCGGCCCAAGGTTGCCTCAAACGCAGCGTATGAGCCGGGCGTGGTGCTCGTTACGGTGCGCGAGGGCACAACGCCCGAGCAGCTCTTGCAGGCCATGGCGACAGCAGGAGTAAAGAGCGTGGAGCGTAACGATATTGAGGCCGTGACGGACGACCTCATGATGGCAAAGCTCGCTCCAAACGCAACGATCGACGACGCCATCTACGAGCTGGAGAGCACGGGCGTTGCAAAGGGTGCGCAGCCGAACTACCTGTACGAGATTGTGGGGGAGCAAGCATCGGCATCCGATGGCACCGAGTCCGCTGCTGAGCCCGCGCTGGAGGAAACTGCAGCGACGAGTGAAGACAAGACCACCGGCAGCACCGACGCTCCCAAGGCAACCAATGCCCCCAACCTCGCGGCCGAGTCCACCGCCCAGCCCGAGGCGCAGCCCACCGCCCAGCCCGAGGCGCAGCCCGCCCAGACCGACGATCAGCCCGCAACCACCGCTCAATCCACCTCGTCCACAGCGGCAAGAGACTCGCTCAACGACCCCCATGCGAACAAGCAGTGGGACCTGGACAGCATCGACGCCCTCGACGCCTGGGAGTTCCCTCCCGTAAAGAATGCCACGGCAACAGTCGGCGTGGGCATAGTGGACAACGGCTTCAACAATTTCCATGAGGACCTCGCGGACAACGTCCAGAGCACATATAACGCCACGACCAGAGAAAGCGCCCCTGTGTACTGTCCTCCCGGCACACCAACTGTCGAACACGGCATGCATGTTGCCGGCATCGTAGCGGCCACATCAAACAACGGAAAGGGCATTGGCGGCGTAGGATTCAACCACCTCAAGCTCTCGTTGGTAAGCCTTACGAGCGAAAGCGATCCCACCGGCATTAGCGCCGGTGATGTTGCGGCAGGCTTCGAATACCTGATGAAAAACAAAAATCAGTACAACATTCGTGTGGCAAACATGAGCATTGGTGGAAAGACGCCCAGCCTTCCCGACGCAAATGACGACGTCATCCTAAAAAAGATTGATGAGGCATACGCCGCGGGAATCGTAACGGTGGCATCGGCGGGCAACAGAACCAGATATGCCGAACCGCCCTACATCAACTATCCCAGCGACTACGACACCGTGGTGAGCGTCATAAACCTGCAAAACACCAACAGCGACGACCCCAAAAGCGTGGAACGGAGGGACGGTTCCAACTACAACGACAAGGACGAGACCAGCAAGAACATCTCGGCCCCCGGCACCAACATATACAGTACCTACCCGAGCGGCTATGGAGAGATGTCGGGTACGTCCATGGCGGCGCCGCATGTTGCGGGTGTCGTAGGCCTCATGTTTACGGTTAATCCAAACATGACGACGACCCAGGCAAAGAACCTGCTGTATTCCAGCGCCCGCGACATTGGCGAAAAGGGCTGGGACGAACAGTTCGGCTGTGGCGAAGTGAATGCCTCCGACGCGGTTCGCGCTGCCGCGGCTGGCACCATCTCGGGCCCCGAGTACCTTGCCGCTGGATCGAATGCTACCTATACCTTGGGCGCCAAATACACGGGATGGTCGTTTTCGTCGTCGAGCCCAAGCGTGCTTACGGTCGACAGTAACGGAAACGCAACGGCGGTTTCGGCCGGCATCGCCAACGTGGTTGCCAGCAGCGGAAACTCTTCCATCTCGCAGCGGGTGACGGTCTTTGGTCCCATAACGGGAAACAGTCTGGTGGCAAAGAACGGGTCCGAGGCACTTGTCATCACCACGCCCGACGAGTGCGGTGCGCTCTCATGGGAGTGGGAGTCTAGCAGCGATTCCGTGGCGACGGTAACCAACAATGGCGTGGTGCACGGTAAGGGCGCGGGCAATACGACCATTACGGCAACATTGGCGTCCAACTCATCCGTCTCGCTGAGCTACGACATCACGGTATACGACGCGCTCAAGACCGATGTGTATGTGCCCAAGGGAGGCACGGCTGCCCTCACGCCCGACGCATCCGGCTTTACCAGCCCGCAAATGGTCTGGTCAAGCACGAACGAGCAGGTCGCAACCGTCGATTCCGCCGGCAAGGTAACGGCGAAGAGCGTTGGCGGAACGGTCGTGAGCTGCACGATTACAGAAGGGAGCAAAACCGCCACCAACGTATGGTGCGTCTATGTGTACGGGCCGATCGAAGGCGATTCGCAGGTGGGAATCGGACAGAGTACGCAGCTCAAGGTGGCAGGCATCAACAACATGCCGCAAGACCTTCAGTCGGGCTGGACGTGGTCGCTTGGTGCCGGCTCGAGCAGCGAGGTGGCAACGGTGAGCGAGAGCGGCGTGGTGACCGGTCAAGCGCCGGGAACGGTCATCGTTACTGCAACTAGGGGGCAGATGAGTTTTTCGCGTGAGATGCAAGTAACCCAGGCAACGCCAATATCGCTTGCCAACGCAAAGGTGAGCATTCCGCGGCAAACCTATTCGGGCCAAAAGCTCACGCCGGTTCCTGTGGTAACGCTCAACGGAGTTACGCTTGCTGCTGGCGTCGATTACGAGGTGGTCGACCAAAACATCGTGGGTGCAGGCTCACACACCGTCACCATTCAGGGCAAAGGCAGCTACCAAGGGACCGCTACGGGCGTCTTTGTGGTTGAGCCCAAAAAGCTTACGCCCCCAAAGGCCAAGACGGGCCTCGTGTATAACGGGCAGCTGCAGACCGGTGTTCCCGAAGGCGCCGACTACACGCTCAGGAACGCCACGGGAGTCGATGCCGATAGTTACTTCTCCACGGTAGAAGTCAAGGACAAGGCCAACACGTACTGGGAAGACGACGGCGAAGACAACTCCATAGTCTATCGCACGTCCTGTCGTATCGAATGGTCCATCGCGCCGCGTTCGGCTTCCGAAGTGAGCGTTGCGATCCCAGGCTCATACGTGTACAACGGCTCGGCACAAACGCCAAAGCCAACGGTCACGTGGAACGGTGAGGCGCTCGATTCGGACGACTATACCGTGTCCTTCGCAAACAATGTGAACGCAGGCACGGCTACGGTTACCATCACCTGTGAGGACGGAAACTTCAAGGGCGCCAGAACGGCAACGTTTAAAATCGCGCCGGCGTCGTTGAACGGCGCTACCATTACGGGGCTCTCGACATGCCTGTATTCCGGTAAGTTCCAGACGCCCAAGCCTACGGTAATGCTTGCTGGAAAGGTCCTGTGCGAGGGGATTGACTACACCCTCACCTACAAGAACAACCTCGACGTGGGCACGGCCACGGTCATAGTAACGGGTAAGGGCAACTATGCTGGCGCCAAGGCGGCCACATTCAAGATCGAGAGCCCGCCTTGTGCCGTCACATATCGTTCGCACGTGCAGAACGTTGGCTGGCAGAATTGGGTGCGCAATGGCGCCTTGAGCGGAACGAGCGGGCGGGGCCTGAGACTCGAGGGCATTAACCTCAAGTTGGATGGACAGCCTTGCGCGGGGAGCATCGAGTATCGGTCGCACGCGCAGAACGTGGGTTGGGAGGACGCGTGGCGGCGTGACGGCGCCATGAGCGGTACCGCCGGCCGCGGTCTTCGCCTTGAGGCCATCCAGATTCGACTCACGGGTCAGATGGCCGAACACTACGACGTGTGGTATCGCGCCCACGCGCAGAATGTCGGCTGGATGGGCTGGACAAAGAATGGTGAACGTGCTGGTACCACGACCTATGGATATAGACTCGAGGGACTCGAGGTGCTGGTATTGAAAAAGGGAGCTGCGGCTCCCGGCGCCACGGCAAATGCGTACAGACAACATCTTGTTGGCTACAGCGCGCACGTGCAAAACGTTGGCTGGCAAGGACAAGTTACCGACGGTGTCGTGGGCGGAACGGTTGGTCGGTCGCTGCGACTCGAGGGGATGAGGATCGGACTGCAGCAGCAGCCCTATGCGGGAGGTATCGAGTATCGTGCCCACGTGCAGAACCTCGGTTGGCAGGGTTGGGCGCGCAATGGCGCCTTGAGCGGAACGAGCGGGCGGGGCCTGCGCTTGGAGGCCATCCAGATTCGGCTTACGGGCCAGATGGCCGAACGCTACGACGTGCGATATCGTGCCCACGTGCAGAACATTGGCTGGATGGACTGGGTCAGGAACGGAGAGGTTGCGGGAACTACCGGTCGCTCATACCGACTTGAGGCAATACAGGTTCAACTGGTTCCCAAGGTGTGACAGAGGGAAGCTTCTGTTGACACACCCAAAGCCGGCCGACCTCCGCGGGTGACCCTGCGCCCTCAGGTCTGCCTACCTCTCCGATACGCGAGCCAGCAGGCGTTCGTACGCGCGAGGTATGAGCTGCGGCACGTCGCGTAGCTGCAATCCTTGCAGCTCAATGAGCCCCTCCATGGTTGGCACCAGACGCAACGCCACATCCAGGGCGAGCACAAAGCCGTCGCTTTGAATGCCAAGGCGCTTTAGAGGCGTGGCCAATCGAGCGACAAGGGCCGTGAGGTCGCTGGTGGGAACATATGCCATAAAAGCCGCGCACGCGGTGGCAACGCTCAAGAGGCGCAAAGAGGATCGTGCGGTCTGCTCCAAGGCGGTTTGCGGAGACACGACGAGCTGTATCGCGAGGGTTACTACCACGAGCGCGAGCAGCGGTGCCATGCTTCGCAATAGGCGCTTTGGGTGTACGCGCGTCAGTGCGCAGAGAACGAGGCCCAGCGCGGCAAGCGCGCCGAGGACGCGCACGTCGTCAACGCGAAAGATGACTACCACGAACGCTATGAGGCAAATAAGGAGCCATGCCGACGACCTTCGCAGGGGCCGTGCGGACACCTCGGAAACGCTGGCTGTCGCAACGGCGGCCGTCGCATCCTTGTTTGCAAGCGAGTCGTCGAGTCTGCCGGCGAGCACTCCGCAGATGGCTCCCGTAACGCATCCGGCCACCAAGAGCACGGGCGCCAAATACCAAACCGCCGTCGTGCCGAGCATCGCCTGCGCCACGAACAGTTGCCCGATCTCGTGGAGAATGGCTCCTACCACCGAGACCATCACAAGATGCATGCTGGGCAGCAAAGACAGTATCGCCATTCCACAGAAGGCCAGGAGCGTCCCTGCGGCGGAGTAGGCCAACGTGAGGGGAGACCCAAACAGGAGGCCCAAGACGAGCACCTTTATGAGCGAGATGCAAAAGGCACCGCTTATGTCGTGGTTGGCCAGCGCGGCAAGGACCGCGATGTTCGCAAGGCCAAGCTTTACGCCAGGAATGGGAATGGGCAAGAAGGCCTCGAGGTATCCAAGAAGTATGGCAAGGGCCGCGAGTACGCCTATGCGTGTCCAGCGCTGAATCTCGACGGGTGAAAGAGCGTTGCTTCCCATGCTAGCGCGCTACCAGGTCGACGTTCGGGCTGTCGCTTTCGTTCCAGCGCACGGCATTCTCGTTGAGCTGAGTAGACGCATCTCCCTGAGCCACGATTTCCACCCACAGCTGGTGAGGAAGGCAGATGATCTGCTGCCCAGGTTGCGAGATGGGCTGCTGTTGGGTGCAGCTTTTGTGGGGACAGTCGGCTTCGGCCATGTGCGCCGCGCCGTCTTGGACAACCACGACGTTGCGTCCGAGTGACGTCTGCACTTCGCAGGTCTGATCTTGGGAGAGGGGAAGGCGTCGTTCGTTGCCATCCGCGTCGTGCACCACGGCAAAAAGTTGGCCGGCATCCGACGTGCGCCAGGGTCCAAAGAGCGCGAACACGACGGCCAGCACGGCGAGCACCACGATGCCCGCCACAATGGTTGCTTTGTATTTTCCTATCCCTTGCACGCTGCTTGCCCGTCGTTCGATATTTCGTATCGTGGCAATTATAATTTACCAACGAAGCGTGTTCATGCGGCGTCGCTTGCGGGCTGGCATGGGCGAGAGGCACGAGCGCTAACGGGAGGGGGACCATGCGCAACATCGAGCGTCGAGAGCTTGTGCGACTTGCCGTGGCTCTCATGGCCATGCCTCTGGCGGGCTGCAAGTCTGCCTCGCCTCCCTATGCGCAGCGCACGCTGTTCAACTTCAATACGGTGTGCGTGTTGGGCGGCAACGTGGGCGAAGACGTCTTGGATGAGGCTCAGCGCCTCTGCGATCGCTTCGAGAAGCTCTTCTCGCGCACCATTGCGACTAGCGACGTAGCGCGAATAAACGCCGCGAAGGGGGAGTCCTGCGAGGTGGATTCCCTTACGGCCGAGCTCATAGCAAAAGCTCTTGTCTACTGCGAGCAGTCCAAGGGGCTGTTTGACATAACCATCGGTGCGGTAAGCGAGCTGTGGGGTTTTGTGGAGGGGGTCGTGCCCGACCCTGCCGCCATAGAAGCGGCATTGCCGCATGTGGACTGGCAAGGGGTGGAGGTGCAAAACAACGCGGTTCGTCTGCGTGACCCCTTGGCGCGTCTGGATCTTGGCGGCATCGCCAAGGGGTTTATGGCCGACAAACTCATAGAGCTGTTTCGCCAGCGGGGAGCCACCAGCGCGTTTGTGAACCTTGGCGGCAACGTAAAGGTGTGGGGAACGAACGAGCGGGGAGAGCCGTGGAGCGTGGGCGTGCGTGACCCATCAAGCAAGAGCGGCGAGCGTGTGGTCGCCCGCGTGCGCACCACGGATGGGTCGGTGGTGACGAGCGGCCTCTACGAGCGCAGCTTCGAGCGGGACGAGCGCCGCTACTGGCACATCCTGGATCCCAGAACGGGATACCCCGCGCAGACCGACGTGGAGTCGGCCTCGGTGTTTAGCGTCGCCTCGATTGACGGCGATGGATATACCAAGCCGCTCTTCATGCTACCGCGCGAAGAGGCGTTGGCGTTCGCGCAAGAGCCTGCCGGCGTTGAGGCGTTGCTGCTTTTTGCGGATGGCAGCGTTGCCATGACGCCAAATTCCTCGTTCACCCTAACTTAGGGACAGTCCCCAAGTTAGGATTACGCAAAACCCTAACTTGGGGACTGTCCCTAAGTTAGGGTTGCTGCCCGAAAGGAAAGATTCCCCAAGGATGTATGGCGTCGTGCCACGAATGTTATTATGAAGTCATGAAACGGTCATCTCTCTTTCGCATACCCAACTATCCTGCTTGGTTTGGGGCCGACACCTTCCTTTTGGCGGGCTCGGCGGTGCATTGGATCGTGCTGTCGGTTATGGCCTACGACCTTTCGGGTTCGGTGGCGGTGGCTGGGTGGTTTTCCACGGTTCGCGGCATTGTGAGCGCCATTGCCCAAATTACGGGTGGGACCTTTATCGACCGACACGACCATCGCAAGCTCATACTCGTGCAGGCCGGCGTGTGCGCGCTGTTGTGGATGCTCATGGGAATCCTGTTCGTGTTTGGCCGGCTCACCTTTGCCTGGTTTGCGGGGCTGTGCTTGTGCTCGTCGTCTATCTTTGGCTTTTTGGGTGGCACCACCAACGCCGCGCTCATTCGTGTGGTGGGGTCGAAACGCTATGCGGAGGCGGAAAGCGTAAACCAAGGTCGCGACGCGGCCGTAAACACGGCCGGGTCTCCTTTGGGCGCCGTCCTGTTTGGCATGTCGCGCGCCTTCCCGTTCTTTGCGAGCGCGGTTTTCGATGCGCTCGCATTCGCATGCGCCTGGTTCTTGCGCTTGCCGGGCACGGATGAGGACGAGGCACAGAGGGCTGCTTATAACGCCTCGCAGAATCGCGGCGTTCTCTCGTTTTGGTCCGACATGGTTGACGGATGGAGATGGGTACTGGCAAGCAAGACGATCGTGAGCGCGGTGGTGGTCATCGGCATCGTGCAGTTTAGCGTGTTTGGCCTGCACCAGGCGGTTAACCTCTCGTTGGTGGAGCGAGGAACCGACCCGCTGCTCATAAGCCTCTCCAATGTTGGCATGGCGGCGGGCACCATCTTGGGGTCGATCTTTTCGACGCGCGTATGCAATCGCATACCCACGGGCAAGGGGGTCGTGCTCGTGTTCTTTGGCATGGCCGCTGCATACCTGCCCATGGTGCTGAGCGCCTCGTATCCCGTGATCATCGTGTCGACGTGCTTGGCAAGCTTTCCCATGCCGCTGTTCAACGCGCTGGTGAGTGGATTCGTGTTTTCCAAGACGCCCGTGTCCAAGCAGGGGCGCACGCGTGCGGCCGTTATGACGGCGCTCATGTTCTTTGCCAGCTTTTCGGGTGCGGTGGCGGGCGAGCTGCTGCCTCGCATTGGCTTTTCGGGATTCGTGCTGGTTATGGTGGGACTAGCGCTGCTTGGCGCGGCAGCGGCTGCGCTCAACCCACGGATTCGCTCCATACCTGCTGCTCCCGAGTGGGAGCACGTGGAACTCTAAGGCTTGCGACGGGGCGATGGAAAGCGAGTTGCGCGAGTCTTTCGCGAAGCGCGGACTGTTAATGCGTCGCGCTTTCCACGCTCTTGGCAGGGTTAAGCGTTACTTGGGGAGCGGGCAAGTTTAGCCGCGATCCTTAAGCCCGCGCGATTGCACGACCTTTTGCCTTATACCCCACACCACAAGCGCGATTGCCGTAATGAGCGAGGTCGCCTCGGCAACGCGCCAGAGGGGCGGTTCTTGGAACTCAATCGCGAGGTTGGCCGCAACATTAGGCTCCACAACAAGCGCAACGTATCCCTCGTCAAACTCCATGCTCACGCCATTGGGAGCCGAGCCCGTGTTTTGGTCAACCAGAACGTTTTGCTGATGCCAGAAGAGCGGCAGGCGCACGCGCTGCGCATCTGAGGAGTCATTACGCACGCTGAGCTTCGTTCGCTGTGGCGTAACACGATCGAAGTTCTCCACAGTAAGTTGCGTCGAGTCCGAAAGCGGTACGAACTTCTCGTCGGGCCAGTCTTTTGCAAAATCGGCTGCGAGCGGTTGAGAGAGGTACTCTGCCCCGCTAATAAACGATTCATGTTCGGCTGCGGTAACCGTTTCCTCCGGAAGCCGATCAACCTGGCGAACAAAGGTGCCTATGGCATACCCGCACTCAATGAGCGAAACAAGGAGGCAGGCCACAACCGCAATTTGCAGGCGACGGTCGCCGCACTTTGTAAGAAGGCAAGCCAGACAGACGAGCGTGAATGACGCAACCCCCAAGAAGCGACAGGGAAGATTAACAATCTCAACTCTTCGAACGATGGCCGCCAGGATGCGAATGCCGCCATCGTATTCCCAAGGGAAGAGATAGGTGGTCAAGAACATGAACACCAGGCTCACGATTGCCAGTACCAAAAACCAAGGTCGGACCCCTTCGGTTTTGGGCTTCCTAAGCGAGGGGAGAGCAAAGGCGCATGCCGCAAGAGGCAAAGTGAGGAGCAGGCCCCAGCCTATGTTCATGGGCATCTCGGCCGACAGCTTTTCTCCAAGAGGTTGAGAGAGCCCCGACATGTCCAGGAACGGCGAAAGCAG
This sequence comes from uncultured Coriobacteriaceae bacterium, assembly GCA_902803315.1. Taxonomy (GTDB): domain Bacteria; phylum Actinomycetota; class Coriobacteriia; order Coriobacteriales; family Atopobiaceae; genus RUG440. Next base: position 127,914 of record CADCPM010000056.1, read on the forward strand.
CTCGGCTGGCTCAAGCGAATGCTCATACACGGGAAAGTAGAAGTCTTTTACCAGTAGGTCATGATGGACGTAATAGTCGAGGAAAGGCACAAGATACCCAGCACAAAGCAACAGGGCTAGGAGCACGCTCTTGCCAAGGGCAAGCAGGATTCCCTTCTTTTTCCTAAAGATCACGAGGGGAATGAGTATTGCGGCACCCCACATGAGGAAGAGCACAATGCTGAGGACGTGGGAGTGCACGATGCCCGCGGCAGCGAGGCCAAGCGCCATCCAACCCGATCCCGGCTTGCTCTTGTCATCGAGAAAGATCCTCCAAAGACCGAGGACGAGCAGGGGTGCGAACACAAGGGCGAGGCTTTCGCCAACGGCGGCGCGTAGCAGTACGTCGAGCAGCCGATAAGGGGCGCACGTCCAGAGTATGCAGCCAGCCACGCCTGCGGAGCGCGATCGGAACACTTGCGAAAACGAATAGTACGAAATGCAGGCGGTAGCAAGGTTCATAAGGCCCATGAACACGACGTAAGAAGTCTTTAGAGAGAGGCCCACGGCCAGCAGAAGCGCAGGTATATAGAGGAACAGGTCTGGATAGCAGATTCCAGACGGATACCCAAAGCCAAAGGCAAACACGTCGTGGAGCTGAGTGGGAAGAACTCCCGTCTGGAAGCCGTGTGCCATGGAACGAATTCGCGCCACATGAAACAACAGGTCGTGCGTGCTCGGCCAATTTGCCGTGAGGAAGGGGGCGGTCGTAATGATGGTAAGAAACGCGATCGTCACGATAGCGACCACATGCCATTCCTTATGGGTAAATAAGTGGCGATTGCCCGCGCCCATAAGTACGGTTTCGCTTGCCTGTTCCTGCGTTGTGGAAAGAGCCATATCCCTTACTCCTTGGAGATGCGTTACTTGAATACCACCTTGTTGTATAGAAAGTAGTTCCACACGACCACGCAGCCCTGGGTGAGCACCTTGGCGACCGCGGGCTCCGCGCCGATGCCCACCAGCCAGCCGATGGCGAAGGTAGAGAAGGCGGTGTTGAAGGCCAGGAGCGCGACGTAGAGGACCATGCTGCGCACGGGATTCGAGCCACTCCTGAACGTAAAGGACCTGTTGAGCAGGAAGTTGCACAGCGTGGCCACCGCCACCGCCGCGACGTTGGACGCCGCGACGTTGCCGCCCGTCGCCCAGTAGAGCAGGCGGAACAGCACGAGCTCCAGAAGCGCCGTGCCTGCGCCTACCGCGACGTAGCGCATGCCCCTCCTCGCGCCCTCGGGCAGCCCGCTCACCGCGTCTCGCCTCCCTCGGGCTCGTCGTCACTCGTCTCGGAGGAGACGCTGTCGCGCACGAGGTACACCGGGCGGCGCTTGCTCTGCACGTACGTGCGGGCGACGTACTCCCCGACGAGCCCTATGGCCACGAGCTGCGCGCCGCCGAAGAACAGGATGAGGGTGACGATGGTGGCGTAGCCCGGGGTGTCCACCCCGAGCGCCACCCGCTTGACGACCGTGACGAGCAGCATGGCCAGCGCCAGCACGGCGCACACAATGCCGAACGCGAGGACCGCGTGCAGGGGCGCGGTCGAGAACGAGACTATCCCCTCCCAGGCGTAGGACACGAGCCCGCGGAGGCCCCAGGCGCTCTTGCCCGCGCGGCGCTCCTCCGGCACGTAGGGGAAGGGGAGCGTGCGGAAGCCCACCCAGGCGAACAGCCCCTTGGAGAAGCGGTGGTACTCGGGCAGGGACACGATCGCGTCCGCGACGCAGCGGCGGAACACCCTGAAGTCGCTCGCGTCCTGGAGCACCTCCATGCCGGAGGCGCTGCCGAGCAGCCTGTAGAACGCCGACGAGAGCGCGCCGACGGGACCGCCCTGCCTGCGCTCTCGCTGGCAGGCGGCCACGCACTCGTACTCCGGCGAGGCCAGCAGCAGGTCGTACATCTCGAGCGCCACGGCGGGGGGCTGCTGGAGGTCGGCGTCGATTATGCACAGGCAGTCGCCGCGGGCGGCCTCCAAGCCGGCCAGCATGGCCGCCTCCTTCCCGAAGTTGCGGGAGAACGACATGCCTCGCACCACGACGCGCCCGTCGTCCCACGAGCGGGCGACCGCGACGACCTCGTCCCACGTGCCGTCCGAGCCGCCGTCGTCCACGAACAGCACCTCTATGCGCTCGTCCCTGCCCGCTAGGGCGCGACTCAGCTCGTCGAGGAACGGGCGGACGTTGTCCCGCTCGTTATATGCCGGCACCACGAGCGTAAGGTCAGCGTGACTCATCGCAATCCAATCTGGCCTCATCGCGCCATGCGGAGTCAGGCGCCCCCGCCCGCCGCGCGACGCGACCCTTGCCCACGAATGGGAAATCCCAACGTATGAATCATACACGACTTGTCAAACCATCACAGCCCTGTGGCAGCGTAGGCATACAAGAAAGGTCTTTATTGTATGGCGCACTAACGTTCGTTTGGCGGGCCTCCCGTTCTGTTTAAATATAAAGCGCCCTGCAGCCTGCGGGGCAACGAAATTTGGAGGCGATCTTTGATGGACAAAGCAAAGCCGTTGGTGGGAATAGCGCTTACGATTTTGTCTACGCTGCTCTTGATTGGTGTACTCACCTTTGCCGCGCCTTGCGATGCGCACAATGCGGGAATGGTGGGCACCTGCCTGTGGGCGGGGCGCACCGTGCTGGGTGTCTCGATTGTGACCCTTCTGCTTTCAGTCGTTCGCATATTTGAGCGTGACGAGGGCGAGCGTCGCGGATTGGACTTGGGCATCGCCTTGGTGGGAGCGCTTGTGGCCTGCATCCCTGGCGTGCTCATAAACCTGTGTGCAGATCCTGCCATGGTTTGCAATGGCGTCTTGCGCCCGTTTTGCATGGCCTTGGGAATCTCGTTGGCGCTGGTGGGCGGTGCCGACCTCGTTATGCGTCTGCTGAGCCTGCGCAAGGCATAGGCTACGCCGTGGCCTGGTGGTCAGCGCTCGATGTAGGGACCTCCCCTCTTTACAAAGCGCGATTTCGCGGAGCGTGAGCGCGTGTAAAGAGGGGAGGTCCCTACATCGATCTATGCGGGCGAACTACTTCTTGGCCTTGCCCTGGTTGGCAACGGCGTCGATCTTGGCGGCGATTACGTCGGGGTCGCCAATGTAGTGCTTGTCGACGACGTTCCAGTCCTGGTCGAAGGTGTAGGACAGGGGCACGGCGGTTGGGATGTTAACCTCAAGGATCTCCTCGGGGGTGAGCTTGTCGAACATCATAACGAGGGAGCGCAGGCTGTTGCCGTGAGCGGCGATGAGGACGCGCTTGCCAGCCTTGAGCTGCGGGGCGATCTCGTCCTGGAAGTACGGCCATGCGCGGGCGATGCAGTCC